>CAYOLE010000028.1:0-23781 GCA_964404705.1 uncultured Rhodohalobacter sp. | reverse complement strand
CCGGAAACACTCTGTAATACTTTTTAACCCTTAAATATTTATCCAACCTTCTGTATTACAATTGATTAGACAACATTCAACAAAACCTCTGTGAGATATCCGGGTTAGTCCTCAACCGGTTCAATTTGAACCGCCACTTTTGTATCAGCCCAGTGGATGATCAAATCGCCACTGTCTTCAGTTATATTTTCGAAATATATCATCATTTGTTCCAGAAAGTGTGATTCCTCCGCTTCCACTTCTACACGCAATACATCTTCATTTTCATCATATTCCGTTCCCCAGGAGAGTTTGTCATTTATGATAATCGTCCAGGTATCTTCACCTGGTATTGTGTAGAGTGAATAGGTACCCTCTTCCACCCGTTCACCCTCTACCCGAACATCTCCTGAGAAGGTGATTGCTGTAGATTCGTTTGCACCTGTGCGCCAAACCTCATTGAAAGGTACCAAGCCTCCAAAAATATCACGGTCTCTCACCCCAGGTCTTCCATAGGTGATTGACACCTCAGTGAGTCCAATTGTTTGGCTTACAGAAGCGTTAGGACTTGCCATTACACGATCGGTGGTGCGTTCCTGTGCATTAATTTCAAGTGTAAAAAACAGGGCTGTAAAAAAGGCCAGAGAGATGATTGCTGAAATTTTCATGATCATAAGGTTTTTTGTTTGGTTTGAGTTGGGTACCTACCTCTTTAGAGTGAGTCCTGCAATAAATGAGGAAAATCTTTTTTGAACTTAGCAATTTTTGGTGCAATTACAACAGAGCAATATCCAGCATTGGGATTATTGTTAAAGTAATTTTGGTGATAGTTTTCGGCGGTACTGTAGTTGCTGAGCTCCGTGATTTCAGTCACAATTGGATCATCCCAAAGTTTTGACTCCTCGGTTTTCTCTAACGATTTTTGCGCGATTTGCTTCTGCTCATCATTGTGATAAAAAATTGCCGAACGGTACTGCGGCCCTACATCATTGCCCTGCCGATTTAATGTAGTAGGATCATGCGTATGCCAAAATACTTCCAGAAGTTCTTCATAGCTGATTATATCAGGGTTGTATGTTACCCTTGCCACTTCGGCGTGGCCTGTATTGCCTCTGACAACCTGTTCATATGTAGGGTTTAAAACATGTCCGCCGGCATACCCAGATTCCACAGCTATGACTCCGTTAACCCGCTGGTAGATCGCTTCCACACACCAAAAGCATCCCGCTCCAAACGTTGCCATTTCCGTATCATTTCCTGTTTCGTCACCGTAGTTTTCAACTGTCATTGGCGCGCTGATAAAAATTAATAGTAAAATCCATTTCATAGTTCATTACCTGCATTTCCTTTTACCCTCTCTTAACAGGAAAAAACTCACAAACGTGCCTTAATGGTAAAAATTAATCAGCTATCTCATTTTCTCCGAAAACCAATCTTAATGACAATAAACCAGCAATTATTGTAGTGATAAATGCAATCGCAAAGATAGATGGCATTGTAACTCCGTTATCGAGCCACCATCCCATCAGGAATGGACTTGCCGCGGTACTCACTACCATTATAGATGAAAAAAGACTCCGTACTGTTCCGATCATACCGGTACCGAACATCTCGGCCCATAGTGCCGATTTAATAGATCCCGCCATACCAAAAGTGGCCCCAAATAATCCCATATAAACAAAGGCGGACCACGTTCCTGAAAATAAAACACCTGATAGTAATCCAAAGGCCATGGGAATTAACAGAAACGGGAACATTCTATGGGCCGTAAAGCGATCCACTAACGGACCAGATGCAAGCCCCATTCCGGTACGGGTTGCAGCAAAAGCGATGAATGCTGACGCAATAATTGCAGCACTCCAGCCAAGCTGGTCTGCAAAAGACACCTGGTATAAAAATAATCCGGTTGCCCAAAACGGAGGGATAAGTGCCGCAGGCAAAATATAGAGCAACTTTGGGTGGTTAAATATAATTTTATAGCTCTCTTTAGTAGAATATTCTCTTTTCCTCTCATCATCCTTTTCGCTTACTGTGTGACTTTTATTCACAAGGAACCAAAGCAGCGGAATCATCACGCTAAGAATCAATGCCGCAATAATTCCCCATGTAACTCTCCAATGAAATGCAGCAAGTAATCCTGCTATTGCAAGGGGAAAAACTGCTTCACCGAGTGGAAATCCAAGGCTGGAAATACTCAAAGCCTTTCCCCGCTGGTGATCATAAAAACGTGCCATCGTGGTTTGAGCCGTATGACCGCTAAGCCCCTGCCCTGTTAAACGAAGCATGATGAGAGATAAAAACAAAATGGACACATGCCATGAAATTGCCATGAGAATTGCTGAAACAAGAAGACCTATGGCAACTAAAATACTGTATTGACGCAGCGGCATTCTATCGATCCACTGTCCAAGATAAGGAAGTGTAAATGCACTGAAGAGCGTAGCTATAGAATATAATGTTCCGAAGGAAGCATTGGTAAGATTAAAAGCGGTAAGAAAAAAAGGTACAAACAGCGCAATCAGAAACGTCTGGCCGAAGCTGGAAAAAAATGTTAAAGATACTGCGAATGAAAGCAGTTTTCTCTCTTTCAGAGCAAATGCTAAGTAGGTCATTTTATACTGTGATGCAAGTTTTGATCAAAGACTAAAAATACGGCTTTTTACTTCACTATTAAAGGATTTCACCCTTAATTATGCGAAAGCGCTTTTTTATCTGATGTGATTCGAAGCAGTGTTATGATTTGAAACTGACTTGTATAGTCTACTAAGAATCAGTATATTAGTTCAATATTAAACTATTACATATTAACTTTAATTTAATTGATCTTATGAGTACTGAAACATTAACCCAATGGACTATTGATACAGCCCATTCTGAGATTACATTTAAGGTAAAACACCTTGTAATCTCTACGGTAACCGGAAAATTCAATGAATTTGATGCAACCCTCGAAACTGATAATGAGGATTTTGAAGATGCACACATTTCATTTGAAGCACTGATCGACAGTATAGACACCGGGGATGAGGACAGAGATAATCATCTGAAGTCGGATGATTTCTTCAATGCTGACGAACATCCAAAGATGACCTTTGAGTCCTCTTCGTTCAAAAAAACCGGTGATGGTCAATATAAGCTTATTGGCGATCTGACTATCCGGGGCAACACAAAACCTGTGGAACTGGATGCGGAGTATGGCGGAACAGTTCGCGATCCTTATGGAAATACAAAAGCAGGGTTTGAAATTAGTGGTAAGCTGAAGCGAAAAGAATTTGGTCTCACATGGAATGCCGTTACCGAAGCTGGTAGTATTGTCGTATCAGACGAAGTAAAACTGAACCTGAATGTACAGTTTACTCAAAACTGATCATCCCCGTCTGATAAGCAGAAATAGTAAATACGTTAAGTTCATCTGCAAAAAAGCCACCTGCTAAACACAGGTGGCTTTTTAAATGACATTTATAAGAGCAGGTGATTAGTAGCGATAATGCTCAGGCTTGTAAGGACCTTCTTTAGGCACATCTATATAATCGGACTGTTCGTCGGTCAGCTCTTCTAATTCTACACCTATTTTCTCAAGATGCAGCCGGGCTACTTTCTCATCAAGGTGTTTTGGAAGCACATGCACACCCACTTCAAAATCATCGTTCCAGAGGGCAATCTGCGCCATGGTCTGGTTTGTGAAGCTGTTGCTCATTACAAAACTTGGATGGCCGGTGGCGTTACCAAGGTTCATCAGTCTTCCCTGTGATAGCAGAATCAATTCTTTACCATTTTTAAACCTAAACAGATCAACCTGTGGTTTGATATTCTCCTCTTCTGAGTTCGCTTTTAGCCACCTGACATCAATTTCATTATCAAAATGGCCGATATTTCCAATGATTGCTTTGTCTTTCATCGAACGGAAATGCTTTTCAGTTAGAATATCCTTGTTTCCCGTAGCAGTAACAACAATATCGGCTTCTTTCACGGCGTCTGCCATTTTCTTCACCTCATACCCGTCCATTGCGGCTTGCAGGGCACAAATCGGATCGATCTCCGTTACAATCACCCTGGCACCTGCACCGCGAAGTGATGCGGATGAACCTTTTCCTACATCTCCGTACCCTGCTACTACTGCAACTTTTCCGGCCATCATCACATCAGTAGCACGGCGTATAGCGTCGGCGCAGGATTCGCGGCATCCATATTTATTATCAAACTTCGATTTGGTTACAGAATCGTTCACATTAATTGCGGGAACAGGCAACGTGCCTTTTTTCATACGTTCGTAAAGGCGCAGTACACCGGTAGTCGTCTCTTCTGAAATTCCGCGAATGCCCTGGGTAAGTTCAGGATATTTATCCAAAACAAGGTTTGTAAGGTCACCGCCATCATCCAAAATCATGTTCAGCGGCTGCCCATCTTCAAAAAAGAGTGTTTGTTCTATGCACCATTCATACTCTTCCTCAGACATTCCTTTCCATGCGTACACAGGCACACCCGTTTCCGCGATTGCTGCTGCTGCATGATCTTGTGTTGAATAAATATTACAAGACGACCATTGAACTTCAGCGCCAAGCTCCAAGAGAGTTTCAATGAGTACGGCTGTTTGAACAGTCATATGCAGACAACCGGCAATTCTGGCTCCTTTCAGAGGTTTCTTTTTGCCAAATTCTTCTCTGGTTGCCATCAGACCGGGCATCTCAGCTTCTGCGAGGCGTATCTCCTGGCGGCCATATCTGGCTTGAGTTATATCTTTAACTTTATAGGGTAGTTTATCTACTTCTTTTTCCATCAAAATCTTGTGTTAGTTTTTTAAAGATTACTGTATATAACATCAACATTATAAATTGGGTTCATAAGCAATACAATTGAAAAGAAATAAATCACGTATTAACAGAATTTATTGATTTCAAAAATACTGCTGAATCTTCTTTTTAGTTGAATCATAATCACCTTGGCGGCCTCTGGAACCCATTTCAATTTCAATAAGTTCACCCTCAGGATCAACATAGACTTTAAAAGGAATTCCGGTGCCTCCAAGTTCCTCAAATACTCCATTGGCATCATACAGCCAGGTAAAATCGTAATCGTATTCGTCGGCGAAAGCTTTGGCATCCTCAGGGCTTTCAGTAAGGCCCACAGTAACGGCGAGCACCTCGAAATCGTCAGGGTACTCTTCGCGAAGTTCCTGCATAGCCGGAAATACCTGCAGGCAAGGTCCGCACCATGATTCCCAAAAATCGATCAAAATCAATTTTCCGTGAAAATCAGTCAAATCAACCTGATTTCCGTCGAGATCGGTGAACGCTGCATTCTGGATAGTTGCGGAGTGGCCACTAATATCACTCGAAGGCCCTTCTACACCGGATGCGGCACGCTCCTGATCCGACTCCTGTGAGCAACCAGCCAGCATCAGGATGCAAATGGTAAGTATAGTATAAAAAAAGCTATTACGTTTCATGTTATATAGGGATTGTATATCAACTACTACAATATGATTTTCGGTAAACCAATGAATTATAATTTCACAAGATAAGGTTTTTAACTGAATTTCTAAGAAGCCAATGTAACGTTCTTTATCTTTGATCGGGATGAAATTCTCCTGAATATCGGCATCTTACTTGTTCGGGAAAAACGCTTCTTCTATCTTGATCAGCTAATTTACAATAGCAGAATGATATCAAATCAACACGTTGATTACATCATTATCGGAGCCGGAATTGTAGGTCTTTCCACGGCATATAAACTTTCGCTCAAGCATCCTTCTTCATCCATTCTGGTGCTTGAAAAAGAATCAGATCTGGCGTTCCATCAAACCGGCAGAAACTCAGGTGTGATTCATTCCGGCATTTATTACAAACCCGGATCCTATAAAGCTAAAAATTGTATTGACGGACGTCATCAGCTCGTAGAATTCTGCAGAAAACATGATATTCAGCACGAAATTTGCGGCAAGGTAATCGTTGCGACCCAAGAGTCCGAACTGCCACGCCTTAAGTCGATTTATGAACGCGGCCTGCAAAACAAAATCGAAGGAATTGAGTTAATCGACGGGAAAAAATTAAATCATATTGAACCGTATGTGAGCGGCATCCGGGCAATACATGTGCCTTGCGCCGGAATAGTCGACTACCGGGGTGTCTGCATGGTGCTGGCAGACCTGATTCGATCCCGGAAAAACAGGATTCTGTTCAATACAAAGGTATCAGGCATTTTTCCTCAAAATGGTTCACTGAGGATTGATACGAACAGCGGATCCTGGCATGCCGAAAAAGTGGTTAACTGCGCGGGCCTGCAAAGTGATCTTGTCGCAAAATCCGCCGGTGTGGATCCAAAGATTCAGATTGTACCTTTCAGAGGGGAATATTTTAAACTTACGGCTTCCGCTGAACATATGGTTAAAGGACTGATCTATCCCCTGCCAAACCCCGACTTTCCTTTTCTCGGGGTCCATTTTACACGGATGGCTCTTGGCGGGGTTGAATGCGGTCCAAATGCTGTATTTGCTTTCAACAGAGAAGGGTATGACAAATACTCATTCAGTTTTCGTGATACAGTCGAAACGGTAAACTTTCCGGGCTTTTGGATTCTTGCCGGTAAACACTGGCGGAGGGGCCTGGATGAGTATTATCGTTCGCTTTCCAAAAAAGCTTTCTTAACTAATCTTCAAAAATTAATTCCATCCGTTACGATAAATGATATCACTCCGGCACCGGCAGGTGTACGTGCAATGGCACTGCAACAAAACGGGGAGATTCTGGATGATTTCTGGATTGAAAAAACAAACAACCAAATACACGTTCTAAATGCCCCAAGCCCTGCTGCCACTGCGGGACTGTCTATTGGTGATGCGATTGTGGAGCAGCTCTAACCCGCATCCAGATTTCTTAGTGAGAAATGCGAACTAAGCCTTATTATTCACAACATTTCAGTTAAGAGACGCTCAACAAGATTCTGCGGACGTCTGAAGGTTCTTTAGAGCTAAACGCATCACTCTCACTTTTTTACAAGCTCCTCTCGTTTTTGGATATAATAGTCTTCGTACACACTTACCACCTGGCTCAGCTCAAATTTCTCAGCCCGCTTCCTGGCGTTAAGAGACATCTTTTTATGAAGTTTTTCATCCTTAAGGATTTTCAGCGAATACCTTCCCATTGCTTCTACATCTCCCAGATCACACAGATATCCCGTTTCTCCATGGATATTTACTTCCGGCAGCCCCCCAATGTTTGAACTTATTACCGGAACCCCGCAGCTCATAGCTTCAAGCGCTGCCAGGCCAAAGGTTTCGCTGCCAGAGGGAATAAGAAACAGATCGGAAATGGAAAGTACTTCTTCAACCTGCTCCTGTTTTCCCAGGAATCTTACTTTGTCGCAGATTTTGAGATCCCTGCATCTGTTTTCAGCCCGCTGGCGGTCGGGGCCATCACCAACCATCAGTAATTTTGCTTCAACGCCATTTTTCAAAATCTGGTGAAATGTAGACACCACATCGGGCACCCGCTTCACTTCGCGAAAGTTCGATACATGTGTGATTACTTTTTCATCTCCGGGACAAATCGCTTTTTTGAAGTGATTTTTGTTGGATCTTTTAAAACGATCCAGATCAACAAAGTTAGGAATCACATCAATATTTTTTTTGATATCAAACTTATTATAGGTTTCCTGCTTTAAATATTCCGAGACCGCCGTTACACCGTCACTTTGGTTAATCGAAAAATCGACCACATCTTTATAACTGGGATCACTCCCGATCAGAGTAATATCAGTACCGTGCAGAGTAGTAATAATTGGCACATGACGGGCTTTTTCTCCTAAAATCTGTTTTGCAAGATAAGCGCTTGTAGCGTGAGGAATTGCGTAGTGAACATGAATTACATCAAGTTTTTCGAACTTGATAAGGTCTACCATTACGTTGGCAAGCGCCAAATCGTAAGGCGGGTATTCAAAAAGCGGATAGCTGCTTAAATCTACTTCATGAAAGGTGATATCAGTCCTGAAGGAATCGAGGCGTGCCGGGCGGGCATAACTCAAAACATGAAGTTTATGGCCTTTATTTGCAAGGCCCTTTGCCAGCTCGGTGGCAATAACACCACTTCCGCCAAAAGTCGGATAACAGACGATTCCTATATTCATAAAAAATTATCGGGCAGTATGTTAAAAATCGGTTGAAGCCTTTCAGGTTTCAGGCAAAAAGATCAAAGCATGAATTTCAACTGTGCAAACCTGTCAGGTTTAGTCAACTACACAATATGATCATTACATAATGAGTGTCAAAACTATACAAAAATAGATCGGAATGCATTCAGCATATACGTAAAAATAAAGGTCAGATTTCTTTTTTATTCTAATAGCTTATTGTATTTGTGATAGATGAAAAAATCAGATGGTGAAGAGATATTTGAATTCTTATCGATCGGATATCTGTTGGGGATATGTTTCATCAATTTCCATTCCGGTTTAAAACTTTCAACCCAATCCGTAAACTTCCTGTGTTTTACATGTGCTCCATCAGTTACGGTGTTTTCAGCGGTATTTGACGAATATATAAGGACGTACTTTTCTGATGAATCAAATAACCTGTGCATGTATTCATTAAAGATATGATCTTCAGTCAGATGAAAAATTACATCAAGAGAAAGTATAAGATCAGCCGTTTCACCGTTGTATTCCTTCATTAATCTGAATGTTTTTGAATCATCTCCCGCAAACAATTCCTTGCAGTGTTCTATCGCATCAGGACTAACATCGAATCCAAGATAAACAGGATAATTACAAATCTTAAGCTGATTACCGTCACCACAACCAAATTCTATTACTCTGTTTATTTTATTTTTGGATACAAACTGATTCAATATTTCCGCCTTAAATTCCGAAAGTACATCATATGAACCTTCCCCCGAATTCCCGCCCGCTTGATATCTCTTTATCCAATAGGATTTAGAATTTTTAAAAATATACGGAAGTGAGATCCAGAACTGATATGCTTTACGCAAGGCTGTTTTTATAACAGGAAAATTATTGATCATTTGTTACCTCTCTTTCTATGAATGATGATGTTTTCATCAGATTGTAAGTGAAATTTATGTAAAGTTCACCTACGATACCCTCACCTTTCAAAATTAAAAGCAAACTGCTTGCCTGCTAATTAGGTGAAAGTTAGCATTTCTCTTATATTTAAGATTGATTTAGATATCATATCAATCCAACAGATTTATCAATCATGGCAGGACATTCCAAATGGGCTAACATCAAGCACAAAAAAGCAAAGGAAGATGCGAAACGTGCTAAAGCTTTTACCAAGCACATTCGTGAAATAACCGTTGCCGCGCGTGTTGGAGGCGGAGATCCCAATGCAAACCCCCGCCTATCACTCGCCATAGAGAATGCCAAAAAGGTAAATCTGCCCAAAGATAATATCGAGAGGGCAATCAAAAAGGGAACAGGCGAGCTTGACGATGGATCAGCAAATTATGAGGAGGTCACTTACGAGGGATATGGACCGGGTGGAATTGCTTACTTTATTGAGGCTACCAGCAACAATCTAAACCGTACAGTTGGAGAGATCCGGCATATTTTTACCAAACACGGCGGTAATCTTGGAACCGATGGCTCTGTAGCCTACATGTTTGATCAGAAAGGCTCCATTAAAATCCAGGACTACGACATGGAGGTTGAAGAACTGATGCTTACTGCGATTGAAGCCGGTGCTGAAGATGTTATTAATGAGGAAGATTACGTGGAGATAATTACCGCACGTGAAGATCTTTTTGAGGTTCGTTCAGCTATTGAAAAAGCAGGTATCGAAGTGGAATCGGCTAATCTGATTCGTATTCCGGCCATTGAAGTGGAAGCTGACCCTGATACTGCTAAAACAAACCTGAAAATGATGGATATGTTTGATGACAATGATGATGTGTCGGAGATTTTCACAAATATGAAATTGGATGATAAAACGTTAGCTCTTGCGTTAGAATAAGCGTACGATCTTTTATCTGAAAGAATAGTTTCACTATGAAAATACTTGTATTTCTCTTTTTAGCCTTCAATTTGTTGGCGTCTTCGCTGAATGACGCAAGAAAAGCCAATGATGCATACCAAAACGGTGATTATGAAACTGCCGTCATGCTCTATCAGCAGGCAATAGACGATAATCCTGACGATCCAAGGCTCTATTTTAATCTTGGGAGTGCTCTTGCACAATTGGGCGAGGAAGAGCAATCAGTACAGGCTTTCGAGGCTGCAAAACAACTGATGGATGATCCCCGGCAGCAATCGATGGCCGACTATAATGCCGGAACATTGCTTTCTGAATCAGAAATGTACGATGAAGCAATCGATTTTTTCAGGAATGCGCTGCGAAATAATCCTGATGATCCTGATGCCAAGCATAACTACGAAATGTCGATCCGCAAGCAACAACAGCAGGAACAAGAAGAGGATCAGGACGATCAGGATGAGCAATCGGACGATGAAAACGACGATCAGGAACAGCAGCAAGATCAGGACCAGGATGAGGACCAGGAACAGGAACAGGATCAGGATCAGCAGGACGACCAGAATGATGGCTCACCCGAAGATCAGGATCCACAGGATCATGATCTGCCTCAGCCTGATGACATTTCAAAAGAGGAAGCGGAAAACATTCTGAACGCCCTCGAACAACTGGAAAGGGAAATACTCGAAAACAGGAAAAAAGAAGCGGATGAATCCCCATCATCGAATGATAAAGACTGGTAACGTTTCTGCGTTTTGCGGCTTTATAATTCTGTTACTGCTCTCATTCGGATTTACAAACGAGAAGGTACAGGGACAGGATTTTAATTTAAATGCTTCGCTATCTGAAACGAAAGTATTTACCGGTGAGCAGTTTACTTTAAGTATTGAAGTGCAAAGCTCCGAAACTCATAGTATGCAGCTTCCCGACCTGCCTGATTTTGACGGGGCACGCGTTATTTCGTCAAATCCCTCGCGAAGCACAAGTATTTCCATTGTGAACGGACAAACTACCCGCACCACCGCGTATGTTTATACAATGATAGCGACCGAAACAGGAAACTATAGGATACCTTCTATTACCGTACAGATTGATGGTGAACCAGTGCAAACCCAGCCTCTCAACTTTGAAGTTGTAGAAAAAGATAATCTTTCAAGCGGGCAATCAAGCAACCCCGATATCTTTGTGCAGGTTGAATTGGATGAAGAACAACCGGTAACCGGCCAGCAAATTGTGGCCAGTGTGGTTATTTATTTTAAACAAGGTATAGAAGTCACCTCTTTTCAACCGGCTTTTGGATGGCGTACGGATGGTTTTTGGAAGGAAGAGCTGCAGAATATCTCGCAGCCACAGGCTGAATCCACCATTTTAGACGGTGTAAGATACCGAAAAGCAACACTCTTGCGCTATGCGCTATTTCCATCCAGAAGCGGCTCCATGACACTTTCGAAATATGGATTAACCGTGGGCATGCGAACCCAGCCCAGACGGAACGATCCACTCGGAAGCTTTTTTGGAGCCGGCACCAATCAGCGAAGGGTCAGCCTTGAATCAGAACCGCTCGATGTCTCAGTCAATGCCCTGCCGGAAAGGGAAGAATCAATAAATATAAATGCTGTGGGTGATCTTGACATCTCGCGAACAATTAGCACTAATGCTGTCAAAACAGGAGAAACCTTTGAACTGAATACCACAATTAAGGGTTCAGGGAACATTCCATTGATCCGCAGGCCTGAATATGATCTCCCTGATGGATTAGAAGCTTTCTCTCCACACGAAACCAGCGATATTGAACGCAGAGGCCTAACCATAAGGGGAGAGAAAAATTTCGTACAACAACTGGTAACCCGTACACCCGGAACGGTTCGTATTCCAGCTGAACGGGTGGCTGTATTTAATCCGCAAACAAGAACGTACAGATATATTTCATTACCGGAGCTTTCAGTGGATGTATCTCCCACCCCGACAGTGGTCGCAGGCACTTCGCAATCAAACAGTATACTTCAACCGGTTACCGGGCTGGCAGTTTGGCACAATACCGAACAAACTATTTATTACAAGACAGCCTGGTTTTGGATTTTCTTAGCATTGCCATTTATAGCTTTAATCGCAGGCTGGTGGCGAAAATTATATATCGATAAATTATTGGGCGATAAAACGTTCAGGCGCTCTGAGCTTGCTGAACAAACCGCGCGGAATCGCCTCGACACGGCCCGAAAAAACCTGATGACAGATGAATCATCTAAAGAAGTGTATAATCAGGTTCATAAAGCAGTATCTGGATTTATAAGTGATAAAACCGGCCTTCCTGAAGCTGGATTGAGTGACCGCGATTTAATTGAAGAAGTAGAAAACCGATCGGTGAATGGTCAAACGCTTAAATCTCTGAAATACATGCTGGATAAGTGTAATACTATCAGTTTTGCCCCTTCCGGTAGTAAAAGTGATATAGAAACAGATATTGACAAAGCAGAGAACCTGATTAAAGAATTAAAACGCACACTGTGAAATCAATCCACTTATTACTGATACTCACCTTTTTTTTGATCAGCACAAATTTATTTGCTCAGCAGACCCGGTTTGATGCGGCAACAGATCTGCTTGAAGAGCAACAGTATAGCCTGGCTATCGATGCTTATCGTTCAATTGCTGATGATGGCTATGTTTCCGGGGCACTCTGGCTGAATATGGGAGTTGCTTACGCACAGATGGACAGTCTTGGCAAGGCAAAATATTACCTCCTGCAGGCCTCTCAATTCCCCGAAACCGAACATCTGGCAAATGAATCTCTTGATATTATAAATAATCGATTCAGCCGCCGATCCGCTGTGTTACCCTTACTTCCATGGCAGCAATTTTTTAACTGGATTGATGATCTGGTTGGGTCGATGGGTCTGTTGATCGTAGGATTGATTTTCCTGAACATTGGTGCCGCTTTTGTACTTGCATCATGGTTTCATCCAAAGATGAAAAAGGTATATAAACATCTCAGTTTAATAACCGGCGGGTTGGCCATATTACTATTGGCGACTTCCATCTACATCAACCTGCAAAATTCATGGTATGGAACCGGGGTAACAGTAGAAAGGCAAACTACAGTACATAATGAACCGGATACCGGATCTGTTACCGTAAGCACAGCCTATGAAGGCTACACCATGAGAGTTGACTGGCGGGAAAGCAATTCTGTGGAGGGCTGGCACTACATTCGTCTTGAAAACGGCCTGTATGGCTGGGTCGAAGAAGATGCAATCATGACATTTTGATAAGTCAACCGGGAGTTCAGGAACTCCCGGAAGTTTACACTCAGACTGATTGTTCCACTACTGCCCTTCCAGGTCTCTTGAAATATCTTCCAGGGTGCGGCCTTTCGTCTCTTTAACAAATTTCTTCACGAAGAAGAATGCGACTACCCCGAAAAATGCATATATGCCATAGGATAAACCCAATCCTATGTTAGCCAGAAAGATGGGAAACGTCATCGTAATGCTAAAATTTGCCAGCCACTGAAAGAGCCCGCAAAATGCCAAAGCCGATCCCCTGAATTTATTAGGAAACATTTCTCCAAGCATTACCCACATTACAGGTCCCCACGAAAAGGCAAAGAAAGCGATGTAACCATTCGCTGCCAACAACGCGTATAGGCCCATGTTACCTCCAAGCTGCAAGGAGCCTCCCTCTGCCACAGCCGCCGTACCGAAAATCAAAGCCAGAATACCCAGCATTAACGCCTGGCCCAGCGCACCTACCATCAGAAGTGGTTTTCGGCCGACTTTATCAACAAGAGCAATAGCCACAAAGGTGAACAATACATTAACAGATCCGCTGATCACATTCTGCAACAATGCATTTTCCTCCGTAAAACCTGCTGCCTGCCAGAGTGTTGCTCCGTAGTAGAAAACGACATTAATACCGGTAAACTGCTGCAATACCGCAAGTCCAAAACCAACCCAGACAATCGGATGTATTTTGCCTGTATATTTGCTGATGATATCAGAAAACTTTGGTTTTGTGTCTTTTTCCAATGTGGACTCGATATCAGCAATTTTTGCATCTGTATCAATTGAACCTGCAACACTATTTAACACATACTTTGCTTCATCTATTCTGCCCGATGCAACCAGATAACGAGGAGATTCCGGTATAAAGAAAAGGCAAACAAGAAAAACAGTTGCGGGAATTATTTCTACCCAAAACATCCATTGCCAGGCATTAAATTCACCCAATAGCACCTCCGATGCCCCACCGGCAGCACCTGCAATGGTATAATTACTGAGAAACGCTGCAAAAAGCCCAATCACAATCATCAGCTGCTGTAGCGTGGTTAAACTTCCCCTAATTCTTGGGGGCGCAATTTCACTAATGTATGCGGGGGCTAAAATACTTGCGGCTCCAACTGCAAGACCTCCTGTAATTCTAAAAAACACAAAAACGGCGGAACTGCCGGCGATACCTGATCCCCAGGCGCTGAAGATGAACGCCGCCGCCGTTACGATCATTACGGGTTTACGACCAAATTTATCGGCAAGAGTACCTGCAAAAAAGGCGCCGGCTGCACATCCAAGCAACATAGAAGCTACATTAAAACCGGTTCCTACAGCATCGGAATCAAACGCTTGCTGCAGGGCATCTACAGTTCCATTAATGACCCCGCTATCAAAACCAAAAAGAAAGCCGCCCAAAGCGGCTACCAATGAATAAAAAATTACTTTACCAATATTGCCTTGATCGTTGTTATCTGTCTTATTCAATCTTTAATACCCCGATTTACGTTTTTAGATTAGTGATTTACTTAGTGACTTCTGAATTAACAAATAAAACATCACAGCGAATATTTAGCAGCTCTACTATAATTGTGATGTACCTTCAAAAATATACACCTTAGGAATAAACACATTTCTTTTAAAGATATCCATCATAACCTTAGGGGTCAGGAGTTTTAAGCTTCCTAAAAATGAATTGGTGAGGATATTTCCTACATTATGCGCCGATGAAATAATTCCATCAAACAAATATAAAGTCGTTTGAATAAAAAGAATCATAAGTTAATTTCCATAATAGTAGCGACGATTGCTGCCGGTATTCCTATATCTACTGTCTCTGCACATCAGTTGAATTTTACCGATCCTGTTTTTCTTATCACATGGTGTTTACTTGGTATTCTGGGTGCTTTTGGTACTTTTCTATATTTTAATCTCCAAATGAGGGATGTAATCGGAACGTTTATCGTTGGGTATATGCTTGCCGTAATTCTTCGGTTTGTGGCTGATATCATCATCAACAATATTGCTCACAGCAATCTTAGTATTTCATTACTGTTAGCCATGGGAGTTGGAGCCGCATCGGGCTGGATTGGAGCCGGTTCGTGGAGATTAATCAGAAAAACAAAGAGAAAGAAAAAATAACCTTAGTATGTTGTATATATAATTTGGTTCCTGAAAAAATAATATGCCCGCCTTAGCTGATTATAACCTTTTACCCAGAAAAATACGTTTCATTGATGTATTGCTTAGGAATGTAAAGACTATATTTTTTTTAGTTCTGGCAATTTTTATAGGGCAGGTACAGCTTTTAATTGCCTCAGATGATCCAAAACTACTGCTACTTCATATGGATGCAGTTTCCGTACAGGTACTTCAGGAGGAAATTAGAGCCGGAAATCTTCCGCAAATTGCAAATTATTTTAAGGATAACGGTATGCTGGAAAAGGCGATCACCTACTATCCTTCAAAAACACCCTTTGTGATTTCCAATATTCGAAATGCAATTCCAAGCAGTGAGGGAAAGTTAGTCGGATGGGAAATCCCCGGTACAGATGAAAATACATCTTTAAGTGTTTTTGATTCATTTGTATTAATGGTATTAAGTAAACACCGCCTGGCCAGAGCAAATCTAATATATGGAATTCCCATTTTTAACAGGCTTAATGAGCTCGCATTGATGAATACTCTCGATTTATTTGATGATTATCCGGTGCTTGAGTTCTATTGGTACCCTATTGATTCTTATGCCCACCTTTTCGGGGAAACGGAGTACAGAAGAAAACTACGAGAGTTTGACAGTATCTTAGGCAAATATCTTTCAAAACTCGATGATGATGTAAATGTTATCATTTACGCCGACCATGGCATGACTTTCGGAGAAGGTGTTGAGATTGATGAAATTGCAAAAGAAAAGTTTAGTGATGAAATAAAAGCTTTTTCCTATCCTTCGGTTTATCTTTTTGATCATAAAGATTCAGATAAGACAGCAAAACAACTGGTTCATGATACTGAACTTGATTTTGCGTTTTTTATGCTAGCCCCTGATATAGCTAAAGGCTATTCCAATAATGGAACATTCTATTTTTTGCATCGAAATAACACAATCCGGTATACCTATGAGGGTGAGGACACATTCGAATACTACAAAAATGGGTACAATGGTGAATATCTATCGGCAAATGAATGGCTGCTATTTAGTTCAAATCTTCTTTATCCTGCAACACCTATTAAAGTTTATAACTATCTGTCTAACCCCAACTCCGGAGATATTGTTACGTCGTTTAATGATGAGAAGTATGCCGAAACCTTCTATAGCAGACAGGGCAATCACGGGGGATTTACAGCGTCTGATGTAATGGTTCCTGTCTTGGTTCGTGGCCCTAATGTGGATCATATCGGTGATTTTGAACTATTATGGTTACAAGAACTCTTCAAGGAAGTTCAGGATTTTGAGTTTCAACAAAATCCTTCTCGCGACCGCCACTATATATCATCTCGCTATAATTTCAAAAATGAGACCACAAATGTAACAGTAGCTGTTTCCCCTGTTTACAGAACTAATTTTGGAACAGATATATTAGTAGATGACTTTTCTTCTACATCCCTGGAAACCGTATGGGGACGGTATGATCTGTATAAATCGTACCTGGCAAGATTATGGTTTGGGGCAGGAGTGGATTTTAGAAAAGAGGATACAGTAGGAATGTTGTTTCTTAAACATGAACTCAGAATCCGTAATTTCACAACACGAACAACTCTTAATACATCAGGTATTCATCATTTTACGCTCGGATATCGTATACTGCCGCATTTAACCGCAGAACTTACCAATTTTTCCGGTTTTGGAATTCGATTAAGCCTCTGATCTAAAGCCTTTTTGTAGGGGAACATACTACATAAGCATCAGATTCATCCCTATACCACAAAAGCTTGTTTATTTGGAATTTGATAACAGATAAAAAGATCAACTGTTATCTAAATTTCAGAACCATGAATGCAGTCATAGAACATCCGGCCCCCGTTAACTCTTCATCTCTAAGTGCTGAAGAGCTCAATGTTTTTCGAAATTTAATCCATAAAAAGATCGCTGATGCAGAAGATGAAATGAATTATCTTTTAGACAGCATCAATGAAATGCGCGAGAATAATAGTGCGGATTTATCTTCCAACCAGCATCATTTTGCAGACAATGGGTCAACCGAAGCCGCCCTTCAGGTAAATCTCCGCTTGCTTGAAAGAACTCAAAAGTTTATAAGAGATCTGAAACTGGCCCTTATTCGAATCGAAAATGGTACATATGGAATTTGCAAAATAACCGGCAAACCCATTGCTATTGAACGATTAATGGCCACTCCCCATACCCAACATAGTATTGAAGCAAAGAAAATGAGAACCAGAAGATTGAATCTTAGGTAAAGCAATGATTGAAAATCTTAAATCAATCTATCACGAAGTAATCGACACAGAAACACAGTTTGATCTGGGTTCACTTCAAAATCGGTCCAGAAAAGAACTGATTCAACTGGCTGAAAATCTGTCGAAAGGATACTATGAAAAGGAAAGCAAACAGCGCCGGCAGATTCTTCAGATGATAGCAGATAAACTTGCTGAAAACTCTGTCAGTCCGCCATAAAATCAATAGCATAGCAAGAAATGTATTGACTCGGTTGGAATGTTTAGTGGTTACTGATAGCTAAAATCTCCTGTTTGATAGCAGGGGATTTTTTTATTTGCCGGTCTCCCCCCATATCACATCAAGATATTTTTTCCCAGCAAGGCGAAGAAAAAATAGTGACGGAAACATGTTTAATTTCTTCGAGTTTAGGTGCCGATATGGCTTTTAGCCTTACAGAATTAGCCATTCTGAAACTTATGTCCTTTTCAAAAACTCTTGTATGTTTTGAATGATTCCATCCACAAGTTCCGTCCGTGCTTCTATACTCGCCCAGCTCATATGGGGAGTAAGCAACAGTTTTTCGGGCTTTTTTAAGTGTAAATACGGGTGTTCCAAAGCAAGAGGCTCTTTCACAAATACATCAATGGCCGCGCCGGCGATCAAACCCGCATCCAGCGCACGGGCCAGATCATCTTCATTAACAATTCCACCCCTCCCGGTATTTACAAGCAGAGCCGACGATTTCATCATTTTCAATTTTTCATAATCGATCAGATTGGATGTGTTTTCATTCAAAGGAGCGTGTATGGAAATGATATCTGATGTTCCCAGAATCTCATCAAGTTCAACCCGAAGGTATGGCTGATCAGCATTTCTTCCTGATGTTGAATAGTAGACCACCTCTGCACCGAACGCTTCTGCAATTTTTGCTACCTGACCGCCGATGTTACCCAGCCCTATGATTCCGAACCGCATATTACTTAATTCGCGATAGCTTCGATCCAGGTTGGTAAAAATATCACTTTTTGAATACTCGCCGCTCTTCACAAAATGATCGTAATAAGGAAGCTTATACATCAGATGCAGAATCATCGCAAATGTGCCCTGTGCCACACTTTTCGAGGCATATCCTGCTACATTTTTAACCGGGATATTCCGGTCTTTGGCGGCATTCCTATCAATATTATTCATCCCTGTGGCCGCTACACAAATCAGCTTCAGTTTCTCTGCATTTTTGATCCGATCTTCATCCAGCACAACTTTATTGGTGATGACAATATCGGCATCTTTGATTCTATCTGCTGTCTGATCCGGGCTGGTCACCGGGTAAGATCTGAAATCCCCAAGTTCTGTAAGCTGATCCAGATTTGGAACCTCTCCAATTGTTTTAATATCAAGAAATACGATATTCATGCTTTGATTTTTCAAAGTATAGTTCGATGGGATTCGTTAGAAAACATGATTTCTTTAAAATTAAAATGGCATCATAATCATGCAAAATATGTCGAAATTCCACAAACTCAAATGAATGATTCATTTCATTAAAAACAATTCCTTTTACTTTTGATTCCGTAAATGGATATAATTTACATTGTAGATTTTCATCAAATCCCAGAACCTGGCTTTTTGGGGTTACATCCTTATAAACCTATATTCAATTTCCAGTGTTCTTAACAATTCATTCAATATCTATACTTCGCTTTTCACTCACTACCCTCATGATCTTTTGCATATCCGTGATGATATTTTGGCTGGGCAGCAACAAAGAAGTAGAACCGGACCTGCAAATCGGTCCATCACCGGTAGAGATAGAATGGAAGCTGATCTCCAATTTTGAGCCCGACAACAAACTTCGGGCAGTTCTTACACTGATCAACAACGGTGATGAGGCGATCCCGGCTGAGGGCTGGTCACTTTATTTCAATTCACTTCGCATTCTGGACATCGACAGTTTTCCTGAGCAATTCAGGGTATCTCACATTAACGGTTATTTTTTCAAAATGGAACCCACCGAGCAATTTGAGCCCATTGCTCCGGGTGAACATAGAGATATTGAATACCTGGCCAGTTTTTTCGCTATCAAAAAATCAGATGCACCGGAGGGATTCTATTTTGTCTTCGATGATGAATCGATCGAGACTGTTGAATCGGTGAAGGTGCATGCGTTTGAAACGCCCGAACAGACAAACCGGTCTCCTAACGATATATTCCCCGTACCAACTCCTGAGTATACATTTAACAAAAACGAACGTCTTAAAACACTCGACAGATCAGAAATATCACTTATTACACCTACACCCGCTGAACGAACTCCGGCAGAAGGTTACTTTCAGTTTTCGAATGATATTCGAGTTTATTATGACCAGGATTTCGAATCTGAAGCGCAGTTCCTGGCAGATATTCTCAGGGATGAACATGACAAAGAAGTTGAGTTAACCCATAATCAGGAGTCTGATCTTCAGCCCGATATTTTCTTAATGCAATCCGGGGAGGCGGGCATCTCTTCAGAAGCCTATCAATTGGATGTTACCTCCGGATCGATCAAAATATCATCATCTGAAGCGCCGGGTGCATTCTATGGTGTGCAGTCGTTAAGGGCTCTGATTGACAGCCGGGATAAAGATATGGATCGTATCAACGTGGTTTCCATAGCCGACGAACCCGCATTTCCTTACCGGGGAATGCATCTGGATGTAGCAAGAAATTTCCAGTCTGTGGCAAGTGTAAAGCGGCTCCTCGATATCATGGCTCAGTACAAACTGAATAAATTCCATTTTCACCTGACCGATGATGAGGGCTGGAGAATTGCGATTGATCAGCTGCCTGAGCTTACAGAAATCGGCGGACGTCGCGGCCATACGGAATCGGAAGATTATTACATGATTCCCGTCTACGGCTCCGGACCAGATCCCGCACCGGCAGCATCGATGGGCAGCGGCTGGTATTCGCGTGTGGAATATATCGACATCCTGAAGTACGCCGCTAAACGCCACATTGAGGTGATTCCTGAGATCGATGTACCCGGTCATGCACGGGCGGCAATCATCGCTATGGAAAGAAGGGCTAAAAATTTTGATCAGGAAGGTGATACTATTTCGGCAGAAAAGTACAGGCTTCACGATCCGAAGGACCAGTCAACCTACAGATCCGTTCAAAATTATACTGATAATGTCATCAATGTCTGCCGTGAATCAACTTATCGTTTTATGGATCTTTTGATTGATGAACTTGTGGATATGCACCAGGAAGCGGGTGCACCGTTACGTATGATTCATATGGGCGGTGACGAGGTGCCTCACGGTGCCTGGGAAAAATCTCCGCTCTGCAATACACTCATGAAAGAGATGAATATAGAGAATGTAAGGCATCTTCAGGGATACTTTTTTGGAAGACTTTCTGATAAACTGGAGGCCAGGGGACTGAAGATGGGCGGATGGGAAGAAATTGCACTCCGTGAGGATGATGATGGAGCATCTGAAATCAATCCCGATTTTATTAATACAACCACTCCGTATGTATGGTCTAACATATGGGGAGGCGGAACCGAAGATCGAGCCTATCAGTTGGCGAATGAAGGCTATGGAGTAGTGATGTCGCACGCCTCAAACTTCTATTTTGATCTCGCGTACAATAAGCACTGGCAGGAGCCCGGGTTTTACTGGGCTGCGATGCTGACCACCGAAGCACCGTTCTCATTTATACCGTTTAACCTGCTTTATAATGCTTCTGAAAATAATTACGGTCAACCGTTGGCCGATAATCATATTGACGAGATGGTTCGGCTTAATGAGAATGCCAGGAAAAACATCCTGGGTCTGCAGGGCCAGCTCTGGACAGAAACAGTAAACGAGGAGGGCCGGATGGAATATATGGCTCTGCCACGGCTACTGGGTCTTGCTGAAAGAGCCTGGGCAGGGGAACCAGAATGGAGTAAAGCACAGGATGCTGAAGCAATGGAAAAAGAGCGTTTAGCTGCCTGGAATGAGTTCGCTAATCGGCTGGGTTCCCTGGAGTTGCCGCGGCTTGACCAATACTATGATAATATTCAATACAGAATTCCGACACCGGGTGCCATCATCCGGGATGATATCCTGCACGCCAACATTTCACTGCCCGGATTTATCATCCGATATGAGACAGATGGGAGTGAACCAACGATGAATTCACCCCTTTATACTGGTCCGGTTGACTTGAACGGTATAAATCGGGTAAAACTCGCCGCTTTCAGCACCACAGAACGATCTGGCAGGGTTGTTGAAATCAAAAAGAAAAGAGAGTAAGAATTAAAAATGATTTTCTTCCAAAAGGTTACATTCCTCTAAACCGAAAGAGCGATATCGCCGTCTTATCAATGGCAGGAACATCCAAATATGCCTAAAGAAAATAGAGAGAAACTCGATGAAAACATCAGAATATCATATTCCAGCCACGGGTGGCAAAAAATTGTTTGCCCATACATATCTTCCCGACGGGAAATCACCAAAAGCGGTTGTGATAATTATTCACGGGATGCTTGAACATTCCGGACGTTATAAACGCTTTGCGAATAAACTTACTGAGAATGAATTCGCGGTTATAACATATGATCTCCGCGCTCACGGAAAAACCGATCCTGATCAACTTGGAATTATAGATTATGATGACGGATTTCATCATATGGTTTCCGACATTCAATTTGTGAAAAATGAAGTGCTTAGCAATTTTCCAGACCTACCTGTTATTATATTTGCCCACAGTATGGGTACATTTCTTACCCAGCGATATATGCAGCTTTATGATTACGAACCTGCCGGTATTATCTACTCAGGAAGCAATGGTAAACCTCCTTCGTTGATTTATGGAGGGTTGATTCTTTCAAAGCTGCTTTCAAAGATCAAAGACCCGGAATTTAAAAGCCGGTTGATTCACAAGATGTCTTTCGAGCCCTTTAACGCGAAATTCAAACCGAATCGCACCGACCAGGACTGGCTATCAAGAGATGCCGAAGAAGTTGACCGCTACATCAGTGATCCTTATTGTGGATTTATTCCGTCCGTGGCTTTTTATAACCAGCTTTTCAGCGGACTCATGACCCTCACCGCCCACAAGCCGTTTGCCGGGAAGAATCCCCACATTCCTATTTTAATTGTTTCGGGTGATCATGATCCTGTATCGGATATGGGTAAGGGAATTAAACGCCTTCAAAAACAACTGAAAGATAGTGGCGCGAACAATCTGACTGTTAATCTATATCCCGGCGCCCGCCACGAACTTCTAAACGAAATCAATCGGGACGAGGTAATGGATGATGTTGTTGAATGGATTGAAAGAATCCTGAAAGAGGCTCTATCCCGTTAACTACATTTTTGTTTTTTAATCATTCCCGCGTTCTGATATATTCCTGCTACCAAAACATATCTCCACTACAGTCACAACTTCTCATGAAATTCATTTTACAATCACTACTTATCATCTCTTTGCTTTTCTCAGGAATGCTATCCGCCCAGGATAACGAGGAATGGCGCACATTGTTCAACGGCGAAAACCTTGATGGCTGGGTGATCCCGGAAGATGATGGCGGCCATTGGCAGGTGAAAGATGGAGTTATTGACTACGATGCACAAAGCCAGGCCGGTGGCGAAAAAGATCTGTGGACGGAAGAATCTTTTACTGATTTTAAACTCCGTCTTGAATGGAAAATTAAAGAAACTCCCTTTGTGAATTCCAACGTGATGCTGATCCGCCCCGACGGCACCCCGCAGCAAAATGAAGATGGAGAAATAGTACGAATTGCAATGCCCGATTCTGATTCAGGTATCTATCTGAGGGGAAGTTCAAAGGCACAGGTCAATATCTGGTGCTGGCCGGTAGGTTCAGGAGAAGTCTGGGGATACCGCACCGATGAAAATATGGCGGATGAGATAAGGGCAGGAGTTACGCCGACTCATTTTGCTGACAAACATATCGGCGAATGGAACCAGTTTATAATTACAATGAAAGAAGACCGGCTTAGTGTAGAACTAAACGGACATCTTGTGATTGAAAACGCACAACTGCCTGATGTCCCTGAATCCGGTCCCATCGCCCTGCAACACCATGGCAGCATGGACGAGAATGGAGATTGGATAAGTTAACAATCATTGGTTCAGTTTCGAAATATTGAAATCCGGGAGATGTAATGA
>CAYOLE010000027.1:11433-23857 GCA_964404705.1 uncultured Rhodohalobacter sp. | reverse complement strand
TTGCGTTATTTTTTAAAGTTACGACAACCATAGGGTTATATCAAAATCATCATTAATTGTTGCAAGATATTGGTGTCCATATCGATCATTAATATTTTCAAATTATTAGGAATGTAATCCAAAAAATGATAGGAGTGTACAGCTTAAATACCTGTTAATTAATTAAAATTTAAGTTGCAGACTAATTGTTGGATAAAATCCCGGCATAGTCCGTTCTGTGGTTTCATAACGTACTATTTCCCCATCCCGAATTACAGGGAGCAAACTGCGATCAAGTGGATTTCGCCGGTTTAAGATATTTACAAAATCCAGGCGCAACTCCAGATCAGCCTGACCTACCGAGGGTTGATAAATCACGGAAATATCTGCCTGACTGAAAGCACCCAGTCTATCAGTTTCAGGACTGCCAAAACGGTTGGGCGAAGCAATCTGGGGATTGGCCACCTGAAGGAAATTGTAGTATGAATCTCTGAAAGCCCATCGCCTGCCCCATGAACCCTGCCACTTTCCCGCTAATGTCAGATCAGTTAACAGGTGCCATAAAATCCGAAACTGCGCCCGGTGAGGTTCATTCCATGGCGCAGGAACTGTTTTGTTAAATTGTGAGGAATGATCAAGCCGGGTAAAACTATAATCATATCCCATCATAAGTGATACGCGAGAATTAAAAACAGACTGATTGACTCGTATCCCGGCACCGAGCGCCGTCATTTCTGCCGGCTCTGCGAATGCGTTCACTTCAGACCTGTTTAGCTCATCACCGCCGATTAAATTTCGGTAGGATGTTATGTTTGTAACAGGTTGCCACTTGTAAAACGCTTCAAGCCGAAGAGTACGTTCTTCAGAAAATTCTGCATACCAGGACCCATTCAGGTGATATGCTTTGGGGATATCTGTAGTACCGGCATGCGACCAAACTGAAAAAGATGGCACAACGGCTGATGCTCCTGTGTTGGTGATATTAAATTCATTGATGAACTGCCGATAAAGTCCGCCGGACAATCGGGCAGACCAATAACCAATCCGGGAATCGGGCCGGTCGTATTGAAGAGAGGCCCGGGGTTCTGCGTAAATTGTTGAGTTTTCATTCAGCCAGGTTAATCTGCTTCCCATCGACAGATTCCAGTAGTTTCCAAATCTGTAATTCCCATTCAGGTGAGAGCTCATCATGGAGGATTTTATGTTGGTAAAAGTGGGCAGGTAATTTTCTTGATCCATATCCACACTTGATGAGACCCGTTCAAACTGAACTCCTGATTGAAGATCAAATGCAGAATCAAAGCTGTAGCTAATCTCAGTTTTTGCCGTAAAATGACCGATGGAATTGCCCTCAATCTGAGAAGGAAGCTCAATTACAATACCGCGGGATCCCTCCATTGCATCCGCACTAATAGCGGTAAAACCAGTCGTAAAAATAGGGTGAGTTGCCGTACCTGTTTCACTGCTATGGCGAAATGAACCGTAACTATAACTGATCTGTGTGTTAATATCCGTACGCGGTGTCACCAGGTTACTCCAGCTGATTTGCCCCACCCTGTTTTTCCAGTTGTATTGTTCAGCGGCATATAAAAAAGGGGCTGAATTGATTCCGGGAATGGCGCGATTTAATACTGCTGTTCCAAGCCTGTTTTGGGAGGAATAATACGACGATGAAATCTTTTGAAATGAATTGAACTTATATTGCGACGCAACATGCAGATCATAAAAATCAACTTCTGATTGATGATCCGCGGGTGTGTAAAATGATGCATCAGCTTCCAGGCCGGCAGTCTCATTAATAATCAGCGGATCAATCCTGTCCCATTCTCGAAGTGTCCGTTCCATGACCGGATCTTTGTAAGAATCCCAGTAGTTGGTACGCAGTGCGCTCATGATTGAAAACGATGCATCATCCTTAAGCTCAAATGAAAGATCACCCCGCGCATTTATACTAAGTGGATCTGCCTGAATTGTTACTCCTTTATAGCCCTGGGGTGGCATTTCGTGGCTGAGATCGATCACTCCCGCCAAACGGCTGCCCTCCGCCACTCCAAAACCGGCCTGATGCAAAGTTACACGCCCGATAGCCTGCGGACTAAATGAGCTGAACATCTGGCCGATAGAGTATGGATTGTATACAGGAGCGCCATCAAGCTGCAAACGATGTTCACTTTGCTGACCCCCTTGCAAATGGAGTCCGCCCATCGGCAGCCCATGTTGAACACCGGGAAAAAGACTGAGATCTCTTATTGGAGATTTCATCAAACCTGTAACCTGCCAGTCGCCCGGCTGATCAGCCTGATTCCCACCGTTGCGAACTTCCGGCTTATGTGCTTTAACAACCACAGGAAGTACAGTAATCGATTTTGGCTGTAGTTCTATTCTTTCCCGAACCTGTTCGTTTGGAGGAATACGCACGGTTTTTGTCACGGCTTCATATCCGATATAACTAAAAGTTATGGTATGTTCACCATTCATCAACCGAGACATTGAAAAATTTCCTGCTCTCCCCGCACTTGTTCCGCCTGATGCGTCGGCAAGCATGATTGTAGCACCCGGTAAAGGTTCACCGGTGCGGCTGTCAACAATTGTACCTGAAAAGGTTCCATACGCGGGATCTTCAGCTGTAACCCGAATAATCACAATTGTACCCGATGAAAGAGTAAGGTAATCGAGCCCGTGTTCTGCCAGCACCAGGCGCAGGATTCCCTGCACAGTTTCATTATTTATACGCTTATAAACCTCAGCACCACTTACCAATAACGGGTCATAGACAAGGTCTGTACCCGTGTCTCTTGCAACACGGTCCAGCACCCTATCCAGCGGTTCACCTCTGAATTCATAGTTAAACGTTTCTCCTGATGAATGTTGGGCCAAAACCTCAGCCTGGCACGCAAGAGCAGCCAAAACAATTACAAAAAGATATGTTTCTCTGATCATCATTTGATTAATACACCCTGTAACCGTTTGCAGTTCGCGAGTAATTCAGACCTGCCACAGTGCAGATATCGTCCAGTAAGGATTCAGCGCTTTCAACCCGGCGGTAGTAGCCTGTAAGCGTTTCGCCAGCTACCTCCTTCTTTTGGAGATCAATTTGCAGATCAAAGCGTCTTTCAATATCCCGGAAAATTCGATGTAAAGGTTCTTCATAAAATATGAACATCTGGTCTCGCCAGCCGGTCATACGTTCAAGATCAGCTTCACCTGGAATGGCCGGCTTTACCCTCTCCGGAGTCCATGAGCTTTTTAAACCGGCGGTTAGGCTGACGGCATTTTCATCAAAACCTTCAGGAAAAAACTGTACCGACCCTGTTTTTACTGTAACAAGTGTTTCACTTTCAGGATCATCTGACCAGGAGCGTACCGAAAACTCTGTGCCCGTAACCTCGGTTACGGTTCCGTTTGCATACACCTTAAAGGGCTCACTTCCGCTTCTCACTTCGAACCATGCTTCTCCGTTCAGGGTTAGCGTTCTGTTGGTAAATCCATACAGCCGGTTAAACTGAACAGTGGTTCCGCTATTGAGTTCTATATATGTGCCGTCCCTTAATTCCAGTTCTGCCAGCTCGCCGTAGGGTGCAGTAACTGTTTGTGGTGCAAAAAATAAAATAGCGCCTATAACAAGCAATGCAACCGCTGCCACCAGGTATCGGCTGTATTTATGAATGTACCCTGCGATTCTGCCTGCGCTGTCTTCCCACCCGAGTCTTATATGAACTTCCTGCAGTGCATCCTCTGTCTCAGCAGAATCGGGTGCTTTGTAGCGGCGTGCAGGATCAGCTTGTGACGAAGCGTCCCAAACCTCCTCAAACTCATCTTTCCATGAGTCTTCCGGATTATCCAGGTTATCGTGAGATTTGTTGTTGTGCTCAGACATGTATCTATCTGCTGTCTTGCTGTGTATGTTGTGAATATTGATCCCTTAAAAAACGTAAAGCGGCTACGATATGATTATTCACTGTTTTTGGTGAAACATTCATCACTTCTGCAATTTCTTCATGATCGAGCCCCTCGAACCGGCTCAGTTCAAAAGCTTCTTTTTGACGATCGGGCAACTGATTAATCCATATGGCAAAAAAATCTTCCAGCTGATTGTTGGGCTGATCAGATGCTTTTGGCTCCACTGCTTCTGATATAGAGTTTGCCATTTCGTGATTCACCTGTACACTGGAAAGATCACGGATTAAGTTTAATGCATTGTTTCGTACCATTGTATAAAGATAACTTTTCAACGATTGTTCAGGATTAATCCGCGTTCGTTTCTGCCAGAGTTTTATAAAACAATCCTGAACGACATCTTTTGCAGAAGCTTCATCTCGCGTATACCGTATCGCAAATCTCATCAATACCGGGTAAAAAGAGCGAAAAAGCTGATCGAACGCATTCTGGTCCGATCGCCTGATTTTTTTCCCCCATAATGTAATCTGATGATCCGACGGTAGTTTCATAAGACGCTCTATAGACAATACACCTGGATCGTTTGATATACCTAATCCAGAATCTATTTCTTTAAAAAACTTTTCAATGCGGTTACTATTTACAAAAACTGAAACTTAAAGAGATTCTAAACATAATGACATTCAATGAGAAAGTGAGTTGTTACTGAAAAGTAACTTAAACTTACCCTCTTTGTAACCTTTCAGGTATTCGGTCGTAATGATCAAATGTGACAACTCTTCAATTCAACCCTACTGATATGCAATCTTTTCGCACTTGTTCATTTCTACCCTTATTTCTCTTCATTCTTATCACATTTGCACCTTACCAGCAGAGTCATGCTCAATCGAAGGGGATCACTATTTCCGGTGACAATATGGATGTTACATTCTCTGATCGAATGCAGCATTCACAGACTCTTCGCGCAATTACCACAAAAGAAGGATCTGTCGACCTGATGCTGACAGAAACCCACCTGTTGATACAGTTTTCTGATGCTGGACTGAAACGCATTCAGGAAGAGATCCATCAAGAACCCGATGATAGTCATTTTGCAGTAGTCATAAAATCAATGGTGAGCAGCGGAGTGCAAACCCTGCTGGATCGGGCGATGTCTATTCCTCTGTATGAGATCAGTGAAGTTTCTTATAGTAACGGTACTTTATTTATTCGCAACAGAGAGGGACACCTAATATTTGAAGATCTTGAAGTTGATGATATTTATGTAATGAAGGATTTCACTCGCCGCGATGCCCGCAATTTCGTGGCAGACGCTGAACGTCTTTTGGAGTAATCAGGAAGTTATACACCGTTATTTTCTCCCATCTCCTCTCCTTTTCGAATCATCCGAAAAATAAAAGCCACACCTGTGAAATCAGACGTGGCTTTGTTTAAGATGATACTTCACGAGAATCTGTTTTTTATCTTACGACGGATCCAGAATAGTATTGATCCTGCGATCGATATCATTCAGATGAGCAATAGTCGCACGGTTACTGCTACGATTTTTTGCCTGCTCAACATCACGTTGAAGCTGCTCAAGCTGTTCCCGAACCATAGGCCTGATATCAGACTGGCTGACATTTACCTGGGTCCATCCAATTCGCTGCCTGAATGCCGCAGGAATTGAGGGGAGTTCGTCTGTCATTAATGATTCCATGTGTTCAACATAAGCTCTTTGCAGATTCCTGCGATATACATCAATATCTGATCCACCGGAAAGTTCAGTCCATACGGCCTCACGCACATCATCCATAAATTCATAGGGTGAATAGACATCGCCGGATCTGAAATCGTATTCAATGAGACGTGCAATTCGCTGCGGATCAAGAATATTGGCGAGAACACTTGCCTGGCGCCCGCGGAAAGAATCGATAAAGTCAGCCTGGTTAATCCGGCTCAGTATATCTTCGTTGTACACCCAGGTTGGTGTTGTGAAGGCGTGCCTGGTCAGGAATTCCATCGCTCGTTTTTGATCGTCCAAAGGAACAGCCTTATAAACGGCTCCATCCTGATCGAATGTTTTATGATCTTCGTACACACCGCCAATATTGGAAGCTACGTGCCCCATGTAGCGGCCCCACTGCGCAACTATATTTCCATATATTTCGGATAGTTGTGAAAAATCATCACCATCACGGCCTACCCAGTCAATCAGATTATCAGTGATTACCTGGAGATTTGCGAGGCCATACTCGCTGGCTTGCATGGCGTCATCACCCAGATCTTCATTTTGTGATCGCGGATCGATACGGCTGGTAGTCTGGCGTCCGTAAAAATAATGGTGATCACCGGCCCGTTCTTTCACCCATGCATTCAACGTATCACGCTGTTCTTCAACTGGCATATCTCCAAACCATGTATATCCCCATTTTACCGCCCACTTATCATATTCACCCACTTGAGGCATGAAGTTCGTTACACCGTCGCCCGGTTGTGCGATATAATTAAATCGTGCATAATCCATTATGGAGGGTGCAGTACCATGGGTGTCGGTATAAGTTGGTGATCGAAGAGAATCCACCGGAGTTCCATAGCTCGATCCGTAGTTATGTGGAAGACCAAGAGTATGCCCCACTTCATGTGCAGATACAAACCGGATAAGCTCGCCCATTACCTCATCATCCATATCTACAGCCCGGGCTTCCGGATTTGCTGCTGCGGTTTGCACAAAGTACCAGTTTCGCAAAAGGTTAGCTACATTATGGTACCATCCGATGCTTGATGTGAGGATCTGCCCCGAACGGGGATCGTGCACATGCGGTCCATATGCATTCTGCACGGGTGAGGCAAAGTAACGAATCATCGAATAGCGGCTATCCTCCGGACTGAACTCCGGATCTTCCTCTTCTGTGGGAGCCATTTTACCGTAAATTGCATTTTTAAATCCGGCTTCCTCAAAAGCTACCTGCCAGTCATCCACACCTTTTATCAGCCATTCACGATATCGGTCAGGGGTAGAACGATCAATATAAAACACGATTGGCTCTACCGGTTCAACCAGTTCACCGCGCAGATACGCCTCTTTATCTTTTGGCACAAGATTCCAGCGGGTAATATTCCGAACCTGCTCAGCCCGGTGAACATCACGCCCGTAATCGCGCTGTGTTGTGCTAATATATCCTACACGCTCATCAATTTCCCTGGCCTGAACGGGCTGTTTATCCATCAGAATCATACTGTGGTGAACCTCAAGTGTAATGGCGCCGGTAGATGAATTTGAAGGGGGCCGCCCTGCTTCATATGTTAGCAAACTGCGTGCTTCAACATTTTCGGGAAAGCTGCGCACATGCTCAATATAACTTCTGCTGCCATCCAATCTTCGCACCTGATACTGTGTTCGGCGATTTTGCTGAAGTCCCAGCGCGGGCACATCCGATTCAAAAAGATTTGTCACCTCAATTACTGTCCCGGTTGTATCTTCATTAATAGCTTTTATGTTGAATGACATGATGATTGGTTCGAAGTTTGAATTTCGAACAGCTTCATAAATCGGAAGTGTATCGCTGGCTGTATTCTGAAAAGATACACGTCGAAGTAAAATATCATCATTCCGTCGTTCCCAACGCAGTACCTGGTTCTCCAGACGCTCGCCCCCATAACCGATACCATCGGCCGTTCTGGCTATCCTGGAAACCATTAACATTTCCCTTTCTAAAAGAGAATCCGGAATTTCATAATAAAAAGTTCCGTCATCTTCATAAACGGTAAAAAGCCCTTCGTCTTTTTCAAACGAGTCTTCAATTACTTCACTAAATGGTTTAATTTCGTCATTGGCCGGAGCACCTCTTGGCGCAGCAGGACGATCCCTGGGAGTATCTTCTGCAGATTTACTAAAAATGCCGCATCCAGCAAAAAGGAATAAGCTAAAAACTACAATTAGTACATTAGTCGTAGAATGATTTAAAATCATATGTTTATTTTGAATTTTTTAATTGAACAGCTAAAAGTCGTCTTATACCCTTTCTACGTCAAGTAAAAAGGATGATTATTTGTAAAATGATACAAAATAAGCCAGCGGCACATTTATATAGCCGGGATAGATATATTTTTGATCAGAGAACTAAAAATGGCTGTAAGTAACGAATTGAAACAAACACGTGTTGTGCAAGCTCTAAATTATCTGGCTGTCTGGTGAGATTCTATTTCGGTCTTAAACGGTTTAGCTTCGCGGTCAAAAAATGAGCACAGATATTCTGCGTAAATCTGCGGTGAACTCAGCGATACTCTGCAAGATTAGGAACAGTGGTCATTCGAGGTTGTAAACTTCTTTCATTTTCCTTGATCGTTTGGACAGTAGTGAATCCTTATCAAAACACTAATGTTTACAATTATTTATTGAAAATTCTTACCTTGGTGTATTAACGTATACTTATATTTATACTTATATATTATATAAGTATGTAAATTTGAGAGAATTAAAACTTAATCCAATAAACTAAAAACATTTATCATGATTAAATTAATGAAAGCTATCATATTCGTGTTATTTCTGGGATTGCTGACAGGGTGCAATGATCAGCAGCGGATGGACGACGATCAAGGGCAAATGGATCAACAAACCAACCAGCAACAAATGGATCAGCAAGCCAACCAACAGCAAGTGGATCAGCAACGAGATCAGCAGCCTGATTATGACGAGCTTGTAGCGGTATTACACCCAACCGAAGGAAATGAAGTAAATGGTGAGGTTCGGTTTACGCAGACTAATGATGGAGTTACGGTTGAAGGTGAAATTAACGGGCTGGATCCCAACAGTACACATGGATTTCATATCCATGAGTTTGGCGATTGCTCCGCTTCTGACGGAACATCAGCCGGTGGCCATTATAACCCGCTTGATCAACCCCATGGCGGCCCGGATGATGAGGAAAGGCATGTAGGTGACATGGGAAATATAAATGCTGATGATAACGGAACAGCTGAGATTAGCTACACTGATCCTTTAATGGCATTTAGCGGAGAAACTTCAATTCTTGGCAGAGGCGTAATTGTACACGCCGGTGAAGATGACCTTGAAAGCCAGCCTACAGGCGATGCAGGCGACAGACTTAGTTGTGGTGTAATTGGAGTGGCCGGGCAATAATAAGTTCTTTCTAAATTACTTTATTTAAATCATAGCCTGACGTACATTAAAAACGTCAGGTTTTTTTTTGGATATCGTACGGTTTGTAATTTATGAAACAACTGTTTTTATTTGCTCTCATTTTATGTTTACCATTGTCTCTTTTTTCCCAGAATAGTGCCGCCGTAATTGATGGAAACTGGGAAGGTTATATTGAAGTAGAGGGACAAAACCAGCTCATCTCACTTATCTTTACTACGTTAGATGGGGTAACGGATGGAGCAATCAATATTCCCCGGCAATCCTCATTTGACATGCCTGTTGACGTACCGTATAAATCGGCCGATTCATTAATTTTTACTTTTGAAACAGGGTCCGGACCAGCCTACTTCAGAGCCTCGATTGGCGACAGATTTCCGAATCAGATAAGCGGACATTTTCAGCAAATGGAATCAATATATCCATTTACAATCCATAAAAAAGCTCTTGAAATTTCAAACTCAAAGGATCGATATGCAGAGGAGGAAATTAGTATAGAGACTCCATCTCATGTAATCGCAGGAAGCCTTGTAACACCTGAATTTTATGAAGACTCTACACTTGTTATTTTTGTGAACGGCAGTGGTACTCAAACAAGAAACAGCCCGGTAGCCGGTTTTGAAATCTTTAAAGAACTGTCTCTGCAACTTGCCGATCATGGGTATTTCAGCTTCCGGTATGATGATCGGGGAATAGGCAGTTCCACTGGTACAACAGATGCAACCATTCCCGAACTTGCAGAGGACCTGAATCAGGTAGCTTCCTATTTTACCGATGGACATCAAACACATCATTTTTCTTCTGTAGTTTATTTGGGCCACAGCCAGGGCGGTATCGTAAGCCTCCTTGCCGCTGAAGAATCTGCTCCACGACAACTTATATTACTTGCGTCTCCCGCTTTTCCGGGTGATGAAGTGATTAAACAACAGATACGCCATATATCACAAGTACAAAATATATCCGATGAGGTAGTTGAAGAAAATCTGGAGTTTCAGAAGCGGGTATATAATGCCGCCCGAACCGGTACCGGATGGGATGAACTGGAAAAGGATATAGCTGATCGATTACAGGAACAAATTAACGAATTGCCGGAAGCACAGCAAAGAACACTTGGTAATATGGACCAGTTTATCCAGGCCCAGGTCAGCCGGCAGCTTGATGGAGCCAAAACCCGGTGGTTCAGGTCTTTTATCGAAACAGATCCGCGTCCGGTTCTGACTGAGCTTCAGATTCCAGTCCTTGCATTGTTTGGCGAAAATGATACAGAAGTTCTTCCCGAAGAAAATCGCAGGGAGTTCAACAGATTTCAGAACTTTGTTACCACTGGTACCATCAGTAAGGCAAACCATTTATTTCAAACCTCAGAATCAGGCCTGCCAGGTGAGTATGGCAGGCTCGATCATGAATTTACCGATGGGTTCATCAATGAAATTATTCATTTTCTGAATGAAAATGATGGGAATGATCTTTAAACAGTACACCTTTGTAAATGCATGGGACAGTAATTAGAGGTGAAACTTTGCCGGCCATAAACTACAACTTTTTGAGTATTGATAACTATTTCCAGATCCTGTTAATAAACTACTTATGAATTTCCCGGAATCATTTTATAACAGGCTGATACAGTCACATCGTGATTCATCGTTCTGTCCTCCACCGAAAATGGTAATACGATTTTTTGATGAACTGATCGGAGTGATGTTTCCTGAGTTTGCCGCCATTCGCTTGAAAAACCGGGCGGCGCTGAGTATGAAGTTTGAAAATCTGCATAAAGAATTCAGAACAATTCTGAATCAAAATAAAGAATGTATTCAAAGTGGCATAAAAGGCCTTGAAGACCAATTCTTTGATAAACTGCCGGAAATCCACAACCGCTTGTTACTCGATATTGATGCAATGGATCGTGGAGATCCGGCCGCCAAAAGCAAAGCCGAAGTCATCCGCACATATCCGGGGTTTTATGCAATTGCTGCACACAGAATTGCACATGAATTGGTAAAACTCGGTGTGATAATAATTCCCCGAATCCTTTCGGAACATGCTCACCGTCAGACAGGAATCGATATTCATCCCGGAGCCAAAATAGGTGATCATTTTTGTATTGACCACGGCACAGGTATTGTAATAGGCGAAACTGCAATTGTCGGTTCACATGTAAAAATTTACCAGGGAGTAACCATCGGGGCGCTCAGTGTAAAAAAAGAAGATGCACGTAAAAAACGTCATCCCACCATTGAGGATAATGTTGTTCTCTATGCAGGTGCCAGCATTCTCGGTGGCAAAACAACCATCGGCAAAGGGAGTACCATTGGCGGTAATGTGTGGCTGACCAAAAGCGTGCCTCCCGGATCAAAAATTTATTACCAGGCCAGAATGACTAACACCGAAGGTGAAGGAGAAACGGATACGATCACTTTCAAGTAACCTAACACAATCTTTTTTTACCTCTGTGTTGAGAGTTTTATAGTCACTAAACTTTCGGAAAAAGAGTTTTACAATTAGATTTAACAACCCAAAAAAATGAAACTCGAAGAATTGATCGGAAACACTCCGCTGATTGAACTGGAATCCATTCCGGTAAACAGAAATGTAAAGGTGTTCTGCAAGCTGGAAGGGCAAAATCCCGGCGGGAGTGTGAAGGATCGTCCAGCTCTTGGCATGATCCTCGGAGCGCTAAGGCGGGGTGACATCAAACCGGGGGACACCCTGGTGGAGGCGACCAGCGGCAATACCGGTATCGCACTGGCAATGATTGCTTCGATTAAAAATCTGAAGATGAAACTACTGATGCCGGAAAGTGCCACTGAAGAGCGGATCAAATCCATGAAAGCTTACGGTGGTGAGGTGATTCTGACTCCGGCTGATAAAACGATCGAATACTCACGGCAGCTCGCGCAGGAGATGGCCGATGAAAAGGGTTATTTTCAGCTGAACCAGTTTTCCAATCCTGACAACTACACGTTTCATGAAAAAACCACGGGACCGGAAATCTGGCGGGATACAAAAGGGAAAATCACGCATTTTGTGTCCGCCATGGGAACAACCGGAACCATAATGGGAGTATCCCGATACCTGAAATCGCAAAACCCTGAAATACAAATTGTAGGAACTCAACCAACCGAGGGCTCATGTATTCCCGGTATCCGGCGGTGGTCTCCTGAATATCTGCCCGAAATATTTGAAGCCGACCGGGTGGATAAAACAATTGATGTCAGCCAGGAGGAGGCCATCGAAATGACGCGCCGTATGGCGAAAGAGGAAGGTATTATGGGAGGAATGAGCAGCGGAGGCGCACTTTCCGCAGCAATTCGACTTTCTGAAGAGTTAACCGAAGGAGTGATCGTCTGCATCACCTGCGACCGGGGAGACCGGTATCTGAGTTCGGAGCTTTTTGAATAAATACTC
>CAYOLE010000027.1:5577-11333 GCA_964404705.1 uncultured Rhodohalobacter sp. | reverse complement strand
TAATCTACAATTTCAATATTATGGGCATCGTTGTTTTGCCATTCAAAACAGATACGCCATTGGTTGTTTAAGCATATACTGTATTGACCATTTCTACTTCCACCAAGTTCTTCCAATCGATTTCCTGGTGGCATTCTTAAGTCATTAATATGATCTGCTGCATCCAGCATTCTTAATTTCCGTAAAGCCCGCTGTTGAATAGTGTGCGGAAGTTTTTCCGAATACATCCTATTGAAAATCTTTTCAGTTTCTTTACTATTGAACGACTTGATCATTTTTCAATATAATGTGTAACGTACATGTTACAATAAATTTTATTCACCCTCTCCTTCTATACCAAACAACCATCCACACGCCAGCCGCAATGATAATAAGAGCAACAGAGGGCCAAAACCATAAAGAACCCGCTTCAACGCGAATCAGCCGGTCACCGGTTTCTGAGTAGTACTCCGGTATTTGCCCGGCTTTTACATTTTCTTCGCTAAAGGAAATTGCATAATCCACTACGGTTTGCCACACTTTTAATTCACTGCCATTTTGTATGACAATGGCATCATCCAGCACGATTTTCTCACCGTCGCGATTCTTAAACTCAATTCCCAGGCTGGGCAGCAATTCACCCACCATCGGCAGAAACCCGGCGATATAGTAATCGGTAACAACGTGATAGAGATTTTGATCGTTTTTTTCGAGCGGCCGCATTCCTTCTGAATGCTGAACACCGTCTCCCTCAAAAATCTGCGCGTTCAATACAGAACGCGAGCTTGGAATCGGCTGATCAATCAACGGAACCGTAAGCCATAAAGCACGTTCGGGATCATACTCCATGCTTGTACCTGAAAATTGCAGGTAATAATTATCCATCAACATTTCAGAGAGTAAAACCGATATCTCCATTGCGCGGCGTACTTCCTCGCCTGTCAGGTAAAAAGCGACCACCGGGTATCCGGGATTACCATCCGGGCCCGACCCCAGTCCGGTTGTAATCATCAAGTCATAGAACGAAACGTCTCCTTTAGACCACGGCATGCTGCCCGGTCTGATGCTGCCCCGGATGGCTCCGTTTGCCTGTACGGCAACATCCACCTTATTGCCGGTTACCTCACCTGTTACCAGCCGCATTGCGTCGGTAATAAAATTTCCGATGGCTGACTCCTGTTTTCGTGCCCTGTTCAGCGGAAAATCGGATGTAACCATTGTTTCGCGAATATCGTTAATCACTCCATCCGTTAATTCACTCACCCAGCCGCTCAATATTTCCTCGTATTGATTCACTTGCTGCTGTATAGCGGAGTCCACTGGCGTGGTGTGATCCAGTTTTATCAAAAACGGGTTGTTATTCTGATGATTTCTAACCTCAACCCGTTCCTCGTCTGCAAGCCAGTAAAGCTCGAGCCGGCCCAGATATTCTGAATAAGACCCGGCCTGTACAATCACCGTATGGCCTTCAATGATGGGTTCGTAAAGCGGTGTATGAAAGTGTCCACCCACAATCACATCTATCCCCTCCACGTGTCGGGCAAGATTTCGGTCTTCCATTTCACCGGAGTGATTTATGGAGATGATCACATCAGCCCCTTGTTCTTTCAATTCCTGAACGGCTGTGGCGGCCGCATCCAGGTAGTGCTCAAATGTGACCGGTTCCGGCAACGCTGTTTTGCTGATGGCATCCTCACCTATCAGACCGAAAATTCCCACTTTAAGCCCGTTATTCAGGGTTTTCACAACCGTTGATCTGATCTCTGCCTGTGCAAGCGGGTGATCTTCGGGGATGACATGATTGGTGCCCAGAATTGCAGTGCTTTGATGCGCACCGGGATACCCGGCTGTTTTCAAATAATCGGCAAGCACATCTGTACCAAAATCAAACTCGTGATTACCTATAACTATGGCATCATAACCGATTTGCTGCATCAACTCCAGTTCGGCTGCATATCCATTTAGTGCCAGCCAGCCAAATGCAGGTCCACCAATAAAATCACCGGCTGAAAATAGCAATACCGGCTCACCTGCTTCAGATTTCTGATTCCTGATCTGTTTCACCATTCCGCCCAAACGGGCAAATCCTCCTGTGGCAGGGTTCTCCATTTCGGAGTGGTCATCCACAGCCGGATGAGGAATCAGGTGTGAATGTTCATCATTGGTATGGAGAATCGTGAAGGGAATTCGCTCCTGGGCCTGAAGCGGAGCTAAAAATAAAAAAAATGTGGTGAGGGCCAGCCAGTAAAATCGTATCAAATCAGAATATGTAGTTTTAGAGTTGCTAAAATATATAGATCATGAGATCAAAAACAGAACATAAACGATTATACTCCGGAGCAGATAATTTTCAGCAGACAGTATTCAGAATCTTCTTTCAGCATAAAGGGGATTTCTTTAAGTTCTTCACTTGATTATAAATTCTGAACCGATCTGATTCTGACATGAAATTTCGTTTTTTACTTACGCTGGCAATATTCTTTTTTTTATTTGTTAGTTCTTCTGCTTTTGCACAGCTGCAGACTCCTGCTCAATTTTTAGGATATGAACTGGGTGACCGATACACACCTCATCACAACGTAGTATCTTATGTGCGGCACGTGGCAGAACAATCCGACCGCGTTACGATTCAGACATATGGTGAAACAAATGAACACAGGGAGCTGGTTTACCTTGTTGTTACCACGGCTGAAAATCATCAGCAGATTGAAGAAATCAGAACTAATAACCTTAAGCTGACCGGATTGGTAGAAGGTGAATCAACAGAACAGAAAAAAGCGATTGTCTGGCTCAGCTACAACATTCATGGCAATGAAACCTCGAGCAGTGAAGCGGCAATGAAGACCCTGCACGAACTGGCTGATCCTGATAATTCCGATGCTGCACAATGGCTGAATGATCTGGTTGTGGTGATTGACCCGATGCTGAATCCCGACGGCCGCGACCGTTACGTAAACTGGTTCCGGACAATGACAGGATCTGAATATGATCCAAAAGTGGATACCCGCGAACACCGGGAAGCGTGGCCGGGTGGACGATCAAATCACTATTATTTTGACCTGAACCGAGACTGGGCATGGCAAACTCAGATTGAATCGCAGCAGCGTTCGGAAATCTATCAGCAGTGGATGCCACATGTGCATGTCGATTTCCACGAGCAGAGCTACAACGCACCCTACTATTTTGCACCGGCCGCAGAGCCATTTCATGAAGCGATTACCGACTGGCAGCGCGAATTTCAGACCACCATTGGCATGAACAATATCCGCTATTTTGATGAGGAAGGCTGGCACTATTTTACCCGCGAACGGTTTGATCTTTTCTACCCCAGTTATGGAGATACCTGGCCAACGTTTAACGGTGCAATTGGGATGACTTATGAGCAGGCCGGCCATGGCCTTGCGGGCGCCGCGGTAATCACCCAGGAGGGCGACACCCTTACCCTGGAAGATCGCCTGACTCATCATCATATTAGCGGAATTTCTACGGTAGAAGTAACAGCAGAACATGCCGATCGAGTCGTTTCTGAATTTGAAAATAATTATAGCCGGGCGGTTGAAGACCCCGCCGGAACCTACAAGACGTTTGTAGTAAATGCTGATAATCATCCTGATAAAATCTACAACCTGCTCAGCTATCTTGATACCCAGCAGATCAGCTATGGCAGGGCCGGAGCTTCACATACAACGGACGGTTTCGATTATCAAACCAAAGAGAACGGCAGTTACTCTATTTCTGATGATGATATAATTATTAGTGCGTATCAGCCAAAATCGCAACTCGTCCGGGTTTTATTTGAACCCGATCCCGCTCTTTCCGATTCACTTACCTATGATATTACTTCATGGGAAGCACATTACCGGTTTGGGCTTGATGGATTTGCTGCTGAATCACGTATCAATCCGCAATCAGAATTGAGCGCTGATGAACTGAGGCAACCGCAATACACAGGCACCGAACAGCCATATGCTTACGTTGCAGGCTGGAAAACAATGGATGATGCCCGGTTCCTCGCAGATATAACCCGTAACGGAATTAATAGCAGATTTTCAACTGTCCCCTTTCAAATCGACGGCAATGAATTTGACCGGGGCACACTGGTGATTACACGTGTTAATAATCAAAGATTGGGTGATGATTTTGATCGAATAGTGCGAGAGGCAGCTGATCGCTACGCACGCTCTCTCCACGGTGCCGCCACTGGATTTGTGGATTCGGGATCAGATTTTGGATCAGCCAATGTTCAATTTATCGAAGCGCCGAAAATTGCTGTTTTTCTTGGTGAAGGCACTTCATCACTAAGTGCTGGTGAAGTATGGCATTACTTCGATCAGCAGCTAAATTATCCGGCATCCCTTTTCCATACCCACGATTTTAACCGTACAGATCTCAATGATTTCGACACTATTGTGATGCCAGCAGGTTCTTATTCAGATATGTTTTCCGACCGCGGGGAGCAGAAACTCGCCGATTGGGTACGTGGAGGTGGAAATCTGATTGCGATCGATCAGGCCGTGAACACTCTTTCGGGAATGGAAGCATTCAGTATTCAGCGGAAAACCACAAATGATGATGCTGATGAAGATTCTGATTCCCTGCTCAGAACGTATGAAGACCGTGACCGGGAGGCTACTGAAGACAGAACGCCAGGCTCTATTTTCAGAACCACTCTCGATAATACTCATCCGCTCGCTTTCGGATACGAATCAGACTATTACTCGCTTAAAGTAAATGCGGGGGCATTCGATTATCTCACGGGCGGATGGAATGTTGGAACCGTCCAGGATGACGCTCATATTAGTGGATTTGCCGGAATACGCGCAAAGCAAAACCTTGAAAACAGCCTCACATTTGGTATTCAATCCGTTGGTTCGGGTCAGGTAATTTATATGGTAGATAATCCGCTGTTCCGCGGCTTCTGGGAAAATGGAAAACTATTTATGGCAAACGCAATCTTTTTTGCAGGGCAGTGAGTCAATATCTCATAGTACCTCAGCGCCACGTCCCTGTGCTATTTTAGAGATGTATCCCTCAAGTTGCTTATTTACACTTTCATCAGTCAGGTCGATGGTCTTGTGCTGTTCCGCTGAAAGATATGCCGCCTGTACAAGCCGCGTGATTTCAAGCCCGTACTCCCATGTCAGGAAACCATCATCATTTTTAAGAAAAGAGTCCACAGCGTCTTTCATTTCATTTACGTATCCGTAGAGATCTGCTTCGTTTGGTTGAATTGCCAGCAACCCTTTTGTTGATGTGGATTTTTCAAGCGCTGCCTCCGAATCTGCTACCGAGGCCGCTGCTTCATCTCCGATAAAAATTTCAGAGGGTGACATCAGTGTGTTCACTTCCATCGCATAACCGGGTCCCAGGCCATCCATTGACAGTCGGAGCCCCTGTTTGTCGAACATCCAGGAATCTGTAAACTGGCCTTTTACAATCTGGCCGGTTTCAGGATTTCTAAAAGCTATAATGCCGGTGGCAAAATCTTCTGCCGGTGTTTTGGAATAGTCCACACCGAAGCGGTCGAGCAGTTGTTTACGATATTTGGGCTGTCCCCATTTTAACAAACTCATATCGCACTGCATAGAAACCGGTTCAAGAAAAGATGGATCTTTGCCTGCAGGTGTAAGCATATGCCGGCTAACGGCAACGCTGTGGCAACCCATGTCTGACATCGCACCACCTCCCTGCCGGACAGGATCCCAAAACCATGGGCTGTGTGGACCGGCATGTTCCTCTGTGCTTCGCGCAATCATCAAACCACCCATAGTTTCCAT
>CAYOLE010000027.1:0-5477 GCA_964404705.1 uncultured Rhodohalobacter sp. | reverse complement strand
TTTTCCCGCGAAAAAGCCGCAAGTGAATCGGACTGTGATCGCTTATAGATTGCCGCAATTTCACAATGGCGAACCTGTATCATCGCCTTTGCAATAAATGATGCAATAAATCCTGATCCTATAAAGCCAATTTTTAAAGGTTCCATATGCTGATCGTTAGTTTGTTTAATTTATCTGACGTGAAAATGAGTTTACCATTGAAATATCAATTTTTACAGAAAAAATGAAATGCAATTCTCACCCTGAGCAGGAAAACCATATCAGGCATAGCTTACATGAACTTCTTTGACGCATTCACCGCTAATCGATCTACACGATTATTAAGCTCATTTGTGGAATGCCCCTTCACCTTAATCCATTCAACCTTGTGAGGCTTCATTGCTGCAAGCATCTCTTCCCATAAATCACGGTTTTCTACAGGTTTTCTGTCTGATTTTTTCCAGTTCCGTTTCAGCCAGTTATTGATCCAGTTCTGTTTAAACGTGTTAATGATAAGTGAGCTGTCACTGTGAATTTTAACTCTGCAGGGTTCTTTTAAAGCTTTCAGACCTTCGATCACGGCTCGCATTTCCATTCGGTTGTTTGTGGTATGGGAAGCACCACCCGAAAGTTCACGCTCTTTCCCATTCCAGATCAGTAAAGCCCCCCAACCACCCGGGCCTGGATTGCCGCTGCAAGCTCCATCAGTATATAAAATTACAGTTTTTTGCATGTCAGTCCGTATATCGCTCCGTTATGACGGTTAAAGATTGTCGTGTTTCAGAGGCCTTCATCTGAACCATCTCCTCCCAGTTTTCACTATCACCTCCGGCATAAATAATCGATCGGGAAGAATTAATGAGCGGTATTCCAGAATGTTTAGCCAGCAAATTTTTCAACATCTCAACATCTCCGCCCTGGGCACCGATACCGGGCATTAACAGATGAGCGGCAGGATTAACTTTTATCACATATTCAGCAATATCCGGTTGTGTTGCACCAACCACCATTCCAATATGAGTTGTGGCTTTTTCCTGTTTTTTGCACAGATGTTCTGAGATGTACTCACTCAAAGTGGGGCGGCCCATTATAGGCATTCGAAGAAAATCAGCCGCGCCCCTGTTTGATGTCAGTGTCAACACATATATGGCTTTTGATGCATCATTTAAAAACGGATCAAGGGTGTCAAGGCCCATTAACGGGTTTAAAGTAACTGAATCAACATTAAGCTGATCAAAAAAAGCCTGTTTATATTTTTCGGCGGTTGATCCGATATCTCCTCTTTTCGCATCCGCAATGGTTATTTTTGCCGCTGGAATCACCTCCATTAATGATTCCAGTACTCTCCAGCCGCCAGTGCCAAGAGCTTCAAAAAATGCAAGATTGGGTTTATAAGCTGCTGCATCTATTTTAGTTGCCTCGATAATTCTTCTGCAAAATTCATACACCAGATCATGCGGATCAGAAAATTGCTGCTTTAATGGGAGGGGAATCCGGCTGGGGTCGGGATCAAGACCAACACTTAAAACAGAGTTGGAAGATCTTACAGCCCTTTGTAGTTTCTGCGTGAATATCATCGTTATTCTTTTAAATAGTTGAGCCAAAGATAGCAAAAACCTCAACATATGTTGGGATGGATACTGTCGCAAAATTAAACAAAATTGAATTGAATGAACTGGTTTGAAGATTGGTTTGACAGCCCTCTATATGAACTTCTGTATTCCTATCGAAATGAAGATGAAGCACAAAATCTTGCCCGGTTAATTGAGCAGCAGATTCCAAAACAGAAATATCCGCGGATTGTGGATGTAGGCTGCGGAAGGGGACGCCACTCTGTATTATTAGCCGAACGCGGGTACCATGTTACAGGTTTCGATCTTTCACCCCAGGCAATCGAAAAAGCACGGAAAATTGCACAAGCCCGGGGCCTTACGAATGTTAAATTTATCGTTAATGATATGCGGGAACCTCTTAAAGATCGGTTTGATGCAGCTCTGAATCTATTTACAACTTTTGGATATTTTCTGGACGAAAAGCAAAATATTCACGTTTTAAAAAACATTCATTCTATGCTTAATGAGAACGGATTATTTCTGATTGATTTTATGAACGCAAAAAAAGTGGCCCGTGAACTGGAGCCGGCTGAAAAAGGTGAACATAAAGGTATTACCTATACTATAGAACGTTTCATAGAAGGTGGATATGTCTACAAGAAAATTAAATTTGAGGGAGAAAATCTCAATCAGCAACGTGAATATACAGAACGGGTACAGCTTTTTGATAAAAACTGGTTTGTAGAAAAGCTTTCTGAATCGGGTTTTAAACCGCTAAAAGTCTGGGGTAACTACGAGGGACAAACTTTTGATGAAAATAAATCACCCCGGTTGATTATTCTCTCCCAAGCAAATTAATACAGGAAAATATATACTACAGGACTGTCTGTTCAAAAACCTCTTCTGCCCCGTGAGGGGGATTTTCAAGCGTCCAGGTTTCGAAATAAAACTTTCGTTCCGATTGCACTCTTTTTCCATTTATGCTGAAAAACCGAAACTGATTATTTACAAGTTCCTTCAATGGATAGAACAAGTTGCGGTAGATATTATTTTTGGAAAACAGATGCAGATCAAACCCGTTATGAGCCTGTTCTTTATATAAAAGCAGGTCATCGGTTTTCAATAATCCGGCAATTGCTTCTTTCTTGTGGCCCGCATTACTGTTGGAATCGATCGTAAGCTCATCCAGGTTCATTGAAACTGATGGCTTTTTAGATATAATTATAGGACTGCCTGTTCCGGACTTTTCAATCGCTTCTGTGAGATTATCAAAATTTTCCACTGTGTATACCCGATAATCTGCAAATACTATGCTTAATACGTTGATGATCTGATCATACCGGTCGAGTATATTCAATCCGAATTGTTTTCTGTCGAGCCGGGTGCCGGTTAAATAAAATTTAGAATAGGTGAGATCGGGCTTAAGAAAATCTTCCAGTGTAGAGGAAATATCCTGTGTATTCCGATTGGTATGCCGTTCTTTTAGCTGATCAAGCCTAAGATCGTGTTCGTATATTAATTTAAAGATATCCATAGTTGATATCGGCAACACCGAAGTTTAATACTAATGAAAATAAAGTAAGAATCAGTTGTGATGATTCATCGCCAGTTCAATTCCTCCTCTCAGAAAAGTAAACACAGCCTCTAATGACTTGTCAAGCGCTTCGTCAATCAACGGTTGCTGATCTTTGCTAAAATGTTCCAGCACATAATTTGACTGGCGGCCTCGGGAGAAATCATCCCCGATTCCTATTCTCAGGCGGGGGAATTTTCCCGTTCCCACACGGTCGATTATATTCTGAATGCCGTTATGGCCGCCGGCGCTGCCTGAAGGCCTCAGACGAATTTTACCAGGCGGCAGGTTGATATCATCATAGCAAATGAGGCAATCTTCAAGCCGACTGCCTGTTTTAGCGATCGCACTTGTAACTGCTCTGCCACTTAAATTCATTAATGTGGTGGGCTTTATAATATAAACAGGCCGGCCTTTAAACGAACCTTCGGCGATCAAAAAAGGTCCGCCACCCGTTTTGAATTTAACAGATAGTTCACGGGCCAATTTGTTTGCCAGTTCAAATCCAATATTGTGGCGGGTGCCTTCATACTCAGCACCTACATTTCCTAATCCAACGATCAGAGACATAGCCGTTTTTTCATGTCAGAGGCTGAAATTATTTTTCTGCCTCTTCGCCGCCTTCAGCACCTTCTTCCCCTTCAGCAGGTTCTTCACCTTCTTCGAGTTCTTCACCTTCTGCAAGTTCAACATCCTCTTCCATTACGTCTGCATCTGCAGCGGCAATAGATGATGTAAACAAAGCTTCAGATTTCGGAGGCGCGATGGTTACAATAGTTCTTGACGGATCATCGAGCGCTTCTGCATCTTCCAGTTCGATATCGCTAACATGAATTGAGTCACCGATTTCAAGATTAGTAATATCCACTTCAAACATTGAAGGAATACTATCCGGCAATACACGGATACGTACAATACGGAGTGGCTGGAATACTCGCCCACCACCATCACGAACTCCAATCGCAGTTCCTTTTAAACGGACCGGTACATTCAGTGTTACCGGAATATCTGATTCAAGCACGTAGAAATCGGCATGAAGTGCGCGATCCGATACAGGATCAAAATCTACATCCTGCAGCATTGTCCGGTATTCTTTACCATCTACAGTGAGCGTTTGAAGTTTCGTCTGGCTTACAGACAGGATCTTTTCGAGATCACTTTCAAGAATGGAAAAGTGAATATTTTCTTTCACCTTTGGACCGTAAAGCACGGCAGGAATTCGAAGTTCTTCACGCAGCCTGTCGGACTCTTTTCTGCCTGATTCTCGTTTAGTTCCCTCTAATGGGTATATTTCTGGTTGCGTCATGGTTCTGTCAATTATGATTAATCATCAAAAAGTGCACTAATCGTATCATTTGTATGGATACGCTGTATCGCTTCCGCAAAAATGCTGGCGACACTTAAAACTTTAATTTTATCCGACGGTTTCCTCAGCGGCACCGTATCGGTTACCAGCAATTCATCAATCTGGGAATCTTCAATTCTCTGATACGCAGGACCCGACAAAATCGGGTGAGTTGATGCTGCCCTGATGCTTAAGGCACCACGCTCTTTCAGAGCTACTGAGGCGTTTGTTAACGTACCTGCTGTATCGATCAGATCATCGATCATCAGCACGTTTTTCCCTTTTACTTCACCTATAATATTCATCACTTCAGCTATATTCTGCTTCGGCCGGCGTTTATCAATAAAAGCCAGGCTTGAACCGAGTCGTTTCGAATAGGCCCGGGCCATCTTAATACTACCGACATCGGGAGCCACAACAACAAGATTTTCAATCGGGTGTTTTTTGTAATGTTCAATAAAAACCCGGCTCGCATACAGATGATCGAGCGGTATATCAAAAAATCCCTGAATCTGACCCGCATGTAAATCCATCGTCAGAATCCGGTCCGCCCCCGCCTCAACCAATAAGTTGGCAATCAGTTTTGCTGTGATCGATACACGCGGCTGGTCTTTTCGGTCCTGCCTGGCATAGCCAAAATATGGAATAACAGCAGTAACACGTTTTACGGATGCACGCTTGGCCGCATCAAGCAGCATCAACAGCTCCAGTATGTTATCACCCGGGGGTGGCGTGGACTGTATTAAAAAAATATCCTCACCCCTGATACTCTGCTCATACTTAGCATACAATTCACCATCAGAAAATGATTTGATAGTAATTTCACCAAGTTTCGTACCGTAACTTTCCGCTATGGCCCGCGAGAGTGCTACATTACTTCTCCCGGAAAATATGGCTAAGGGCGTATCCAATGAACTGGGTTCAAAACGTGAATAAAGAAAAAGGATGTCCGATGCGGCATCCTTTTTTGTGGTTGCCCGGGGAGGATTCGAACCCCCACTGACTGGACCAAAACCAGCTGTCCTGC
>CAYOLE010000026.1:0-24354 GCA_964404705.1 uncultured Rhodohalobacter sp. | reverse complement strand
TGATGAATTAGAATTTAGCAGAATTAATTGTGTTTAGTTGTGCATGTAATGTTGATTAAAATTTTTTCTCGCAATGGCGCTACGGCGCAATTGAGTTGGTTTAATACCTCTGGTATAAATTAAAGGCTCACGTGGCGACTTTGCGCCATTCGAGTACTTTTATTTAATCTTTTACCTTTCATCTCTATCTATTATCCAACATCTGCTTTACGAGAACCGGTCGGCCAGGCGGTTAATTAGGTAGCCGCTTTCTTTTAATGCTTGTGTGGCAAAACGTCCAAAAAAATCGGTTACGGATTCAAATTCTTTTATGAAGCCACGTTTATCATCATTTTCAACCATATCTATCAATCGCTGATGATGCTGGAAAAATGACAGCAGCAGTTCCCGGCGTTCTTTGTTGGCAAACACAATATCCGCATACAATTCGGCGTCCTGCGCAAAAATTCGTCCGGTCATCATCAATTCTGCCCTGTAAACCGGGCTTGAGTATTCCAGCATTTGATGTGGATTCAGATCATAATCTTTCATAAACGATCCGTGCAGCAGGGCAACAAAATGGCGTAATCCCTGCACGAGATTCATCACATGATCATGGTTTTCAGGGTCGGCCTCTACAATTCTCATTCCCCAGAGTCGGCATTGTTCCTTGAACCAATCCGAAGCTTCAGCTTGCCGGCCATCACAAAAAACCATCAGCTGCTTCGAAAGATTCGGTACATCAGGACCATGCATGGGGTGCATGCCTACTACCGGTCCCTTATGCGCTTTAAGCATTGCTTCAAGAGGTTCAGTTTTGTTACTTGTAAAATCAGCCAGCACGGTCTTCTCATTCAATTTGCTGCTCAAGCGTTCAATTACCGATATCGTCACATTAATCGGAACAGTTATAATAGCAAGATCCAATTCGGGAGCCATCTCGTCCAATTCAAACCAGTTACCCTTGTCTATGCTGTAAGTTGTATGTCCGCTTTGTTTGGCTACTTGCCTGTAAAGTGACCCCATCCCGCCATCACCGCCTACAAACAGTATTTTTTTTGGTGATTCCGTAGCCCTGGGAAAAGTGTTGGTGGATTGGGTGGCTCTTGAAGCTGACATGATCATCCGTAAAAAATCTTCAGCCCACTCCGGATCAAGATCCCGGTCAATAGCCATTTGCCTGAAACGATCCGTTTTCTGCTCTTCACGCTCAGCTACAAAAACAGGAAGCTGATTTTTAATCTTAAATTCAATTACATCACGAGATACACGATTACGCTCTTTGAGCAGATCCAGTATTTTTTGATCAATTTCATCAATGCGTTCCCGTTGTGGAGAAAGATCAGGTTTTTTTGACATGTTACGAGCCGGTGTTAAAAACTTCTGTAAAATTCATAGCAGAATCTGATGTATTCTGATAAGTAGGTTTCATTTTCTTATATCAGCCCAAAATAATTTAAAATGAGGAGAGTTGTCCAATCTGATTTAAAGCAGACACCTGCTCAATTTTTAAAATCCAGCTGATTTAAAAGTATATATATTCAGTTACACATAAGCGCAAAGATACTTCTCTCACTTTTGCTAAAATTCTGTTATTTTAATTGCTTGAAATCAATACAAAAGAAAGACATGAAAAAGAACGCTTTTTATATTATTGCCGGATTTATATTGTTTGCAGCACTTTCACGATTGCTGCCGCATGCAACAAATTTTACACCACTTGGAGCAATTGCGCTATTTGGCGCTGCATATTTTCCGAAAAAAAAGTGGGCCTTTATAATACCCATCCTTGCTTTGTGGCTTAGCGATTTGTTTCTGAATAATTTTGTCTATTCCGCTTTTTACGACGGGTTTGCTCTTTTCACGAGCGGGTTTCTATACATTTATGGTGCGTTCGCTATTATAGTGATTCTTGGAATCTACATTTTTGATAAAATTACATTGCCACGGGTGATCGGCGGCGCACTCGGCGCATCCGTCGTTTTCTTTGTGATCAGCAATTTTGGTGTCTGGCTTACAAGTCCTATGTATCCTTTATCGATAGAAGGCCTTGTTTTATGCTACACTGCAGCCATCCCCTTTTTCCATTATACCCTGGCCGGCAACCTGGTTTATTGTGCAGTTCTCTTTGGCGGATATGAATACATGAAGTATAAAATTCCGGAATTATCAATCGCTCAAGCCTGACCAATACGAATACCACTGATCCAAAAACAACCGTTGAACCTAAATCAATTGTATCCCTGCTGCCGGGACTTACTGAATTTGTTTGCGCTCTTGGATTGGAAGACCGACTGGCTGGCCGCTCGCATGAATGTGATTTCCCTCCCTCTGTAACCAATCTTCCGATTCTTACATCTCCAAAATACTCAGTGGTTGATGATCAAAAAAGTGTTGACATCCACCGGGAGATCTCATATTTGCTGCAAAACGCACTATCAGTATATGAAGTTGATGCCGAGATGCTTACAGACCTTAATCCGGACATTATTCTTACTCAGGATCATTGCGAAGTTTGTGCAGTTTCGATGGCAGATCTTACTCATTCAGTAAAACAAACCCTGGGTGTAGAAACAAAAATTCTGTCTGTATCCCCATCAGATTTAGATTCCGTTTTTGAATCTTTTAAATATATAGCCGCCGAACTTGGAGTTCCTGAAAAAGGAACAGGGCTCGTTGAAAATATTCGATCCAGGTTTGATGACATTGGTAACGTGGTAAAAGAGTTGCCAAAACCAACCGTTGTTGCCATTGAGTGGATCGACCCGCTGATGACCGGCGGAAACTGGATGCCGGAAATGATTGAAATTGCCGGTGGAATCTGCAGGCTCGCTGCAGCAAGTGAGCATTCATCATGGATGGACTGGGATGAGATAAAACAGGTTGATCCGGAAATACTCCTGATCCTGCCCTGTGGATATTCTATAGAACAAACGATGGCTGAAATGGCAACATTAGAATCACAACCGGGATGGAACGAGATGAGATCTGTTTGCCAAAAGAATGTCTATATTTTAGATGGTAACCATTATTTTAACCGGCCGGGACCAAGAATCAGAGAGTCTGTTGAGATTTTAGCCCGAATTTTTCATCCTGATTATTTTGAAAAAAAGATTGATCAGTTTGGCTGGATACGCTACAAGCCTCAATAATTACACTATTGTTAAACACTATTATTACCCGTTAAAAATTAAATAATGTCGAAGAAAATAATCATTATTGGAGCAACATCCGGAATTGGAGAAGAACTTGCGCGACAATGTGTTGAAAAAGATTATCATGTTGGCGGAACCGGCCGCAGGGTTGATCGGCTTGAAGACCTGAAACGGGAACTTGGCAACTATTTCAACTTCAGTGAAATGGATGTGACTAATTTTGAAAAGTCAAAAAATCAGCTTCATAATCTTATAGCAGAAATGGGGGGAATGGATATTATCGTACTCAATGCTGGGATATCAAATTATCCGGCAGCTTCTATTACAGCTATGGAACAAAAAATTATTGATGTAAATGTGAGCGGTTTCGTGCAATTATTTGGCGAGGCGTTTCAATATTTTCGTAAACAGGGTCATGGCCAAATTGTGGGTGTTTCTTCCATCGCATCACTTTTTGGTTCCTCGCGCACAGCACCATACAGTTCATCAAAAGCGTTTATATCTACTTATATGCAGGCATACAGGCAACGTTGCAATAAAATGGACGAAGATATTACTGTTACCGATGTGAAACCGGGTTTTGTTAAAAGTGAAATGACGGAGGGAAAGAAAGGGATGTTCTGGCTTGGGGAGACCAAAACAGCGGTTAAACAGATGCTAAAAGATATCGAAAAGAAAAAATCTTACTCATACGTCACCCGCAGATGGCGTTTTGTAGCCTGGCTTCTGAAACTCACACCCAATTGGGTACTCGATCGTCTATAGATTAAGTATCAACCAAGGTATTGCAGAATGCAGTCATTCATCAACAGTAGATTTTATCTATCTGTTTAATTTTTTGTTAAACTGTCCGTCTTGAGATGTTAGATGATATATTTTTTATCCCATCAACAGGTACAGAATCATAATGATGAATGGAAGGGCAAACACCCAGTCCCAGTTCTGTTTTTGATATGTTGATTCGTCTTTCATATTATTTGCAACTTCCTCCCCGAAAGTTTGTTCCAACTCTCAGGTTGTTTAATGGCTTATACTGTTTAAACACCGTAAAAAACGTAGGTAAATTATCTTGTGAACGTTTTCATGAATACCGGTTTTTACTTAGTATCGGCCAGAAACTGCTCTACATAAACATTCTCCACGATATCCTTCCAGGTACGGCATCTCAGCTTTAAGTTTAACCCACATTAACCTGCAAATCAGCCCAGCCAGCCTTCCCTGTCCAGGCTCCGGTATTGGATAGCTTCAGCAATATGGTTTGACCTGATCTTTTCCGAATAATCAAGATCGGCGATCGTACGGGAAACTTTCAGTATCCGGTCGTACGCTCTCGCGGATAACCCCAATGAATTCATGGCCCGCTTCAGCATCTGTTTGCTGCTCTCATCCAGCGGACAAATTTTACGTGCCAGTTTTGTGTTCATTTGCGAATTACAATACACCGATTTCATACCCATAAAACGCTGGCTCTGTATATCACGTGCGGCCATTACTCTTTTCCGTATATCGCCGGATGTTTCACCCTTTGCTTTTGATGAAAGCTCTTCATAGCTCACTTTGTCCACATCAATATGCAGATCAATTCGATCGAGCAGCGGTCCGCTTATTTTACCGAGATATCGCTGCATTTGAATATTTGTAGAACTATCCGGATCATCCGGATCAAACCAGTCACCGGTGGGTGACGGGTTCATGGATGCCACCAGCATGATCCGGCTTGGATAGCTCACGCTCATCCGTGCTCTTGCTATGCTCACTTCACCATCTTCGAGAGGTTGCCTCATCACTTCAAGTGCGCTTCGCTTAAATTCAGGCAATTCATCAAGAAAAAGAACGCCGTTATGTGCCATTGAGATTTCGCCCGGCATCGGAATGCTTCCCCCGCCAACAAGGGCAACATCAGAAACCGTGTGGTGCGGACTGCGAAATGGGCGGTCGGTTACCAGTGCTTTGCCGGGACTAAGCAATCCCGCTACCGAGTGTATCTTTGTAGTTTCCAATGCTTCATCTAAAGTTAACGGTGGCAGAATTGTGGGCAAACGGCGGGCCATCATTGTCTTGCCCGATCCCGGCGGTCCTACCATAATAACATTATGCCCCCCGGCAGCGGAAACTTCAAGGGCTCTCTTCACATTTTCCTGTCCGCGTACATCAACAAAATCCAGGATTTCCTGCTGGCCATTTTGGTGAAATAATGCTTTTGGATCGATCTGTATCGGATCGTGGGTGCTCTCATCATCAAACCATCGAATCACCTCCGCAATATTTTCGAAAGCCATAACCTGGATTCCATTCACCACACCGGCTTCTGCACCATTGGCTTTGGGAACTATCAGATATTCAATATTGCGATTACGAGCTTCTACGGCGATGGGCAACACTCCTTTAACCGGGCGCAAATTTCCGTCAAGGGCCAGTTCACCGAGAACAAGAGATCGGGAAAGTTTATCACTGTTGATCTGGTCGGACACCGCAAGCAGACTCAAGGCAATTGGAAGGTCGAATGCACTCCCCTCTTTGGGCAGATCGGCCGGTGCAAGGTTTACAGTTATTCTGCCACGTGGAAAATGAGCCCCCGCATTTTTCAGTGCAGCGTCTATCCGGTCTTTTGATTCGCTAACGGCCCGATCGGGCAGGCCCACCAGATAATATTTGGGAACTCCGCCGCTCATATTCACTTCAACTTCTATTAGCCGGGCATCTACCCCGATTGTAGCTGCACAGTATACTTTAGATAGCATATAATTGAATCTTTTTTAGAACTCTTTCGTAGTATGAGCCATAAATCGGAGATCCCTTACACTTTTTTTAACATAAACTCAGAAATACCATGGAATCAACACAAAACACATTTTATAAAGAGATCACCGGAACACTGGATGAGATTATCCGCGAAGTTCGTAAACTGATCAGAGAGGGAAATGCACGCAGCCTGATTATCAAGAATAAAGAAGGCCGTGTATTGTTTCAAACACAACTTACATTAGGTGTGGCAGGTACAGCATTATTTACTGTAATGGCTCCTTTCATTTCAGCACTTACCATGTTTGTATTATTTGCCAACGACGTTCAGGTGATTGTAGAGAAAGATCGGAGGATGGCTGATTCTGACACCGATGAATATGAGGTAGACGGAGAGATAATTGATATTGAGGATGAAGAAGAGAATAACGACACAGAGGATGACGATAAGGAAGAGAATATAAAGGAATAACGTAATTTAAATTCGCCCGATCCGGTATACTTACCAAAACCGGGCGAATTTCCGGTTTTATTTCCAGTGTGATTCCGCTATAACTACTTCACTTTGATTCTCCGTTAGAAATCTCTCCGCGTCAAGTGCAGCACGACATCCGGTACCTGCAGCAGTAACAGCCTGCCGGTAAACCGGATCCATTGCATCACCACTGGCAAAAATTCCCGGCAGATCTGTTTCGGTAGATTGCCCTTTCGTCTGGATGTACCCTACATCATCCATTGTAAGCACATCTTTAAAAAGATCGGTGTTTGGTTTATGACCAATGGCTATAAAAACGCCGGTCACGTTGTCCAGAGTAGTAACCATACCTGTATTTCTATTCCGGATTTTTACTCCATCTACTATCTTATCCCCCAACACTTCCACAAGTTCTGAGTTCCAGATGAACTCGATCTTTTTGTTGTTAAACGCACGTTTCTGCATCGCTTTCGAAGCCCGAAGTTGATCACGCCGGTGTATAACCGATACTTTACTCGCAAATTTGGTGAGAAAGGTCGCCTCTTCCATTGCTGTATCACCACCTCCCACTATTACCACATGCTCGTTACGGAAAAATGCACCATCGCAAGTGGCACACGCGCTTACTCCTTTCCCCCGAAGTTTTTGTTCACTTTCAATACCCAGCCATTTGGCAGATGCTCCTGTGGAGATAATTATTGTTTTGGCAAATACGGTTGTTTCTTCATCAACAGTAAGCTTGTAGGGCCTTTTATCAAATTCGATGTGATTTACAAAACCATAGCGGCAATCCGCTCCGAATCTGGTGGCTTGTGCCCGGAAATCCTCCATCATTTTAGGACCCATAACTCCTTCCGGATATCCTGGATAATTGTCTACATCGGTCGTCTGCATGAGCTGCCCGCCCGGTTCCGGACCTTCAAAAACTATGGGATTCAAATCTGCTCTTGCAGCATACAAAGCTGCGGTTAAGCCCGCGGGTCCGCTCCCAATTATGACAACCTCAAATGTTTTTCCTTCAATATCTTTCATTCTGAATTTTTTTTGTTTACAATTTCTTCCGTAAGGTAACAATTTTTAAGGGTCATTTTGGTCAATCTTATCTATCAGATCTATAGCTTTTTGATAAAATCCCATACTATCTTGATTGGAATCGTTTCCATTGCAAATTTATTATTGCAAACCCATCAAATTTCCATAAGTTTGTGCAAATACTCATGTTGGAGATAAAATATGATTGGAGTTTGTAAAGAAACTGCTAAAAATGAAAAACGAATTGCCATTACGCCCGAGGGAGTTAAGAAACTCGCAAACAACGGTGTGAAAGTCACCATTGAATCGAAAGCCGGAATTGAGTCAAGCTACAGTAATCAGAACTATATCGATGCAGGGGCTAATATTGCTGAAACACGCGAGGAAATTTTAACAACATGCGATATCCTCCTGGCGGTACAGGCGCCCGATATTAGTGATCTTTCACTAATGAAAGAAGGCAGCGTTCTGATTTCTTTTATCTGGCCGTTGCAAAATAACGATTATGTAGAGGCACTCAAAAAGCATAAAATTTCCGGCATGGCTATGGACACAATCCCCCGCATAAGCCGTGCCCAGTCGATGGATGCCTTGTCTTCAATGAGTAATATTGCGGGTTATAAAGCCGTGCTTTTGGGTGCCAATCAGCTTGACAAATATCTGCCCATGATGATGACGGCCGCAGGTACCATTCCACCCGCCAAAGTGCTGGTGCTCGGGGCCGGGGTTGCCGGTCTGCAGGCAATCGCAACTGCCAAGCGACTCGGGGCCGTTGTAGAAGCTTTTGATATACGGCCTGTCGTTAAAGAACAAGTGGAAAGCCTCGGTGCGTCATTTGTGGAAGTTCCGTCAATTGATGAGGAAGAAACAGAAACTAAAGGTGGCTATGCCAAAGAGCAGAGTGAACGTAATAAGGAAAGGCAGCAGGAAGTAGTTCATCAGCATGTAAAAAAATCGGATATCGTCATAACAACAGCACTCATACCCGGAAGGCCTGCTCCTAAACTGATTTTCAAACCGATGGTGGAAGATATGGCCGCAGGTTCGGTCATCGTGGATATCGCCGCGGAACAAGGTGGAAACTGCGAACTAACCAGGGCCGGAGAAACCGTAATCCACAATGGAGTGGCTGTTATGGGGCCTCTTAATATGCCATCCATGCTGGCATTTCACGCAAGCAAGCTGTATTCCAAAAATTTGCTTTCATTGCTGGATCTATTGCTTGAAGAGGGAAAGCCCAATTTCAATTTTGAGGACGAAATTATTGTTAATGCAACCGTAACTCATAATGGTGAGCTAATTTCTCCTTTTGTAAAGGAGAATATGTGATGCTTCGGTACTCTTATTACTCACTACTTTAGATTTAATACTTTATATGGAAGACCTGATTTTTAATCTGTTTATTTTTGTTCTTGCCTCATTTATTGGGTTTGAGCTCATCTCAAAAGTACCCCCAACTCTTCACACCCCTTTGATGTCCGGCGCTAATGCGATCTCGGGTATTACCCTGATCGGTGCACTTATTATTGCCGGCGGGTCCGGTTCCATATACTCCCAATGGATTGGATTTGCTGCCATTGTATTTGCCACCATTAATGTAGTTGGTGGTTTTATGGTTACCGACCGAATGCTGGAAATGTTCAAGAAAAAGGAGGATAATTGATGAGTCAATTCCTTCCTGAAGTGATCCAGAGTATGTTACCTAATATTATTCAGCTGATTTATCTGGTTGCCACCGGCTTTTTTATCGTGGGGATCAGACGGTTGGGCTCACCTGCAACTGCAAGATCGGGGAACCAGCTTGCCTCGTTCGGGATGTTTTTAGGGGTTGCCGTTACACTATTTGACCAGGAAATCCTCAGTTTTGAATTTATTGTGGCCGGGGTGATTCTCGGCGGATTGATCGGGGCTTTTGCCGCCAAAAAAGTACAAATGACCGCCATGCCGGAGATGGTTGCCGTATTTAACGGCTTTGGCGGCGGTGCTTCTGCACTGGTTGCGTGGGGAGAATTTGCCCGCGTAGATCCGTCACTGATTCCCACGGACGGACTTGTCACAACCGGATTAAGTATCCTGATAGGCTCGATTACTTTTACCGGCAGTTTCATCGCTTTTGGAAAATTGAAAGGATTTATTGGCGGCGGCCGAATAGCTCTGCCTGGCCAAAATATTATAAACCTGGCTCTTACGGTTATAGCACTCGGCATCGTGGGATGGTTCACATTCGATCCGGAATATCAACTGATATTCTGGGTTCTGTTTGGCCTGGCTCTGTTAATTGGTGTATTAACCGTTCTTCCAATCGGAGGCGCAGACATGCCGGTGGTCATTTCACTGCTGAATTCCTATTCAGGCATTGCTGCCTCGATGGCTGGTTTTGTGCTCGATAATAACCTGCTCATTATCAGTGGCGCTCTGGTTGGGGCCGCGGGATTGATTCTGACAAATGTGATGTGCAAAGCGATGAACCGGACACTGGTAAATGTGCTGTTCGGTGCATTTGGCGGCGGAGAAGACGGAGTACCGGGCGCAACTGACGATGGGGATAAAAGCGTCCAAAAAACATTTGCGGATGATGTTGCTATCCAGTGTTCCTATGCATCAAAGGTAATTATTGTACCTGGATACGGACTGGCAGTTGCCCAGGCACAGCACATTTTAAAAGAAGTGGCTAACATGCTCGAAAATAAAGGGGTGGAAGTCAGCTATGGCATTCATCCTGTTGCCGGACGTATGCCCGGTCATATGAACGTTTTATTGGCTGAAGCGGATGTTCCCTATGATCAGCTTTACGATATGGACCAGATCAACCCGCAGTTTAAATCTACCGACGTTGTGCTGATCATTGGTGCAAATGACGTGGTGAATCCCGCCGCAAAAACAACTCCCGGCAGCCCGATTTACGGAATGCCGATTCTGGATGTGGATGAAGCACAACGAACCATAGTGTTTAAGCGCAGCCTGAGTCCGGGTTATGCAGGCATCGACAATGCCCTGTTTTACAGTGATAAAAACCAGATGTTTTTTGGAGATGCTAAAAAATCACTGCAAGAACTGTCGAAAGCTATTCAGGAACTGGATTAAAGTTGTGAACTACGGAGTGATTTCCCGATAAGCTGCCCTGGCTTGACAGCTAATTCCTAATTCTCAACGGGAACTATACGACTGATAACCCCTTCCGATTCGTTGCTAAAATAAAGATATCCATCGGGAGCCATTGTTACTGCACGAATACGGCCAATTCCTTCCAAAATACGCTCTTCATGAACGAATTCATCCCCGTCAATTTCTACGCGGGCAATTAATTCTCCTGCGAGGGCACCGTTCATGATGTCGCCTGTCCATCCCGGATAGCGGTCGCCTGTAACAAAGTCCATACCCGAAGGCGCGATGGAAGGTGTCCAATGCAACACAGGTTGTTCCATTCCCGCTTTAGCAGTATCGGGAGTTATTTCTGATCCATCGTAATTAACACCATGCGTAATTTCCGGCCAGCCATAGTTATTACCGATTTCCGGGTGGTTGATTTCATCACCGCCTCGTGCTCCGTGTTCGTTCGTCCAGATTTCGCCGGTTTCGGGATGAACGGCCATACCCTGAATGTTCCGGTGACCATAGGAAAAGATCTCATCCAAACTGTTTTCTCCAACAAAAGGATTGTCGTCTGGTATACTTCCATCATCATTAAGTCTGAAAAGGCTGCCATTGGATATGGTAATATCCTGTGCAGTGTCCATTTCTCCCCGGTCTCCTATTGAGAAATAGAGATACCCTTCTTCATCAAATGCAATTCGGCTTCCAAAGTGTTGCCCTGCGTTAGAAAACACATTACCGGTATATATCTCTTCGTGATCCACCAGCTCATAATCCTCCAGTTTTACCCGTTCGATCGATGTGGTGGCTCCGCCCGATCCCGGTTTAGAAAAACTGATATAGATCCAGCCGTTATCTTCATAATCGGGATGTAGAGCTACATCAAGTAATCCACCCTGCCCGCGTGCTACCACTTCCGGCACGCCTGAAAGAGGCTCAGAACGAAGTTGCCCATCCTCTACAATGCGGACATCACCCTCTCTTTCGGTAATGAGGATTCTTCCATCAGGCAGAAACGCCATTCCCCATGGGGTACTCAGTCCCTCAACAACATCTTCTACATAAATATCATGACGTTCCGTTTCAATTACATCGCCCGTTTGATCGGGTTCCGGAAAGTAAAATCCTTCCGGTACATCATCCTGATTGGTTTGTGCGCTCGGAACTTCGGAACTGCATCCGGCAAATAAAAGTGAGGTAAATAGTAGAAGTGACAGAATTTTCATGGTTTAGGATTTTTTATTTCGAGAGTTAAAATTTAATAATCATCTATATTCAATACACCCTGCAGATCAAATGGTATGGTTTGAACTTCATGGAATCCTTCCAGATCTGCTGATATTCGTGCAGATCCCGTCAGTCTATAATCAAACTCTTTTCGGCCACCCATCATTTCAATCAGGGCTGAACCCATTTGAGATGAGCTCAGCCGGACAGGTATGGTGATGTCTTCGCTGCTTGATTCTGTCACCTTTATTGATTCTCTTAATTCTGTATCCAGCCAGTTGTTGCCATTTACCTGAAGCTGATAATCAGCCCCGTCGAGTACAATTCCAAAGGCATTGGGATTATTTACTCGAAACGTAACTTCAGCCTCTGCACCTCTGAATGACAGACTTTTCATTTCAAATCCGCCAAAATTTATCTGTGGTATTCGGGGTAACGGAAGCTGCCCGTTTGCTTCTACCGGAACTGTACGGGATCCTATCACAGGCAATGAAAATGTTACATCGGTTGCCATTTTATAAGATACTGAATCCTGTCTCAACACCGACCGAAAAGAATCATAAACATTTGAAAAAGTCAGAGATACAGGAATCTGAACACTTGATGTAGACTCACTGCCAACCTCAATACGTTCTTCCTCACGGCCGGATATGAAAGATTCGTCATTGATAAAAAATTCATAACTGTAACCATCGGCCGAAACGCTTCGTCGGTTTGGATTGGTGACATCAAAATCAAATAGTAAGGTTACTCCCTCAAATGTGATATTCTGAATGGATACATCCGTAAACCTAACCTCCGGCTCCTGCACATTAGTAGCATCGCGGAGGGCGGCACAACTTGAAAGAAAGAACAAAGCTACAGAAAAAAGTATGAGATGATTCTTCACTACTATGATTTTTTAAATATTAGTCGATTTGCCTGCTGTAAATTTTATTTAACATGAGTAGCAGAGCCAAAATTCTATTTCCATTAACCAACTCATCAGTTTTATACATAAAGACTGCGTTTGTTTCACAGGCATAATATATTGTTTGCATAATGCTACTAAACATGCATAGATCGAAGTTCATTCACACGTAGAATTGGATTGAATACTTCTATCCGATCGCCTAATTTTAATTGACTCACCTGAAATGTAGACAGTAGATAGTCTTCCACAAGTTTTAAAAGTAAATGCAGACATTAAAAAGTACCGAATCACTTTATTTAATTTTTAAATAATTGTCGGATATGTTCTTTAATATGTATGTTGTGGATAAATAAAATGGATGCTATTTAGCACCTTACTAATTATAACTAATCATAAAAATTTATGAACAACATTTACTATTCATTTATTAAAATGACTGCCTTTTTGATTACAGCAACAGTAATGCTTGGACTAACCAGCTCAAATCTGATGGCCCAGGACGATTCAGTAATTTATGGAATCTCGTTTGAGGTTGATGATGATGTGGCAACATTCTTTGTTGACATGACCGATGCGGAAGGTTTTGATCCGGACGAACATTCTGTGTTCATTACAGGCTCTATGTTTGAGTGGACTGAGCCGGGAACGGATGCGGACAGGCAACAGATGGCACTGGTAGAAGATGACACCGAATTACCGGTAGTTACTCCAGATGAAACCGGTGCAGTAGAATACAAGTACTTCTCTGATCATGTTGGTGAGGGATGGGAAGGCGGAGAATGGGACGGAGAACCAAACCGGGAAGCTGAATTAGTTGCCGGCGCAGAAATAGAAGATACATGGGGTGAGCAACCCGGTGAAAATGGAATTGTTGAAGTATCCAGTATTGCAGAACTCCGTCAAGCTCCTCATGATGGTACTGAAATCAGGCTTACATCAGAAGCAGTTCTCCACACCCAAATGGATTTTCGAAATAAAAAATATTTTACTGATGCCACAGGAGCCATTCATGTTGACGATGATGATGGTATTATCACCACGGATTACAATATAGGTGATGGTGTAACGGGACTTACCGGCACACTTAATCCCTTCAGGAATGAACTCCAGTTTGTTCCCACTGAAGATCCCGGACAGTCAACTTCTACAGATAATACGGTCTTTCCTGAGCCTCTGACATTGGCAGAAGTTGATTCAGCTCGTCAAAGTCAGCTGGTTTTTATAGAAGATGTTGAATTTGTAAGCACCGGTACTTTTGAAAATGGTGAAAATTATGAAATTACTGATCCCAGTCTCGCTGATGGTGAAACTGGTATTTTTCGCACCGAGTTATTCGATGCAGATTATATAGGTGATGACATACCAACTGAACCCATTAATTTAGTTGGCTGGATTCAGACCCGGGGAGAAGGTGATGATGCTATAACTCATATTTCTGCCCGATTTGCAGAGGATATTACGCCTGCGGATGCATTTGGAGACTTTAGCCTGACCTCACCTGAAAATGAAGCTACAATAGTCGTTGAAGGCGAGGGTTCTGAAACAATCTCAATTACCTGGGAAGAACCTGAAACAGAACTGGATGACGTAACTTACAACTTGATTGGCGCAAATCCTTTAGCGCTTTTCAGCATTCCTGCATTGAATCTCCCTGCTGCCACCAATAATGTTACTTTATCACAAAATGCTGTTGATAACCTGCTTGCAAGTTTTGGTGTTGATGTGGGTGAATCCATTACTATCAAATGGACTATACTTGCATCCGCGGAAGATGCGCTGCAATACGCAGATGAGGTCAGGACAGTAACACTTGAAAGAGGTGTTGTTACTTCTAATGAAGAATTCGCCGATTTACCGCAGGAGTTTTCACTCGAGCAAAACTTCCCGAATCCATTCAACCCAACTACACAGATTGAATATGCACTGCCTCAGGCAGCAGATGTTCATATCTCAGTATACAACATCGTTGGCCAGCAGGTTGCTATGCTTGTAAATAACGAGCATCAATCTGCAGGATTCCATTCTGTATCGTTTGATGCCAGTAACCTTGCCAGTGGCATGTATCTCTACCGAATACAGGCAGGTAACTTTGTTCAAACACGAAAAATGACGCTTATTAAATAAGCATCGTTCAATTTATTAAAAAGTATCAAGCCCTTCGGTTTTTTTACCCGGAGGGCTTTTTATTTATCATCTAATGAACAATAGTTCTTCCATTCTGAAGAATATGTTCATTCTCATGAAAAATATGTAACCGCTTACATATTGCTCTTTGTGCTGAATATTTCTTTATTAATAATGGTGTGTATTAATCTGCATTCCTTTTCTGTTACAGGAGAGACAATTTCATAGTACAACAATAACTAAATCTTAAAATCATGAGAAACAAATACTATTTTTTCATAAAAATGACTGCCTGTTTAATTGCAGCAGCTGTAATGCTTGGGCTAACCAGCCCAAATCTGATGGCCCAGGACGATTCAGTAATTTATGGAATCTCGTTTGAGGTAGATGATGATGTGGCAACATTCTATGTTGACATGACCGAAGCGGAAGGTTTTGATCCGGACGAACATTCTGTGTTCATTACAGGTTCTATGTTTGATTGGGCTGAACCGGGATCTGATGCGGACAGACAACAAATGGCTCTGGTAGAAGATGACACCGAATTACCGGTAGTCACTCCAGATATAACCGGCGCGGTAGAATATAAGTACTTCTCTGATCTTGTTGGTGAGGCATGGGAAGGCGGAGAATGGGATGGAGATCCAAACCGGGAAGCTGAATTAGTTGCCGGCGCAGAAATAGAAGATACATGGGGTGAGCAACCAGCTGCTGTATCAAATGAAGAACTGTCGGGTCTTCCTCAGGAGTTTGTCCTCGAGCAAAACTATCCGAACCCGTTCAACCCAACTACACAGATTGAATATGCACTGCCCCAGGCCGCAGAGGTCCATATCTCTGTATACAATATGGTTGGTCAGCAAGTTGCCACATTGGTTAATAATGAACATCAATCTGCAGGATCCCATTCGGTATCGTTTGATGCCAGTAACCTTGCCAGTGGTACGTATCTCTACCGAATCCAGGCAGATAACTTTGTTCAAACAAAAAAAATGACACTTATTAAGTAACCATCTTTGGTGGCTATTAGAACGTGTCAAAGCCCTCCGGTAATCGAACCGAAGGGCTTTTTTTATATGTACAATCCTTAATATCAGTAGCCTTTCTACCTCTGATCCGCTACCTTTCTGATCCAAATCGAAATAGAACCGTATCTATGTCTGACGTACAAAAATATATTGACGAAAATATTGAAAACTTTCAAAATCAACTATTTGAACTTCTTAGTATTCCCAGCATAAGCACGGATACATCAAGAAATAGCGACGTAAAAAGGGCAGCGGAATTTTTAACAACCCATTTAAAAGAAATAGGGTTAGATGAGGTTACATTGCATCCGACCAAAGGTCATCCAATTATTACGGCACAAAAGATACAGAGTAAAGACCTACCCACGGTATTGATTTATGGGCACTATGATGTGCAGCCACCGGATCCCGAAGAACTCTGGGACACTCCACCTTTTGAGCCAACCATTAAAAATGGGAGGGTATATGCACGGGGTGCGTCGGATGATAAAGGTCAATCATTTATACACGTGAAATCAGTGGCTTCGTACCTGCAAACCGGCACCGATCTGCCTGTAAATGTTAAATTTATTCTCGAAGGTGAAGAAGAAATTGGCTCAACAAATCTGGTTCCATTTATCAGCGAAAATAAAGAACTGCTTTCATGCGATATGGTACTGATTTCGGATACCGCAATGTTCGGTGAAGATCAGCCTTCCATTACCTACGGGTTACGCGGGTTGGCATATATGGAAATTTACGTACAGGGACCCAATCGCGATCTTCATTCGGGTGTGTATGGCGGCGCGGTTGACAATCCTGCCAATGTACTTGCAACTATTATTGCCAGACTCAAAGATAAGGATGGCGTAATTCAGATTGATGGCTTCTACGATGATGTTGAACCGATGACCCCTGAAATGCGCGAGGCATATAGGAAACTTCCACATGATGATGAAGCTTACAAGAAAGATCTTAACCTTAGAGCACTTCATGGCGAAAAAGGTTATAGTACGCTGGAGCGTGCATCTGCACGACCTACGTTGGATGTAAATGGTTTATGGAGCGGATATCAAAAAGAAGGCGCCAAAACAGTTTTGCCCGCCAAGGCAGGGGCAAAAATCAGTATGCGCCTTGTGCCGGATCAAGATCCCAAAAAAATTGCAAAGCTATTTGAGAAATACGTAAAATCACTTGCTCCCGATACAGTTACAGTTACAGTGGAAGAGCATCATGGTGGATATCCTGTACTAATCGATCTTGATTTCTACGGACTTAAGGCAGCTGCCCAGGCTTTTGAAGATGTATATAAAAAAGAAGTTCTTTTTGCACGGGAAGGCGGAAGTATTCCCATTGTAGCCGATTTTAAAAAAATACTCGGCGTTAATTCAATCCTGATGGGTTTTGGTTTAACAAAAGATGCGCTCCACTCCCCAAACGAAAGTTTTTCCCTTAAGGATTTTTATCGCGGGATTAAAACCTCTGCAAGATTTCTTGAACTATTGCCAGAATACTGTTAACTCAGGTTCCACAGCCTATTTTTCTTTTATTGCACTACAAAGGTGCCTCTCATTACAATATGGTGCCCCGGAAATGTACATACAAAAGTATAATCTCCCGGTGTCTCCGGCGCAGTAAAATAGATCGATTCAGATGAACCGGGATTTAATATTGCGGTGTAATAAATAACATTATCATTATCTGGCACATAATTCATTTCTTCCCCCTGTAATCCAAGCAGCATAGCCTCTTCACCAACTTCATCAGCTGTACCAGGCTGTACAAAAACAACATTGTGCTGCATGTCATCATTGTTAGTGAATACCAGCTCTATTTTACTTCCGGCCTCAACTTCGATCGTCTCAAGATCATATCTCAAACCGGGATTTGTTCCAAGCCTGATCGTTTGATCTGCACTGCCATTCCATGATTCTGGCATTTCAGTCACACGTTTGGCTACCGGAGTATCAGATTCAGAACGTGTTTCAGCAGCTTCTTCCTCCTCTTCAGCAAGTTCATCCAACGAGCTCCTGACTCCGGCTTCAGAATGTACCTCTTCATCCCAGGCTGCAGTCCACTCGCTCTGAGCCAGCATATCTCCTTCAGGCAGGTGGTTGAGTGTGTAATATCCTACATCGTGTAAAAGAGGAGTACCAGTTTCAGAACGCAGATATCCCAACTTGACTTCATGAATATACTTTTCCCGGAGGTTGTCAACCACTATACGAACCTTCAGTCCATCATCGGAAACTTTAAGGCCTTTAATGGGAGCATTCTCCTGGTTTATAATTGGGCTGCCATAATCGTAGCGATACATATAGGTGAAGCTGGTTATGTTATAGAGACCAGGATTTCCCGCCAGTTCCCTGTTCACCGGTTCTGTAAACTCTATCTCAAATCCGTCGGGAGTCGCCTTCATATCTCTCATCTCAAAGGGTACTTCGCCGTTCCACTCCAAACGCTGAAGACCATAACCGCGCTCACCAGTTGACGACCATCCGCGATCGGTCATCCCGACATACATGGCACCATCCTCACCCCAGATCATTCTTAGAACTCCAGATGCAAACCCGCGTCTGAATGGAAAAACCACTCCCTGATACTGGTCATTGACTCTTTCCATCACAACCCGGTTAATCAAAGCATGCCCCTGATCTCCTATAAAATAATGTCCTTTATAAGGACCAAAAGATTCATCTGTTGCCTGCAGAATATCAGACGTTGAAATACCCATTAAAGTATGAGGAATCCAAACAGCCGGCAATTTAACTCCCGGCACACGTTCAGCCGTTTCATATAACGGCCGTTCACTATCCACAATGTCCTCGCGTCTTACATCTACGGGGGATTCGGGTCTGTCAGCCCACGCTAATCCTGCAGGATTACCAAAGAAATCACCTTCTTCTACATGTGCCAGAAACCCTGAGCCGATCCAGTCCCCCTGATTTTCTGTATAGAGAATATCTCCTTTATCATCAACTGTAATACCTGCAGGGGATCTCATTCCTGATGCGAATGGCCTCATCTCCCCTTCCGGCGTTATAATCATTGCCCAGCCCCGCCAGGGAGCACGGCTTTGTGCCTCCCACCATCGAACCTCATCAAATGCTACATTTGCAGTTACCACCATATTGCCATTTGGAAGAAAAGCGGGGCCAAATGTGTATTCGTGATAATGCCCTGATATCGGCCATGCATATACACGCTCATACAGATCTGCCTTTCCGTCACCATTGGTGTCTGTTAGTTTTGTTAATTCACCCCGTTGAGCAGTATAAAGTGATCCCTCTTTATACTGAAGACCGAGTGTTTCATATAACCCACTTGCAAATTTGGAATAGTATGGAGCATTTCCGTTTTCTACTGAGGGATTTTCAATCATCCAGATATCACCTCTTCTGGTCGCTACCGCTAATTTTCCATTCGGGAGAAGGGAAATTCCGCCTACTTCAAGTACAGATCCATCCGGAGCAGGAATATCCCGGATCTGGTAATAGTCACTTTCGTTTACGGAGGTGCTTGTATCTGAGGATGCCTGCTGTATATCTAAAGCCACTGCATTTGATGATAAGATCAAACTAATCAGAAACAAAAAATATAATCTTGTTTTAAAGTAAATGATCAATGAATGGGCCATATGAATTACAAAAATTTGATATTAGTACAATTTAGGTACTGTGTTCATTTGTTTAAAAATCCAAGGTTACCAGATATAAGAGTAACTCAGTGTAAAACCTTCAGTACCTTCAACAGGAATAATTAACTCCTGGCTGTCCCCGCCCTCCCTAATTCTTACACCATTTCCGGTTTCATTCTCAAATCTGATATAGAAGGTGTTGTCATTTATACCGAACAGGTTATTCGGTAACTCTTTGATGCTGCCGGCTTCGGCAATTCGCAGAAAAAGGCTTCCCGACGACTCTTCCTGATGAAATGTCATCTTACGGGACAGTTCCCTCCCGTTGTTTTCGGGGACAATTTGCTCTTCAACCTGTACCTGTCCGAGCTGATAATTGAACGTCAAGTTGCCATCTTCATCAAATCGATAGCTTTTGAACGTATACTCGTTTCCCTCCTGTAATGAATCTGGCCAGGTATCCTCTGCTCCATTAAGAAAAGCCAGAGAGGGTTCGCCGCCCAGTGTTATTGCTTCATCTTCATTCAGCGAAAGGTTTCCGCCTCCGCGGCCAAGCCACATGGTAGAAGCATCCAGATAGTCTCCTTTCCAGATTTTCATAACGGTTCCGTTATTCTGGTCGAAAGCAAAATTCACTCCTACCGGGTATCCAACGGCTGCAGTATGAGTATGCACCCGCTCTCCCATATCCATGAACCCCTGCATCACTATGGGTTCCCTCACAGGTTCTACAAGGTAGGGGATGCGTTCGCTGCTAACAGGCAAAGAACCAGCTTCGTGCAAATTATGTCTGTTGATACCCGGTCCTTCTGCCATTAAGCCAAGTGCCGGCTGACCGCCCCTGGCTCCTCTGAAATAAACAATTTCAAAGGGGTGGGTACCTTCCTCCAGGGAAACAGTCACCGGTGCTGAGTTCCACCGGCGGTTATCATCATCCGTTTCACCGAGAACTTCACCGTCAATCAAAAACCGGTTTCCGCCGTCGGTCCGTAAATCAAAAAGATAGTCGCCGGATTCTTCAACCTGAATTTCTCCACGGTACACTATCGCAAATTCTCCCGAGCCTCTTAGTGGATCGAGGTTCAATTGATCCACAATGCCTTCTGCCATCAGAGAATCCTCTGTGATATCTGAAACGGACTCAAACTCGCCTTCATAATACTGATAGGTGAGGTTACGGAGTTGAACAGGTTCATTATAATATTCCTTATACTGAATATTTCGAAAAGCTACTGGTCCGTGATCTCCCTGGAATCGCAAAGGCCCTGTTGCTGCTTCTTCGTTGCTGACGGCTCCGCCAGTGGGATGAATCAGGTTCACATTTCTGTGGATTACTACGCCGTTCAGCTTCACTTCCTCCATTTTTGCATGAGCAATCTTTTGACCCTCCTCATCAAATTGCGGTGCCCGGAATTTTACCGAAAGTTGCTGCCAAAGACCCGGAGCTCTGCTTGCATTCCTGCGTGGTGCGATTCCACCTACACCTTCTTCATTTTCCCACCACTGGTAGATGCCCCCCATGTCACTAAACTTTGGAGTTTGAACTCCCCAACTATCCAGCATCTGCAGCTCATATCTTCCCTGGAAGTAGATTCCTGAATTAGAATTATTAGCCATCATAAATTCAAGTTTCAGGTCCAGGTCACCATGTTCCCAGTCGGTATAAATATCCTCCGGACTATCTCCTTTACTGGTATTCACAAGTATCCCGGTTCCGGATTCCGGCTGAACATCATGATTCGTGTAGAGATCCATAAAAACATCCCCGGCAATTTCCCAGTTCTCAGCAGGTGTTTCGAAGTTGTTGAGATTGCTCAGATCCAAATTTTTAAATGGTAATTCATCCGATTGCGCGCAAACATTTGAAGCCAGTAACAGGAAAATAGCCGAAAAGAATGGGATAAGCTGATTACGGCTGTTGGACAGAAAATTCAACTTCATCATAGACATGGACATTTAATTTGCTGCTTACGTCGCTTCATAAGCATATTTATCCTAATTCTCGTATTTCAAAACTCCGAAAATAGATCGGCTGTTGGGTCGGGAAGCAGGTCTTCAAAAATGATTATCGAATACATCATTTATATATAAAAACAGATATACATAAAAGATTTCTTTTATTCAATATTCTCGATCAAGCCATTTTTCAGATTATATTTACGTCCATGTGCTGCTTGATCTATAGTCTTTATTGGATTGTTGTTTTCATCCACCACTACAACAACAGGTTTGTGATTTCTGGCTTCATCAGGCTCCATTTCTGCATACGACATTACAATCACCCTGTCATCAACCTGTGTCAGCCGTGCGGCGGCTCCATTCATACAACAGATACGGCTGCCACGTTCTCCGGGAATAGTATATGTTTCAAGCCTTGATCCATTCGTGATATTCACAACCTGAACTTTTTCGTAAGGCAGCAAATTGGCTAGCTCAAGAAGTTCTTCATCAATAGTTATACTGCCTTCATACATCAGATTCGCTTCTGTAACCCGCATCTGGTGCAGCTTCGATTTAAACATGGTCAATTTCATGGATTCCACTACTTAAGTTCAATCAATATATTATCAATCAGCCTGGTTTTACCCAGGTAAACAGCGCCGGCGATGATATAAGTTTCATCTTTTTGTAACGTTAAAACAGGCTCCAGCGTTTTTATTGAAAACACATCAAGATAATCAATTTTAAACCCTTTTGCCTCCAGTTCGCTCTCCTGGTGTTTAAACAACAGTTGAGGAGTTTTGACTCCTGAAATGATCTGATTTTGAAGATACTGAAGTGATCTGTAGAGCCCTGGTGCAATTATCCGTTGTTCATCTGTCAGGTAAGCATTCCGGCTGCTGAGTGCAAGTCCGTCATTGGCGCGCCGAATCGGGCAAGTCAAAATTTTAACGTTGTGGTTAAACTCCTTCACCATCTGTTTGATGATCTGAACCTGTTGAATATCTTTTTGACCAAATACGGCAATATCGGGCTCTGCAATATTGAATAATTTATTCACAATCAGTATCACACCCTCAAAAAAGCCGGGGCGGCTGCCACCACACATATTCTTATTCAGCGATTCAATCTCGATTCTAAAATAGCCTGTTTCTCTGTAGAGCTCTTCACGTTCTGGTGCAAAAACAATATTTACACCAGCTTCATCACATGCTTCCAGGTCACTTTCAAGCCGGCGCGGATAGCTTTCAAAATCTTCATTTGGTCCAAACTGTGTGGGATTCACAAAAATGGAAACGATTACTACATCTGCATTCTTTTTGGCCAGTTCTATAAGTGAAAGATGTCCTTCATGAAGAGCACCCATGGTTGGCACGAGACCAATGGTATTACCCAAAGCACGGTATTTGTCTAATTCAGCCCTAAGCTCAGTAATTGTTTTACAGAGAGTTAATGTGCCGGATGTATGGCAAGAGACAATAGATTCACTCATAGGTCAAAGAAAAAAGAAGCGGTGTAAGTAAGTTTACCGTCACCGCTTATTTTATTACAGCATTAATAATCATATTGCCCGGTCAGTATCAAAATTTTGAAGTAGATCTTTCACTCTTGATGTGAAGGCTCCGCCATGGGCACCATCAATTATGCGATGGTCGTAACTCATAGAAAGATACATCATATGGCGAATTGCAATTACATCTCCGTCGGGCGTTTCCCGTACTACAGGGCGCTTGTCGATCACACCTGTACCGAGTATCACAACCTGCGGCTGATTGATAATGGGTGTTCCCATCAGGTTTCCCACACTGCCGTAATTAGTAAGTGTAATGGTACCGCCCACAAGGTCATCAGGATTCAGTTCTTTATTTCGGGCTTTATAGGCAAGATCATTAACCGCTTTTGCAATACCAGCAAGATTTTTATCCTGTGCTTTTTTGATAACCGGTACAATAAGACCGCCTTTGCCTCCCTCTCCAAGCGCAACTGCAATTCCAAAGTTGATATCTTTTTTCAGGATAATCTCATCTCCGTCAACAGAACTATTGATGAGTGGAAATTCTCCAATCGCTTTGATAAAGGCTTCAATAAAGATCGGTGTAAATGTGAGCTTAACTCCAGTCTGTTCCTGGAATTTTTTCTTATTGGCATTTCTCCATTTCACGATATTTGTCACATCCACGTCACTGAATGTGGATACATGCGCTGATGTCTGCTTGGAGCGAACCATATGCTCCGCAATCATTTTACGCATTCGGTCCATCTTCACTATTTCAACATTTTCATGAGGACGTGTTACATTCAGTTCACCAGCTGAAATTTTACCATCAGGTGATTTTTTAGCCTCTTGAGGTTGTGATGAGGGTTTTACCTGTTCGCTTTTTCTTTCAGAAGGTTTTTCAGCTTTTATTTTTCCTGATTTACGATCATCCAGATAGTTCAGTACATCCTGTTTTGATACGCGGCCGTCTTTTCCGCTTCCTTCAATCGATTCAAGTTCTTCTTGTGATATGCCTTCCTCTTTGGCAATGGAACGAACCAGCGGAGAGAAAAACCGGCCGTCGCTGCCAATACGCTGCGGTTCAGATCTTTGCGTTTCTTTTTCTGCGGTTTCCTTTTTTTGAGTTGCCGCAGATGATGTTGCCTCAGCTACTTCAGTTTCTTTTTTCTTATCGGGTTTCCCTTTCTTGTCAGATCCGTCAGTAGCCGCTTTTCCAGTCGAGATAATGGCTATTGGCTGCCCTACCTCCACAGTATCACCGGCTTGAACCAGGATTTCAGTAAGTGTGCCGGCTTCGGGTGAAGGAACTTCGGTATCAACCTTATCAGTGGCTATTTCAAGCAGAGGCTCATCCATTTCCACAGTATCGCCCACCTGCTTAAGCCATTCGATAACCTCGCCTTCCATAACTGATTCGCCCATTTGCGGCATAACTACTTCTATTCGTTCACCGCCATCATCTTCAGCTGATTCTGATCCATTAGTGCTGGCTTCCACTTTTGCAGGCTCTTTCTTTTCTTCGTCATCTTCA
>CAYOLE010000025.1:0-24623 GCA_964404705.1 uncultured Rhodohalobacter sp. | reverse complement strand
TCCCAGCTCATACGTTATTTTTTTTATACCAGTTTTTAATTTCTGAATCGATCTGAGTAAGCTCTGATAAATCCTGAAGCTCCTCCTTCACCAGAGGAAGCCGAAGTTCCGGTGTGGTAATCCCACCATTACTGTAAAGCATTCTTTTTACGGGGATAGGATTGGAAGCTGTAAATAATGCCTGAGCCGCTCTCCCCCAAAGCGGAAACAGTGAGTCTGTATTCCCACTCAGGCACATTTCTGTATATAGATTAGTTTCTTCCGGCCAGATGTTGGAAGAAACCGAAACAAGCCCTTTACATCCAAACGGTGCAAATGCAGGCAGTAACGCATCATCACCACTATAAAGTGCCACAGATGGCACTCGTTCACGAAATTGCCGGTAGACAGAGATACTTCCGCTTGCCTCTTTAATCGCCCACATTTTAGGATGATCAGCTAATTGTTCAGCAACAGATACATGCAAATCGATTCCTGTTCTTGAGGGTATGTTATAGAGCATGCATGGCCTTTCAGAAGCATCAAGCAGTTCCTTAAACCATAATAATTGCCCTTTTGGTCCCGGTTTGGAGTAAAGGGGTGTTACCAGGAGAAAAGCATCTATTTCTAAGTTATTACAATGCTCTATCCATTTCTTTTGCTGATTTATATTCATGCCCCCTACACCCACCATAAGCGGTACCTCTGCTCCCAGTCCGGCAGCGAATTCTACAACATTCTTTTTCTCTTCATTATCAAGGGCAAGACCTTCGCCTGTACTTCCGATCAGGAGTATTCCATTGCCTGCATTATTCTGCCTTTGGATCAGTTTTTCCAGACTCTCGAAATCTACAGAACCATCGCTGAGCATCGGGGTAATAAGTGCTGTCCAAAGTTTTTGTTGTGGTATCATTTCAATTCAAATTCTTTATCAAATAACTCGGAAAATTGGTATACACCAGGCATAATTGATTCATCTTCGATTAGACGTTTTGCGGCCCACAATGCTCCTTCAGCAAAAAGCTTACGGTCATGAGCTTCATGCCGTAAATAGATCGATTCGTATTGAGTTTTAATATGCAGTTCATGAGTTCCTTTGACATCACCGATGCGGCTTGATGAAATGCTTGCCTTTCTGTTAAGCCATTCCCGCCATGAAATTGCGGTGCCGCTCGGAGCATCTTTTTTATGGATATGATGTGTTTCATGGATATGAAATTCAGGTGAATCCAGCATATCACTACCACTTCCTAAAAGTTGCAGTGCTTTGCGAACGAGATTCATTCCCATACTAAAATTGGAACCAATCACCCATTTTGTGCCGGTCAACTTCACTTTATCAGGCAGATCTTCCGGCCAGGCATATCCTGTGGTTCCCCATACGGCCGGAATTTCTGTTTGAAGCATCACATCAATTATTTCTTCTGCAGCTTCACCCGGAACAAATATAATAGCTATATCCGATTGAGAAATTCTTTCAGGGGTTGGCTTATTCGATCGATTAAATGTAAAAGCTTCTTCACCAACCAGATCAGCAATAGCACTCCCTGTTTTTCCAGTACCAATGACAGAAATTTTCATGATTTAAATGTACTGTTTTTTGATTTTATAAACATTTGGTGAAGAGTTCTTACAGTTTCTTCGGCCCTTTCTTCTTTTACCAGAAAACATAGATTGTGCGAACTGGCCCCATGGCATATCAACCGGATATTTATATCCTTTAAAGCGCCAAATACAGGTCCGCTCAATCCTGCAGTTGCGTGAAGATTATTTCCTACAAGAGCAACCAGGGCCAGGTTTTTTTCAATATTTACATCGCAAAATGTTCGCAGTTCCTTCAAAACTTCTTCAGTCAATTTATTTTTTTCTGCCGACTGGATATCAGTGTCCAGAGTCATAGAAACACTTACTTCACTTGTAGTAACCAGATCGACGCTGATCTTATATTTTGCCAGAACCTCGAAAAGCCGGGCAAGATAGCCGTGACGATGAAGCATATCCAGGCTGTGAACAGTTAACAGGGTTTGATTTCTGCGAAGGCTAATTGCTCTGATTACCGGCTTTTCTCCTGTTTCTTTAACAATCCAGGTTCCAGGCTGGTCCGGGTTATAACTGGACCCCACATAAACCCTTATAGATTTCCTGATTGCGGGTTTCAAAGTAGCGGGATGCAGAACTTTCGCTCCAAAAATAGAAAGCTCGGCTGCCTCATCGAAGCTGATTTCTGTGATGGGCAATGCATCAGGCTCAATCCGGGGGTCTGTAGTGTAGATCGCTGTCACGTCGGTCCATATTTCCAAGACGTCAGCGTTTAAAGCTTCTGCCAGAAGAGCCGCCGAATAATCACTACCCCCTCTTCCCAGCGTGGTAGTGACTCCTGTTTTCGTTGCACCCACAAATCCCTGAGTTATTACTCGGCTGTGTTTTAAAATCTGCTCAAGCTTTTCAGTCACTTTTTGCTCAATAGCTTCAATATCAGGTTCGGCATTCCCATGCATATCATCTGTTATCATAACCTCACGCGCATCCAACCAGATCGCCCCGGGTTCCATCTCGTTTATAATCTCCGTGAATATAAGCGATGAAATCCGTTCTCCTGCAGCCAATATCTCATCTTTTTCGCGTCTGCCAACTACCTGCATCTCTGTAAATTTCTTTAACTGCTTAAGTGCTTTGTTAACCTGTTTTATTGCCGATTCCGGATTCTTCAACTGATCGCAGATAGCCAGGTGCTTGTCCCGAATCATTTTAAACAAATTCCGTTTTTCGGATAGCGCTATAGAATCACAAAGTGATGTGAGCAGATTGGTTGTTCCCGCTGTGGCACTCACCACAATGAGTCGCTTGTCTGGATCCTGTGTGATAATGGCCGCGCTGCGTCTCATCGCTTCGGCATTAGCCATGCTTGTACCGCCAAATTTTGCAACTTTAATCAAATCGGGCATTGATTTTTATAAATTTATTCTAAGCTTATGAATATAAAGATTTCCACAGTACGTATCAGTAAGGATTTCACATAACTTTTTGCAGGTTTTTCTACATTATTGAATTATTGATATGTTTTGTATTTTGCTTTACTGATCAGTAAAAAAAATACCAATTAAATCCTATAGGGTGATTATTTATGCCAAGCGGTAAGAAAAGAAAACGCGCAAAGATTGCGAAGCACAAACGTAAAAAACGTCTACGAAAAAATCGTCACAAGAAGAAAAAGTAGCGTTTACTCGTTTTATTGATCTGAAAAAGGTGCGTATAACGTGCCTTTTTTTATTTAGGCTGCGTGCTCTTGCACTGTTTCATCAACAATTTTGATCACACGTTTCGCCCTGTAAAGTATATGAATGAGTTTTCGGTCAACAAATTTATGAACGTCGCACAAGCTCGTCAGCCCCTGGAAAGAGTACTGAAAGTACGAAATAAGATTTATGGCATTGAGATACTTTCCGTACTGGTCACCATCAATTTCGAGGTGCCACCTTGTGATGATATCATCGGAAAGCAGAAGTTCATTTACTTTGCTACTCGCCTGATCCATCCATTCACTGGCTTTTTGGATGCGATAGTTTGCATCTCCGTTTGTTTGGCGGGGCTGGCAACGGTCTTCACGAAAATGCCAGGTAACCTCGATATCAATTACCGGATCAACTTTTGATTCTGCAAATGTTTCGGATTGCAGTACTGGATGATTGTCAGTACCGTTTAATTGCCTGGCCAGAGATGCCTCGCGAAAACGGTCCCAATCAAAATTAATCGATAATGCCGTTAAATGGTTAGTAGATTCACTTAGATCAATAAAGATCTCAAGCCCCGCAGCATTTATTTTTGATTCTTCCCAAGTTTTAAACGTAGTAACATTAATATTTCTCTTGAGCAGTGAACTGTTAATCTTGTTCACTATCGACTGAAAAATCGGATATTCCATATCGAACCAATTAGTATGTTAATTAAGGTTATTTGCACTCTGAAATGAATAATTATTATGTATTAATATATCTAAGTAAACACCTCAATTTCAAATGCGTTGGGTGCAATTTTAACTTTAGTTACTCTCCGCATAAGGATGTTTGGGAAGGATATTTTAGATGCGGCGGGGAATCTTTTCGGCTCATATTCAGTGCCAACAGTAGTGAGACGGCACTTTTTAGTGACTCATTCAGAAACCCGAAGAAAGCAAACGTTACTAATTTTTTCGATTTACTTAAGGAAAATATCATAAAAAACGTAGAGCTGACAGAGGGTGACCGATGGATTACCTTCACGTTTGAAAATGAGTACGAACTTCTGTTCAGGATGTTTGGAAATGACCCCAATGTATTTCTTATAAGAAATAATGAAATTATAGAATCATTCAAGTCTCCCGAAAGCTGGGTGGGGCGAATAAAACCTCAGCCGAGAAAAAGTTCACAAATGCCAGAACTAAAACCAAATTGGTCAGCCAAAACAGTTGTTACAAAGACAGATCCCAAATTTCCGCGTCATCTTATAGCGCCGTTGATTCAGTATCACAATCTGGATAACAAACCACCGGAAATGGTGCGGGAGTTAACAATGCGCCTGACTGATCAGATGAAAAACAATCCTGAATTTCGTGTACTAAAAGATGGAAACCTATGCTTGATAAACAGAGATTTTCTTCCGTTACCTGATCTGAAAATATTTGAACATTGCAATGATGCCATCCGCTTTACCTATTACAAAACTTCAAGAGAACGACGCCTCACAAAACGAATTCAGAGTTTAAAGCCTCGCATTGAAAAAGCAATAGATAAGAACAAACGCTCCATTTCGCAGCTGGAAAAAGCAGATAAGGCCCTCGAACGCGCAAAAAAGTACGAAAATTACGGACATATTTTGATGGCTCATGCACACAAGAAGCTGGACCCCACAGAAGATTCCCTTATTGTACCTGATCTCTACGACAATAATAAGCCTGTTGAAATCCCGGTAAAGCCCGAACTTTCCGTGGCTGAAAATGCTCAGAATTATTATGAAAGATCTTCAAAGGCCAAAACCAGGGTTAAGGAAAACAAACGACGTTTAACAGAATTACAGACGGAGTTAAAGAAACTGGAGCAAATTCAGAATTCCTTTCAGAAACTGGATAAAATTTATGAATTCGATGCCTGGCTTGAGGACCATCGTGAGCAATTGAATGAATTTGGTGTGCTGTCACAAAATCAAAAAACTGACGTACTTCCATTTAGAAAAGTTACATTGGACAACTACGAAATCTGGATTGGCAAAAATGCCAAAAGTAATGATGAGCTAACATCAAGAGCTCACAAAGAAGATATTTGGCTGCATGCTCGCGGAGTTAGCGGCTCGCATGTCGTTATCAGAATGAACAACAATAAAAACTATCCGCCAAAAGAAATAATTCTGAAAGCAGCGTCCGCTGCCGCCTGGAACTCTAAAGCCAGGGGATCAAAATTGGCCCCCGTCATTTATACGAAACGAAAGTATATTTCAAAACCTAAAGGGTCTCCTGCAGGAGCAGTGCGGGTGCACCAGGAAGAAGTTGAGATGGTTGAACCCAAAAAACTGAGCGAATGGAAAACCTGAAGCTGAAGCAACCAATTTTTTTATGTGGTATGATGGGATCCGGTAAAACAACTGTTGGCATGACAATCGCCGAAAGACTTGGCGTACCTTTTTCCGATCTCGATAGTATGATTGTTGAGGAAGCCGGAATGAGTATACCTCAGATTTTTGATCAGAAGGGTGAAAACTGGTTCCGGCAGCTTGAACAAAAAATTTTAGTGCGGGAATCACAAGACTTTAAAGGAGTTATGGCACTGGGTGGCGGAGCTCTTCAAAATCAGCAGATTGTGGATCATCTTAAAATATATGGCTGGCTCATTTTTCTGAAGGTGCCTGAATCCGTAATTTTAGACAGAGTTGCAGGTGATCAAAACCGGCCATTGCTAAACAAGCCCAGTGAGATTAAAAAACAACCTGTAGACATGATTACCAGGCTTGTTGAACAGCGGCTGCCGTTTTATAACCAGGCGCAAATAACCATTGATGCTGGCCATAGTTCTCCAACCTTAATAGCTGATACTATATTAAAGAAAATAAAAATATATGATGGATTCAGTAGACGTTAAGTCGTCTTCCGGTACGTACACCCTTACAACAGGGCGTTCTATACTTGAAAAAAAACTCAGAAAAATAAAAGAGTGGCAGTCTTTCGAATCCTGTTTTCTATTTGTTGATGAAAATGTGTGGAAGCATCATGAAAGCCGGATCACTCATGCTTTCGATGATGCAGATTATTCTTATCAGATTCGGATTATACCGGCAGGTGAAAAAAGTAAATCTATATCCCATTGGGAACAACTGACCGATTATCTGCTTGCGTCCGGAGTGCGAAGAAATACACCTCTTTTTGCAATAGGTGGGGGTGTAACGGGTGATTTGGCCGGTTTTGTTGCTTCCACAACTTTGCGTGGAATTCCTCTTATCCATATACCCACAACATTACTCGCAATGGTAGACAGTTCAATCGGAGGCAAAACAGGGGTTAATCACTCATCGGGAAAAAATCTGGTGGGGTCGTTTTATCAGCCTTTAGAAGTCATTGCAGACATCAATTTTTTAGATACACTTCCCGATCGTGAATGGACAAATGGTTTGAGTGAGATATTAAAATATGGAGCCATTCGGGATGAGCAGATATTTGAAGATGCTGAATTATTTTTAAAACCTGGAAAACCTATAGAATACCTGGCCGAGCTATCAGAACTCATTTTGAAGTGTGCAAAAATAAAAGCAGATATTGTTGAAGAAGATGAATTTGAAGCAGGATCCAGGGCTTACTTAAATTTCGGTCATACGTTTGCGCATGCAATGGAGAAAGTGGCCGATTTCAATCTTATTAGCCATGGTGAGGCAGTGTACCTGGGAATGCTTGCCGCAATAAAATTGTCGAAACTGAAAGGTGCCGAAATAGAGGACTCATCACTCCGTCTGTTCAGAAATCTTTATTCATTTCAAATTACCGGCAACACTCTAAAGATGGAAAACCTGTTACATGCAATGAAGCTCGATAAAAAAGTTGTAGATGAAAATTATCGCTTCATTTTGTTGCAAGATTGGCAACAACCCTTCGTTACATCAGTTACTAACGTTGGGTTAATTAAAAAAGCCTGGCTTGCCGTTATAAATGAACTCAACTAATTCAGAAAGAATTGATTCTACGATTAATCTATAACCTTTGGAATCTATTACTGAAAACACTGGCATATCTGCTTGTTGTTACCGTAATACTTTCAGGTCTGTTCCTGGCCGCTATTCAACTGCCGGACAGTAAAGATTATATAAGAATTCAGCTTGAAGAAGTTTTTAACGATCAATTTGCAGGTACTGCAGATGTAGAATCTATTCGCGGGTTTATACCTTTCCGCACCCAGTTCAATAACGTTACATTTTATTCCCCTGAGTACCCGTATTCTGCACAACTTCATGCCGAGGAAATTTATGCTTCTATTGATTTGTGGGGATTACTAACCGGTAATATTACTATCACAGCTCTTGAACTTAACTCGCCTACTGTTTTGCTTCAACAAGGGGAAGAAGGCCTCCTTCTAACAGGAATTTTTAATACGTCCGGTACAGAGGTAAGACGCAGACGAGATAGCGACCGTTTTATGAAACGATTTTCCATTTTCGCGCCTGATATTTCCATTACTGATGGAAGAATAGAAGCTGATCAGACCATTTCTTTTCCAGATCAGTTTGTCATATCAACACCTCTTGTCGTATCAAATCTGAATGCTGATTTTTTTCTCGAATCTAATGAAGATCAACAGTTTGTAGATATTAACTCATTAACGGCCTCAACAAATGATCCTGAATTCAGCGAAATCAGTTTGAGTGGCCAATTTTTTAATGATGGACATTATCTTGAATTAAACGGCCTTGATTTTAAAACAAATCACTCTGTAATTCAACTTTCAGCTGAAGCCTCCCCTGTAAATTTCTTTGCGGAAAATCTTGGCGGGCAGCTTATTTCTGCCAACTATCAGCTTGATATGAACAGGTTATATATAGAGCCTGCATTTTTGCACCGTTTTAATCCAGAGTTTTCATTTATCTCGTACCCGATAGAAATTGAAGGTCAGGCAGAAGGTAACCTTGAATCGCTGTTTGTGGATAATCTGCAAGTATCCACGGGTGAGTCTCATATGCTGGCTGATGGTCAGATCAGAGACCTGGCGGGTCCGGAATTCAATTACGACCTGGTTGTCAGCAATATGATTATTGATGAAAGTGACCTAACTCCCCTGCTATCAGAATTAGAAGCAGAAAACATTGATATGTCATCCTATGGAAATCCTATTCTCCATGGCGAATTAAGAGGCTCGCTTCATGATATTAACGGAGATCTTACACTACAGACAGAACAGGGAGCAACATCAATTAATGGTGAATTTGTCTTTGCAGAAAATTCGTATGATCTGTTTCTCGATCTCGATTCATTAGATGTATCTCCCGTGTTTAGCGACAGCCTGGGAACTTCTATTTTGTTTGGTCAGCTACATGCAACGGGGCGTGGATTAGACCGTACAGCCACCATTGAATCTTCGTTCAACTTATCGGACAGCCGAATTTTAAATCATTCATTCAATCTTTTTGTAGCTGATTTGAATTTGGTAAACCGTACGGGAACTTACTCCGTGCAACTTCGCAATGAAGATACTGAAGGTTCGGGCAGCGGTACATTTCTTCTTGGTGAAGATCGGCAACAGTTTTCCACCGAAGCAGTTATTCAACAGCTCGATATAACCACTTATTTCCCAGGCCTGGCGTATGAATCAACAAATTTCAGTGGCCGGGTTTCAGCCAATATAGAGGGTACATCAATAAATGATGTATTCGGACGACTGAGCGTGGAAGTAAATGAATCCATTATTGATGGTGACACGCTTCGTCCACATCAATTTTATGCTGATATAAATGAAAGAAGTGATGAAAGCAGAACCCTGAGGATGACAAGCTCCTTTTTTGATGCCGATCTATACGGTTCAATTTATCCGGAGAGATTGTCCGAAGCGGCAGCATACTGGCACGCTTTTTTTGCAGAGCGTATCAATGAAGAACTCTATTTCGAGGAGCCGCTTACGGTTCCTTCACCTCCTGACGATTTTCCCAGGCTTACAGACGGTACGCCTGTAGATCTATCCCTTCGTGCAACTATAAAAGATTTAGAACTCTTACGAGCTTATTTTCCCGATCTGCAGGAAATTGAATCATCAGCAACATTTAATCTGAATATAAATGCAACTTCTGATGCTTTGTCGCTGAACGCTTCCTTTTTTGATGACAGCCTTATTGTAAATAACTCTTCCTTTAACGATCTGGGATTATCTTTCAATGGCGTTTTCAATCACGGGGAGATGCTGCGAGACAATAGTCTCATCGATTTTCAAATAAATAGCCCTGACCTTGTATTAAACGAAAATTATAGAATTGACGGAGCATCTATAAACGCAAGTCTCAGAGACAGTATAATTTCTATTCGGCAGGAAGTGGATAATGCACTGGAAAACTTCACATATTATACAGAAACCACTACAGTTTGGAACAGCGACCGTCTTGTAACTACGATAGATACTTTAATAGCCGGTTCTTCGGACTACCGATGGGTAACTCCTGGATCTCCAACAATTGAGTATAATCAAAATGGGTCTGTTACTTTTAACCAGTTCACACTTGAAAGTGACGAAGACTCTTTTGAAATGGATGGTACATTCAGCAATGCGCCTGAAGATTCTGTTAATTATAATATTCGTAATTTCAGCCTGGCCAGGGTTTCAGAAATGATCGGGGGACGAATACAGTTTGAGGGTATTGTGGATGGTGATTTTACAACCAGGGCATTAACGCAGATACCCTCAATCCAGGGAGATATTATGGTAACAGAAGGCCGGGTTAACAATCGGGTTATTGGCGATGTATCCCTTCGCAGCAGATACAACGCTGAGGAGGACCGTTTTGATACCGATATTCACATTTATACTGATCGCGATCGATACGCTAATTACCTGGAAGCTAATAACGGCGTAGGTCAGGATTTGTATTTCAGCGGTTATTTTAAAACCCCCGATGATGCTGATAACGATGATGATCTGTATTTTTTCGAAGCGGATCTCCGTGAAATTGATATGTGGATCGTTACTTTTATTGTTCCAAACATTGTAACCGACATGGAGGGGAACTCATCTGGGTCTGGTTTTATACGTGGCAGCCGTAACGATTACGATTATGAGGTCGTTTTCGATATAGAAGATGTGTATGGCAGGCCGGCATTTACAAATGTACCCTATACTATAAATGGAAATTTGGTATTCAACCGCTCTGATGGGCTTTTGTTTCAAGATATTATCCTGGATGACAGGCGTGGAGGGAGAGGAACATTATCCGGTCAGGTTGATTTGGTAGACTTTGGTCCGCTCAATATCTTTGATATTCAGATGGAGCTGGACGACTTGAGATTTATGAATAATGTTGAGGATCCTAACGTACCGTTCGTTGCAGATTTATATGGCAGCGGACGAGCTGTTTTTGAAGGAACGAGTGATGCTCCTGTAATCAGATCCATAACACCCATTCTCCTGTCCTCTGCTTCAAGAATTTCAATACCATTGCAGGCAGAAACAGAACTCGATCAAGACAGGCAGTTTATTCAGTTTGTAAAATCATTCGAAGATCTTACGCCGGTACAAAGAAGAAACGGCCGTAGTGAAAATGGCGTACGAAATGGCGGTGAAGAAGAGGTGGATCTTACTTTTCTGGAACTTTTTACGATGAATCTGCAGTTTGTGACCAACAACCCGATAAATGTACAGCTAATATTTGATCCCGTAACAAATGATATTTTATCAGCCACCGGAACCGGACAAATACGGCTGATATTAGATGATCAGAATTTAAGTATGTATGGCCGCTTTAATATTGAAGGAGGCGAATATCAATTTGTGGGCGGTGATATCTTTACACGACGATTCAACATTCAGGAAGGCGGATCCATAAGCTGGCAAGGCGATCTGGCAGATGCAAACCTGAATATAACTGCTTCGTACCGCGCCCGTCCTGATATATCTACTTTATTGCCTACAGGAACTAATTTTCAGCGTGTACCCATTGAAATTGTTCTACACATAGGAGGTACCATCAGTGAAATAACAAACGAGTTTTATTTTCAGGTTCCAACCGGCATCGAAGGCACACAAGATCCTACTATAGCGGCACAAATTAACAGATTAAATCAAAATGAAGATGAAAAAGTGCTACAGGCATTTGGAATATTGCTTACCGGAAATTTTGTACCTTCAGATGAACTACAAAATCCAGAGTTTGGCAATGTAACCGGAACAAACGCTTTAGTGAATCCACTTGTATCAAGTCAAATAATCAGCCCGCTGTTATCAAATCAGATTAACACATTGTTGCGCAGCGATATCACATTTGATGTTGACTTCAACCTGAATGCTTTCAATGAGGTGGATCTTGGCGTGGCGCTCCGGTTGTTTAATGATCGTATTATACTGCGACGGGAAGGCCAGATTACTGGCAATACAGAGATTGGGGATATTGGTGCTACCTACCGGATTAATCGTACATTTTCAGTTACAGCATTTCACCGCCAGGATCCTACCCTCTCCAACAGGGCTGAAACTGAAGCAAGACAAACACAAGAGATGAACGGAATGGGTGTTGAAGCTCAATTTCAATTTAACACATGGCAAAGCCTGAAAAACAGGATCTCAAACTCCTTCAGAAATTTGTTTGGATTAAAACAAAAAGAATCTGACGTTGAAGATGAAGAATCAGATTCGTTAGCAGGAAGTTAAAATAAAATACAATACCAAGGATGAGTAAAGACAAGTTAAGTTCGCTGGAAAAAAAGATTATCAAAATTCTGGAATCATATCCTGATGCATCAATTCCAATCCCGATTTTATTAGATGCATTGAGCCTCACATCCAAAAAAGACACGAGAAAATTAAAAAATGCTGTCAACCGGCTAAAACAGCTTGATGTTCTTCGGGTCAGCAAGGGCAATCTTGTTCGTTTAAACGAACTTGCAGTAAAAGAAGACCCCACTCTTACCGGTACACTGGATGTAACCAGCCGCGGCGATGGCTATGTTATCGTAGAAGGTCGCGACCAGGATATTAAAATCCCAAGCCGCCAGATGAGTACGGCCCTGGATGGAGATATTGTGTCGGTTAAAATTACAGGCTACCATAAAAAAAGTAATAAAGCGATCGGTAAAATTGATAAGATCGTGAAGAGAGCACGTACCAAATTTGTAGGTACTCTTACCGAGGAAGCCAAAAATACTTATATCATCATTCCCGATCAGCAATCTTCGAGAGTAGATTTTTTTGTAACCCCTGATGATCTGAATGGTGCTAAACCTGGCCAAAAAGTTACCTTTACTCTTGTCAACTGGGATGATGTCCGCGGATATCCACAGGCTAAAATAGATCAGGTTCTGGGTGATGCCGGCAGTAACGAAGCTAACATACTTTCCATCCTGGCTGAGAAACAGTTCGATGCTGCATTTCCACCCGAAGTAGAAAAGTTTTCGGAGGCTATACCCGAACAAATTCCCCAAATAGAGATCGACCGTCGAAAAGATTTTAGAGAAGAAGTTGTGGTTACGATCGATCCGCCAGATGCCCAGGATTTTGACGACGGTTTAAGTATTAATATTCTCGACAATGGTAATTACTATCTGGGAGTACATATTGCCGACGTTACACATTATATGCCCCGTGAAACAGTTTTGGATGATGAAGCCTTTCATCGCGGAACAAGTGTTTATTTGGTGGATCGGGTTATACCCATGCTTCCCGAGCGACTAAGTAATGGCCTGTGCAGCCTGCGCCCTAATGAAGATAAACTGGCTTACAGTTGTTTTATGGAAGTTGCTCCTAACGGCAAAGTAGTAGATCACAGTGTGGAAGAAACCGTTATTCATTCCCGCCAGCGCTTTACTTATGATGATGTGCAGGATATTTTGGATGGTAAAAATTCACATCCATTCGAAAATCAATTAAAAACATTACAGGCACTTGCCAACACCCTGCTGGATAAAAGATTCAGGGAAGGATCTATTAAATTCGAAACCCCGGAACCCCGTTTTATTTTAGATGACTCCGGGAAACCGGTTGATGTGATCGTTAAAGAACGAAAGTTTGCCCACAAGTTAATCGAGGAGTGCATGCTTCTGGCCAACAAAACCGTGGCTAAACACGTGGATTCACTTCGCAAGAAGAAAAAAGAAAAAAATGATCATCCGTTCTTATACCGGGTTCATGGTGAGCCGGATCTCGAAAAGCTTCATAATATAAAAGAAACTACAAAACCACTTGGCATTGAGCTGAAGCTCGACGGTAAAATTACAGCATCTAAAATTAATGATCTGTTGACAGAGGTAGAAGGTACATCTATTGAAAATATCATTAATGGACTTGTACTCCGTTCCATGGCAAAAGCAGAATACAGTCCAAAAAATATCGGGCATTTTGGCTTAGGTTTCAAAGATTATGCGCACTTTACAAGCCCAATCCGTCGTTATCCCGATGTAATTGTGCATCGTTTGCTAAAATGTTACAACGCTGGCGATACAGAATATACTTACGATCAACTCCTGGAATCCGGTGAACACTGCAGTGAGCGAGAACGTTATGCAGTAGAGGCGGAAAGAGATTCAGTAAAACTGAAACAGGTTGAATACCTTTCTGATAAGCTTGGAGAAACATTTAAAGGCACCATCAGTGGTGTTACAGAAAACGGACTCTACGTGATTCTGGATGATATATATTGCGAGGGTATGATTCGCGTGAGTGATTTGGGAGATGATTATTACATTTATAATCCACAATTACATTGCCTAACCGGTCGTTCTAAAGGCAAGCAATACCGTCTCGGTGACTCTTTAAATGCCAAGGTGACTCGTACTGATATGGGCAGACGCCAGATAGATCTGGTTCCTGCTGACTTTTAATTAATTGTTCCAACCTATGCCATTACTTAAAAAACTTATTCTGATACCTTTTTTGGCTCTTTTTCTGGGAACTATTCTCGTTGAAACAATCTATGCTCAATATTTTTTCTTCGGAAAAAACAGAGTTCAGTATGAACGTTTCGACTGGAGATTTATAGAGACTGAACATTTCGATATTTACTATTACGATTCTAAAAACTATCACCTTGCACAGTTTACAGCCGAAGCTGTTGAATCATCCATCAGGCAACTTCAAAATGATTTCGGTTCTCAATTAACAGACCGTATTCCTGTAATTATTTACGATTCACATAGCGATTTTTCACAAACTAACGTGGTACAATTACCCGTGGACGCGCAAGGCATCGGCGGTGTTACAGACAAGTTCAAGAACCGAATGACTCAGCCTTTCATGGGAGACTACGCCGATTTCAGGCGTACCATTCAGCATGAGTTAACCCATGCCTTTATCAATGATGTATATTATGGTGGCGGTATACAATCGATTATGCGGAACAATATACAACTTGTATTTCCTTTATGGTTTGAGGAAGGTTTAGCAGAATATCTGGCCCTTGGCTGGGACACGCAGACTGATATGTTTATGAGGGATGCTATTCTGAACAACTATCTTCCCCCTATTCAAAGACTTGGAGGCTTTTTTGCTTATCGGGGCGGGCAGGCGTTCTGGTATTATATAGAATCAGAATATGGCCGGCCAAAAATTACCGAGATTTTGGAAAGGATAAAACTCACTCGAAATGTTGAACAGGCAATTACCCAGGCTCTGGGTTTAGGTTTAGAAGAGCTATCGGACCGCTGGAGAGAATTTTACCGCCAGCGATATTTTCCCGAAGTAGCAGAACGCCAATCTCTGCGTGCTTCTGCAACTCAAATTACGACCCGTGCCCGATCAGGCTCTTACAATACAAGTCCTTCTATCTCTCCCAATGGCGATCGAATTGCTATGCTTTCCAATCGTCGTGGCGTATTTGATGTTATAGTTGTTGATGCAAACACCGGCGATAGACTTAAAACCCTTGTAGATGGAGCTGACAGCCCGATGTTTGAGGAGTTAAACATTTTAAACCCGAATTTATCCTGGTCGCCTGATGGACGAAGTATTGCGCTTTCAAGTAAATCCCAGGGCAATTACAACCTGGCCATTGTAGATTACGAAACTGGAAATTCGACCACCACCAGGTTTCCAAGCCTTGATGCAATTAATTCTGTAGCATGGTCGCCCGATGGACAAAAAATAGCCTTTGATGGTAATATAGGACCTTATCAGAGTATTTTTGTTTATAACCTTGAGACAGAAGATTTCCAAAATCTGACCGGTGATGTATTTACAGATAAGCAACCAGCCTGGGGCCCTGATTCAGAAACGGTTTATTTTGTCTCCAACCGGGGAGACAATACCAATCCTCATACCTATCTGGCCGGATATTCTGCTATAGTAAATGATAGTTTCTTTGAAACAGATCTTTACTCCTTCAACATCAACACATCCAGAATGGAACGTCTTACCAATACACCTAACTGGTCAGAAACCAGTCCTGCTGCAACCCGGGATGGACGATTTGTCTTTGTATCAGATCAAAATGGAATACCTAATATCTTTGAGTATGATCTAAACAGCAGATCGGTTTATCCGCTTACAGATATGCAGTCCGGTGTGATGCAAATGTCGATTTCATATGATGGAACACGGCTTGCATTCAATTCCCTGAACGAAGGATATCCCGACATTTTTATGATACGTTCCCCATTCTCAATGCGAATGGATCGCCAGCTTACTCCCAATACGTGGGCTCAGCAACGCGCAGAACAGTCTCCCGCCGACAGAGTGCCTGCCATAGGGTATGCCCGCCAGCTAATTTCGAACCGAACAGAAGGAAATCAGCTTGCTTCAAGGGCCGTTCCCACAACTATAGATCCACCTGAACGAGAACAAGAGGAAGATTCCCTTGAAACCACGAATGGTGAACAAGTTGATTTTAGAAATTATCAGTTTGGTGAAGCAGTTGTCCGTGATACAACCTTAGAGTTACGTGATGATCCCAGAAATTTTGAACCCGAAAATAATGTAACAGACGATGGTTTCTACCGGCCTAAAGAATACAGGCTCCAATTTTCACCTGATTTTAGCTATGCAGCAGGCCAGGTAAACACCTTCTCGGGATCATCTGCTTTTGCTTTTATCACCCTTAGCGATCTGTTCGGTGATCATCAGATGGCGTTTGGTTCTGATCTTACATTCGATCTCAGAAACAGCGACTACATGATTCGATATGGATTTCTTCGAAACAGAACAAACTTTTTCGCATCCTTCAATCATCAATCACGTAATTATCAGACCTTTTTTGGCGAACTCTTACGGTTCCGTACGTTTAGCCTTTCGGCAGATTTCCAATATCCTTTGAATCGCTTTCAAAGATTTGATTACGGTATATCGGCAATAGGAATTTACAGAGATTTTAGCTCCGTCCGTTCCTTCGGTGAACGAAGTGTACAAAATGATGCAAGCTTTTTTCTGAATCCCGGAGTCACATTTACCGGTGATTTTACCATTCCCCTTCCTGGCATGATTACCCCCGCAAGTGGTTCGCGGTATTCGATTAGACTATCAGGCAGCCCGCCGCTTGAAGGTGAAACTCCCCAGTTTGCCACACTTTTGGGCGATTACCGAAAATATTTTAATCTGGGAAACAGAACCTCATTCGCATTTCGCGGGTCAGGAGCTTATTCGATCGGACGCGACTCTCAGACATTTTTCATGGGAGGAATGCTTGGATGGATCAACCAGCGATGGAGTGATGCTGAAATTCCTTTTGAACGGCTGGCCGATACTTTTTTTACTCTGCCGGCTACCCCGCTCAGAGGTCATGAGTTTAACACAACTTTCGGAGATAAATTCTCTCTTATAAACGCAGAATTCAGATTTCCGCTTTTCGCAGCCGTACTTCCGGGCCCTATTCCACTCATACCATTATATAACATAACAGGTGTGGGATTTATAGATGCCGGTGCTGCATGGGGTTTTGATATACCCTACTCCCGATTTACAGATAGTCAAACGGGCGAACCGATCGTATTCTTTGAACGTGATGCCAGTCTGGATTTCAGAGTGGCAGATAAGCGCGATCTTGTACTCGACGGTCAAACCGGGCGCCCCCGGCAGGGTGAGCCGCGCCAGGGCGATGTTACCTCAACCGTTATTGACGGAGATATCCTGATTGGTGCTGGTTTTGGCCTGCGAACCATTCTGCTCGGACTACCTTTCCGTTATGATGTTGGCTGGCCATACTACAGAAACGGATTTGATAGTTCTCCAATCCATTATTTCTCAATTGGCATCGACTTTTAATTGGTTAAGCATACAGTCATTCAGCAAAAGCCGAATCTTTCAATAGGATCCGGCTTTTTTTGATTTAATTGATCTATAAATTTGGGAGAATTTGAATACCCATTTTTATGGAGTAATTGAAATTTCAATTCGATCATGTTTTGATTGATCTTTCAAGTCAATAATCAGCGTTGCCGATTCCTCATCATAGCTCCAGTAACGACTTGCTTCCTCATTTTTTTCACTGATCAATTCATCATCTACTAACACTTCCTGCGGGGGATCTGTATGCTTAAAAAGGAGTTGATAGGTACGTGTATCATTCATGCCTTCAAAATGGGACTGTACAGCACCGATAGTTAACCTCAGCCGGCCTGCCACCTCATTATATCTGAACATCGTTCGTGCAGCCAGTGCCCTGCGATAATCGCGGGATACACCATCATCTTCTGTCAGTCTGAATGTACCGGCATCACCAGTATAGATTTCAACCCGTAAATGATCATTCGTTCCCTGTCTGATTTGTCCCCCCTCCACCCTATAAGGTATTACAGAACCCGCTTTCACAAATAAGGGTATCCGATTCAGTGGGGCCTCCACGATCCACGACTGGCCAGAAGAGTATCTTCGTCCGGTATCATAATCATACCAGCTTCCTTCACCCGGAAAATATACACTACGCTCCAGTTGATCCGGCTCTGTAATGGGTGCAACAAGAAAAGCATCCCCAAAACGAAATTGTGTGTCATGATCGCGAAAACCTCCAATTATACTTTGTCCGGTTTGTCGCGTAATATGAGCATGAGTATAGATATAGGGAAATAATTTCGATCTGAGATCTGCATATCTGCTCAGAATTTTTAGCTGCTCGTCATTTAAACGTTCGGAGAATTTACCGTGATGGAGAATATGCATAACCGGCATAAATGCTGACAGCTGCAATGTGCGCGTCAATAGCTCATCCGAATGATCTACATCAGATGTTAAAATATCTTCAAAAAAAATCGGAATGGATAAAAACGGAATATTGTAGGTGCTGAATTCGGGGTTGGCAAATGTTTCCACCATTTCATGTAAACCCCCAGGATTAAATGTGTTGTCATTTATTGTAGCTTCCGAACTCCATTCAGTTTGAACAGGCTGAGTCATCATTGCAGGATATTGCTTCGATAAAGGATTATATGCGTGATGGATATCTCTGAAAAAAATTCCGCGTTCATGCTGCGGAAACGCTTCATATTGAATGGAGAATATTTCTTCTGTTCTGTTTTGTGTAACCTCATCTTTAGAAAATGAAAATTGATATCCCATTTCATACAAAGACGGGACTTGATCCGGATCAGATATCTCAAATCCGGCCACTATATCATTTCTTTCAGTGTGTGATAGCAGTGATTCTGCATGAGCGTCAGAATAAATATAAGACCAATAGGCATCGGGAATAATTGGCCAATCTATTTCTGCCGCAGGATAAGAAGTTAATTGATCATCCTGCCTGACAGATCCCGCTATAAGTCCAAACGTCCAGTCAGGCGGAAGCATTACAGGTTGTTCTCTGAAAAGATCGGCAGCATTAATTTCCGGTGTAATGGATGCGGGCAATCCAAGGCCTGTTGGTTTCAAATAATCATTATAGGCCAGGTGAATTTTGTGAACCTGAAACCCGTCACTTCCCCCGGAATTGATTTGAATTTGGTACTCACCACTCTCAGCGAGGTTCAGCAAGCCTGTGTTTTGATTTTCTGATGTAAGATTTATCCATTTGAGCCTTGCATCAAAGGGAGGATCAGCTTGAAATCGATCAATCAAAAAGCCATCTGGTCCGGTTACTGTTATGTCCGGTTTTGCAGAATCATCCGATAGGGTACTACCGGTTGTTAACATCCAAAGAGAGTACGATCCGGGATTTGTCAGGTAAAAAGAGTAATTGAGGCTGAAAGAGCTATCAGGATCCTGAATATGGGAAACCATGCCTATGCTATTCAAATAATGGATTTCTTTCCAGTTTACCGATTCGTTTACTCGGGTACCATCTATCGAAATTAATCCATCAACCTCATAATTATCTGCAGGTGGATATGGGGAGCAAGAACTGAGCAAGAGTATGCATAGAAATAGCTCAAAATTATATTCAGTAAAACAGCCAGAATGAGTCATATACAAGTCAGGAACAGAAGCAGATAATTCAGTCAGAGAATATTACAATCTGTATAAAACCGCAATGATGCATCTTTACAAAAATGAAGCAAGCTTCAAAATTATCATTCTGTCCTTTACAGACGGAATCCACCTGAGCTATTACAAGGAGAGCAGTTTTTTTACGAATTAGAATTATTGACCTGTTTTTTAAAATCTTTCGATATTTTCAGAGTTGGAACATATTGCTCGGGTACAATAACTTCCTCATTCGTTTTAGGATTGCGAGCTACACGTTGTGCTCTTTTTACTACTTTAAAACTACCAAAACCTCTGAGTTCTATTGTTTCACCCCGCTTCATAGCGTCGATTACAGTATCTATAAAGCCATTAACAACTGTTTCAGTCTCAACTTTAGTGAGTCCGGTGGATGATGAAATTATATCAACAATGTCTGCTTTTGTCATAACATGATTTATTTCTTCAGGTTAGTGCGTATAGTTGTTTATGCGATAATCACTTACACGATAAAACCGTTCTGTTGGTTAAAAAGAACTTTCAAAGTTAAATCGTTCACTACTTTCTCAATTTTATTAAAATGTAACTCTAATTATTTATACATTCGAAGCTGACGTAATCAAAAACATATAATTATTTGATGGACATCTTCGAATCTGTTATCTCCTGGCTATTGGACCTGATCTGGAACACCCCTGAAGCACTCCCTTTTATGGTAGTGGTTCTTCTCTCATTTGGAATTTTTATCACAATACGTCTTGGTTTTATTCAAATTACCCGGTTTGGCCATGGACTCAAGGTGGTAAGTGGTCATTACGATGACCCTGAGGATGAAGGAGACATAAATCATTTTCAGGCTCTGAGTACGGCTTTGTCTGCTACCGTGGGTATTGGTAATATAGCCGGTGTGGCCCTGGCGATTCACTTTGGGGGGCCCGGTGCGCTTTTTTGGATGTGGATTACCGCCATCCTTGGAATGGCAATAAAGTATACAGAAGTTACGCTTGCCCAAGCGTATAGAGTCACGAACGAAGATGGCACAGTCTCCGGCGGGCCCATGTATTACATCGAAAAAGGCCTTGGCCCGAACTGGAAATGGTTGGCAGTTGCATTTTCTGTTGCGGCAGCCATTTGCGCCTTCCTGACCGGTAATGCCGTACAGGCGAATACAGTGGCTGATGTAATGCTCAGTGATTTTGAAATACCCAGAGCGCTTACAGGCTTTATAACAGCAGGTATTGTAGGAGCGGTTATTCTTGGCGGTATTAAGCGAATTGGATATGTCACGGCTCGTCTTGTACCCTTTATGGCGACTCTCTACGTGCTTGCGGGCCTTATTATTCTTATTCTGAATTTCAACATGGTAATACCTTCGCTGGTCGAAATTGTAGGTAATGCATTTAATCCGCAGGCAGGGGTTCTCGGGGTTGGATCAGGAGCATTTATCTTTACACTCAGTTATGGAGTTCAGCGAGGTTTGTTTTCCAATGAAGCAGGCCAGGGTTCGGCACCAATTGCTCACTCGGCTGCAAAGACAGATCAACCTGTACGGGAAGGTGTGGTTGCGCTATTAGAACCGTTTATTGATACACTCATTGTGTGTTCTATTACCGGACTTGTAATTGTAACAACCGGCGCCTGGGATATGCACCACTCTGCGACAATTGATCCAACATCGGCCACTATTGAATATGTAATACATGACCCTGATTCACCATCCACTCTCTATTTCGAAGATGGAGTACCGGTTAATGGGGATATGCTGCGATATTCCTCGCCGGTTGATACAATGTATACCAATAGCGCAGAAACTGAGCTGTTTAATGGCCGAATAGAAAATATAGGCATGGGTGCTACACTGTTTGATGAAAACGATCAGGTAATGGGTCAGATTTATGGCGGTGTGGTAGAAAACGGAGCACCGCTTACAGCACGCGCATTCGAAATCGGGCTATCGCCTCTTGCCGGAGGAGGTGGTTTTATCGTTACAATCGCGGTACTATTGTTTGCTGTATCCACATCCATAAGCTGGAGTTACTATGGTGACAGGGCGTCCCAGTATTTATTTGGCTTTAAGTCGATATTCTGGTATCGACTGGCTTTTGTGGGGATGCATTTTGTAGGTGCAATAACAGCATTAACCACAATCTGGGCATTTGGAGATGTAATGCTGGGCCTGATGGCATTTTTTAATATCATTGCGCTATTTGCACTCTCAGGAGTTATTGTGAGAATTTCACGTAAATATTTCGAAAATACTGAAATCTAAAGAATAGCTGATGCCTTCTGAATCAAAGGAATATCACCAAAAAGTTACCGTTCTGGACCATCCTGTTGTTGCCCGCGATTTATCTATACTGCGGGATGAGTCCACCGACATCGTTGGTTTTCGTACCGCTATGGCACGAATTGCCACCATACTGGCCTATATCTCACTGAAAGAACTTCCCCTCAGGGAAACCTCTATCCACACACCCATAACGGAAACAAAAGGATATCATATTGATACGGAAATCATTGTTGTACCTATATTGCGGGCAGGGTTAACGTTGGTTGACGCAATCATGAATTTTGTTCCGGATGCTAAAATTGGCCACCTGGGAATGTACAGAGACGAAATAACCCATGAACCCGTTGACTACTATTCAAACCTTCCTGAAGGAATCTCGAAGGGATTGGTGCTATTGGTAGATCCAATGCTTGCTACCGGTGGTAGTGCAGACGACGCAATTGGCTATTTAAAAAAGCAAGGAGCGAAACAGATTCGTTTCACATCCCTGATTAGTGCACCAGAAGGTTTAAAACGCATAACCGAAAAATATCCTGATGTTTCAATCATCACAGCAGCAGTCGATGAAAAACTTAATGACGACGCATTTATCGTGCCAGGGCTCGGAGATGCGGGAGACAGGTATTTTGGTACTACGTAGTTTCGTGCCCCTATGTGCCGTACTCTTTTTCCTATTTACGGCTTGCGGTGAACTTTCAGATTTTGATGCCCAACAAGTTCAATCATCTTTAAATGATTCGCTTACCACTACTACCGAAAGCTGGGATGTAAAAATGGTGCTGATGAAAGATGGTCGTTCCCGTATCTGGATCGATGGTTCATATGCCATCAGCTATCAAATGCCCAACCGAAAAGAAACTCATATTGACGGGCCGGTCTATGTACAATTGTTCGATTCAGCCGGGGCTGTTGAAACTGAGGCATGGAGCAAACGTGCCGTTTATCTCGACACTAAAAATGAATTCGAACTCTACGATTCCGTCAGGGTGACCACATCAACCAACCGGCAACTTTACTCCGACTATTTAAAATGGTCTGAACCTACCGATCGGATTACCTCTCCGGATTACGTCACTATTATTACACCTTCGGATAGTATTGCCGGCAGCGGGTTTGATGGACTCACAGATCTTTCCTCTTATACCATTGAACAACCCAGAGGGAGATTTCTTGTTGATTAAAAACACATTTATCAAATTAGCTGTATGTATCGTTATAGTTACATTAGTTACTCCATTACCAAGTACATCCCACTTGATGGCTCAAAGCCAGGTTTTTATTGAGAATGCCGACCGTGCAGAAGGTACAGTTATAGATGGTGAAAACGCACGTAAACTTCTTGGCAACGTTGTGCTTCGTTCAGAAGATATGCGAATGGAAGCCGATAGTGCCTACCAATTCTTAAACCGGAATCTTATTCATGCATTCAATATCCAGATCGAAACTGAGGAGGAGGTAATTTGGGCAGATTCGTTATATCACAATACATTTACCGACGTGAGTCAATTTCGTGGACGTGTAATTATTGAATCTCCGGCAAATACAATATTCAGTGAAACCATAGACCTTATATCCCCGCTTGATCTCGTAATTTTTGTTTCACCGGTTCGATTTGAAGATAATCGCGGTACTTTATTGGCTGAATCAGGGCTTTATTATCAGGATGCCGATAGTGCCATATTTCGAGGAAACGTACAACTGTCCGATACCACCCAGTATCTTGAAGCTGATTCACTTTTCATGAATCGATCCAAAGATCTTTATGAACTACATGGCCGCGTATTTGCTGATGATTTTGAAGAAAAAGTTACATTTACAGGTAACTATCTTTTTGCTGATTCCGCCGGTTACCGGCTGCTTACAGGCAATGATGCCTGGATGATGGAAGTGAGTGAATCAGAATCAGACACAACTCACTTGATAGGTAAAGAAATTGAACTGCAGGAAACTGATACCACATCTACCATGGATGCTTTCCACCAGGTTCGGATATGGTCGACAAAATTCTCCGCTGTGGCCGATACAGCTAACTACCGGGATGAAGAAGAAAAATTTATGCTAAAAGGAAATCCCATTCTTTGGCATAAAAACATTCAGCTTTCAGGTCCCTATATAGAAGCCACTCTTGAAGAGGAGGATATTGAATTTTTACTCTCTTACTCACGTCCGATCATCGTCCAGGAAGATTCTGTAACCGGCAGGCTTCATCAGATGACCGGTGATACACTGCATGCGTATTTTGATGAGGGAGAACTCGAACGAATGGTAGTGTTTGACAACTCAGAAATAATTTTCCATCAAAAAGATGAGGATGATGAGCCTGATGGATTAATGGAAATGATTGCTGCCGGATCGTCTACTATGATATTTCTCAACGGCGAATTCGATTTTTTTAAAGCGGAATCAAATATTGATGGTTCTTACATGCCTGAAGGACCCCAGATTGCCGATCGCAGGCTCAGTAATTTTCAATGGAATCCTGAAAGAAAACCTCAACGGCCTCAAATCCAAATACCACGCCTGGAACCCATTCCTGAAGACAGACCTTTCGATTTGCCTCCAAGATACATCCGATATATTGAAGAGCAGGAAGAGCTTGTTGATGAGGAAAGAAATGAGATGTGAGATGTGAGATGTGAGATGAAAATTGCCACCTTCAATCGTCCAAAGGACCTTGTAGCATGGCGGATTGTCTGGCAGGAAGCGTGAGTTCTCAGGCCGGATATCCTGCAGTGAGGAAATAATGTTGCCGCGGAATCACAAAAGCTCCAGGGAGACGAACGATCGCCACGCCTGAAGTTTGGGTGTTAATCTTCCACCTTTCCCGAGGG
>CAYOLE010000024.1:0-25760 GCA_964404705.1 uncultured Rhodohalobacter sp. | reverse complement strand
CATCATTCGAAAATCGGACGGATTATTTGAAGATGGTCTCCATATAATGTTAATGGATGATTTTGGGCGGATGTGGATGAGTACAAATCAGGGAATTTTCTGGGTAGAATTCACGCAACTGCATGAATTTGCATCCGGTTTGCGCAGCCGGGTATATTCTACCGCATATAATGAGCGTGATGGTATGCTTAGTCGTGAGGCAAATGGAGGCTTTCAAAATGCGGGATTTAAGTCACCGGATGGTCAATTGTTTTTTGCCACTCAAAAAGGTATTACGGTTGTTGATCCAAGGGAAATAGATGGCACCTACCCGGTTCCTGCAGTGGTCATTGAAGATATCACTTCCGCAGGACAGCAGCTTTTTAACAGTTCGGATGTAACCTCACTCAATCCAGATCAGAGAAGTTTCACCATTCAGTATAACTCCCCCTTCTATCTGGCGCCCGAAAGGATCCGATTCAGATATAAACTGGAGGGATTTGACGAATCCTGGATGGATGCCGGTACCCGCCGGGAAGCAATCTTTACAAATATTCCTGCCGGGAAATACACGTTTAAAGTATCCGCCGATTTAGGCGACCAGGAGAATGAACCCTATATTTCCTCACATGCCATTGTTGTCTCTCCATACTTCTATGAAACTGCCTGGCTGCCAGTCTCCATTTTCCTATTAGTATGCATTCTGTTTTTCGGTGGTTATCAATTACGTTTAAAACATCTGCTGCGAAAAGAAAAAATACTGGAAAAGCTTGTTTTAGAAAGAACGGAAGATCTGAGATCTGAAAAGAAGAAGACCGAGCAACAAGCTGCACAACTGAAAATATTGTCTCAGGAAAAAAACAGGCTTTTTGCGAATATAAGTCATGAATTCCGCACCCCTCTAACTCTTACAATAGGACCGTTAACCGATTTAAGAGATGGTAAATACGGTGCTTTAAGCTCATTAGCACGACAACAAGCAGATTTGAGCCTTCGCAACGCACGGCGTTTACTTCGGCTTGTTGGTCAGCTTATGGATCTCGCTCGACTTGAGGATAAAAAATTTGTATTGAATCTTAAATCAGGCAATCTGTGCAGATATCTGAAAACAGTAGCAGAACCATTTACTGCAGCTGCTGAACAGAAAAAAATTAACTTTAATATTTTGTTACCCCAGGAGCCATTAATTGTTCAATATGATCCCGAACATTTCGATAAAATTGTCGCTAACCTGCTTTCCAACGCATTTAAATTTACCCCGGAAAATGGCACTATTACATTAGAACTCAGAAAAGAATCTGAAGAAGCCGTTATTATTGTCAGTGATACCGGTCCTGGAATTGAGCCGGAGCACCTTCCAAAGTTGTTCGACCGGTTCTACCAGGTCCAGAAATCAGAGATGCAGCCGGGCAGCGGTATAGGGCTCTCACTGGCCAAAGAGTTAACTGAACTACATGGGAATAAAATTGAAGTGGAGAGTAAATTAAATGAAGGGAGTAATTTTATTATTCGTATTCCGCTGCCTTTGATCAATTCTAATAAGACCCCGGCCCTATCATTGAATGATGATTCATATAAAAAACAGGTGAAAAGTCAGCCGTCTGTCAACAATGGGTTTTTGCATGAAAAAAATAAACTCGCTAACGGAGACGAAAATCGTGAACTCCTGAAAACCATCCTCATTGTTGATGATCACGCAGAAATCCGAACCTACCTGAGGCGTCATCTTGATAAAACATATAACATAATTGAAGCGGCATCGGGCAGTGAAGCTCAAGAAATACTAAAAGATCATCTTCCTGATCTGATTATATCGGATGTGATGATGCCGGATGGAGATGGCTTTTCTTTACTGAAAGAGATACGCTCCAATCCCGAAACAGATTTTCTCCCAGTAATACTACTTACAGCCCGGGCAGAAGCTGAAGATAAGTTACGGGGGTTAGACATCGGGGTAAATGATTATATCACCAAGCCTTTTAACATGAGAGAGTTTCAAGCCCGGTTACAGAATCTGTTTGATCAGCAGAAACGCCTGAAAGATCACTTCATGAATGGAAGGAAAGAAAATGGTACGACGATTCATCATGATACTGTAAAATCTGATTCAACCGACCAGATATTCCTGAATGCCGTAAAAATGGTTATACAAAATAATCTTGCTGATGAAAATTTCTCTGTTGAAGAACTTGCTGTAAAAGTTAACCAGAGCCGGTCGAACCTTCACCGCAGACTCACCAAACTGACCGGCGAAACGCCAAGTGCCATGATACGCCGAATCCGGCTGGAACTCGGTGCTCAGCTTCTCTCACAAAATGCCGGTACCGTTAGCGAAATTGCCTACTCCATCGGTTTTAAAAATGTAGCTCATTTTTCCCGGGTTTTTCGCGAACATTTTAATCAGTCACCTACCGAATATTCATCTGCCATGAGCAATACAAAACACTTACGCTAAATTTTTGAATGCTTTTCAACTTAAGCCATTTCAATTCTCAACGTATAAACCCGGTTTGGTTACTGCGAAGTATTGTTTGGACTCAAAGCAAACGATTTGCGACACAGATATAAAAATTACTTGAATTAATGGAATACCTTCATTCAATATCTTTCCTCCGCTGATGACAATAATTGCGGGCTAACATTTAAAAAAAAGGGGTGCTTACATGGATGCTTTAGATAAAGATCAATATAAACTCAGGGCTATCATCAAGAAAAATATGATACCCTTAACAATCATGCTTTCATTCGGTTTTCTATTCAACGCTTGCACCGAAATGCAAAATCCTGTATCGGAATCAACTGTAACAGAGAGTTTTTCTTTACCGGCTGCTTCGACTATTGGCGTGAATGAAGACCCTGTTACTATTCAGGATTTCACAATAGAATTTAAAGGCAACAGCTACGACGAAGTAGCCAATACATCTACTTTTTCTTACGAATTAACCAGGAACAGTGAAGCCAGTGGTTTTAATTATTTATTTTTTGAAACACCTACATGCGCTAATTATGTAAGTTCTTCTCCATCGGCTACACAAACTGTAGTCGAGGACACCCAGGGAATTAAATGGACCTCTTCCATAGGGAAAGGGCAAAGCCAGGACATCAGTGTTACGTATAGTGGCAATCAACCTACAGGTATGGTAGACGCTATCATCCAAGGCACCGGCAGTGGTGACATAGAAACAGAACCAATTCCGGGCCCTTGTAAAGGTATTTACACCATATCCGGATTTATTTATGTGGATGAAAATGGTAATGGAACAAAAGATGCTGGTGAAGGCGGTATTGGAAACGTATTGGTTCACCTCTTAGATGACAATAGTAGTGAATTCACTGATCCGGACACTTCATCTTCAAATGGTTCTTATGCCTTTAATGTATTTACGGGCAGCACTTCTACCGATTTCAATATTGATGTAAGTTATGACTTACTTTCTGATGATTTTTCTGAAAATTTCAGCCCAACAACAGATCTTCCTCTTACGGTAACTGTAAATAATGCAGATGTTTCCAATCAGAATGTGGGTTTTAAACCTGAGACAGAAAAAATTATTCAGAAGTTTGAGGCCGGTGATGAGATCGTATTAAAGACTGAAAAACCAAAATTCTGGGCTGACGAATATAAATTTTCTGAAAAGGGCAAAAAAACTGTCTTTTCAACGGATGAATTGCTCGAATTCCTGGATGCTATTGATAATCTGGAAGATCTGGCATATTCATTTCAATTTGGAACAAATGACAGTGACAGAATTTCAAATGCAGAGAAAATACTTTCAGTAAGGGGAAATAGTACAGATCTTGAAATACTTCTCTCAGAATTTCTTGCGGCCTTACTCAATGTTGTAAGTGGTCATGGAGCGTTCGATGAAAATGGAAATGTTTTAGAGGATTTTAATACATTAATTCTTAAAATCGGTGCAGCGGCAGCGGTTACTGAGTCTGGCAACAACAATTCCTTAATGATGAACAGTACCACTTTAGAAACCACTACCTTTACAGGAACAGCATATAGTACCTCGGGTGACCTGCTTACATCATTCAATGGTGGTGGAGGCGGAGTTGGCAATTAAACTGCTATCTCTTGAAAAAATGATTTATTTATGAAACAGCTTCTGCTATCAATAGCTGCTCTGATAGTACTCTTTCCATGTGTTGCGGGAGGCCAGGTCCTCCCGTTTACACATTATACTTCCGATAATGAGTTTAATCCGCTTCCTTCTGCCGAAGTTCATAAAGTTTACCAGGACCGGCTTGGGTATATGTGGTTTGCAGTATATTCTTCCGGAATTGTGCGTTACAATGGTGTAGACCTGGAAATTTATGCTCTGGAGGATGGACTCACAGATCTGACGGTCTGGGATATGATTGAAGGACCGGCCGGCAGGCTTTGGGTTAGTTCTAATGGAGGAATTGTGGTTTCCGAAAAACCTCTTGAAAACTATGAGGCAGGCGAAAGAATTCAATTCACCCGCCATTTACAGGGCACAGAGCTCATCAATGTAGCTGTAAACCATAACAGGATAGCCGCAAATGAGAATGGTATCTGGGTAGGTACGGAAAGTTTAGGATTGGTGCGATACCAATATACTGAGGAAGGCAGTCTCCAGGCGGATACACTTTCAACTACTATGGATAATACCGAAAGTGAGATCGCAGTAAGGTCGCTTGTAATAAGAAATAATGGAAGTGTTTGGGTCGCATTACTTGACGGGGACATCCTAAAGTATGAGGATGATGAAATTACACAAATCTACAGAACCGGGTCTCAAAGGAATACCAACACCCTGTATGAAAGTCCGGATGGAACATTATGGGGAGGAGAACAAAACGGCAGCATATGGCGGTTGAATGAAACCGGGGACAGAATCGAGTTCATTTATCTCAATACCTCATCATCCAGTAATATTCCTGATATAACAACCGCTTCTGATGGCAGTCTTTGGATATCGAGTGAAGGGTCGGGAATACAAGTGATAGATCCGGTACGTGGTGAACAAATTGATTCTTATACGCGTGCCAACGGTCTTCTTGGTGAAATTGTCTTTAATGTATTTGAAGATCGGGAAAACAATATATGGATTGCGCAGTCGGGCGGAGTATCAAAACTGAGGTATAATTATAAAGCCTTTCGAAATCTGACGGCTACCTCTTTGGCGGGCGAGAGGCCGGTTCTACCCTCACCCTCTATAAATAGTGTGTTGCCATCAACAAATCTATCAACACCATGCAGCATCTGGGCCGGAACATCAGAAGGTGGACTTGCATGTATCAATGATGACTTTACATCCGATTATATTCAATTCGAAGATGGGCTGACAAACAATTGGGTAAACGGACTGGCTTATGATCAATCCGGGAGATTGTGGATTGGAACCGCCCGAGGCCTGAACAGCATATCATTTGGTGATCTTCCTCCGCCAGACGCTGTATCGGCCAGTAATGAAATTTCGGTTTTTGGTGCCTCTGCTCTTCTTGCAACCTATCCCGCTGCCAGTGTATTGGCTGTAGAAAAACTAATGATTCAGGAACATCCGGATACTGATTCAGAAATTGAGAGCATCTGGTTTCCGGCATATCAATCCGTGTATGCATTTGTAGATGAACAACTCTACACTTTAGACAATACCACCGGGCTTCCGGTTGCTATTTTTCATACCGTGGCTTTTGACGGTGAAGGATATTTATGGGTTGGTACAAGAGATCAGGGAATTTACAGGAGCACGGAACCCTTTACATTGGAAACTCTCATTCAAAATGAGAATTCAGATCGCTCAAATATTCTTTTTGAACCCTGGTGGTCGACAGAAAACGGTGCACCTTCCAATCAAATCGAAAATATGGTCTGGCAATCCGGTTCAATGTGGGTGGGTATGCAAACGGGTCTGGCAATATTAGAGGATGGAACAAGAAATCTCAGGAAGCTCATCACCACACGAGACGGGCTCAGGGCCAACAATGCGATAAGTTTTGCCCTCTCCCCTGTTACAGGGATGTTATGGGTAGGAACCAATCAGGGTCTGGCTGAGCTTGATCCTGAAACAGGAACAGTATTAAGAACGGTTACCCGCATTGATGGACTGGTTGATAACGAAGTGTGGTTTTATGGATCCGTTCAATTTGATCCGGATGGAATACTTTATTTTGGCACTGCCAAGGGATTATCATTATACAACCCGGAAGCTGACAGGATTAATGAAATTCCACCCACACTCAAGCTTACAAATTTTACGGCAAATGAGATTCAGGGCGAGCGAAATGAGTTTCATTTCGAATATGCGGCTCTTAGTTTTGGAAATGAACGTCAGGTTAGATATCAGACCCGCCTGCTGGGGTTTAATAATGAATGGTCAGCCGAAAAACCTGACACAAGAGTTAATTATACTAATCTGTCTGCAATCTTTTTTCCAAAGGCTTATACCTTTGAGGTACGAGCTATTAATGAGAGCGGAATCATTTCAGAAGAACCCTTATCGTTTGAGTTTTCTGTAACACCTCCGATATTTTTTAGCTGGCGGGCGTTTATAATATATTTTATAGTTTTAGGATTAGTTCTATTTGCTGTTGATCGATTTCAGCGGGTCCGGCTCATTAAAAAAGAAAGAGCGGCTTCACACCTCAGGGAAACTGAGCTAAAAGCAAAAGCCCTGCAGGCAGAAAATGAGCTTAAATCTTCAGAACTTGAAAAAGCCCGCGAACTTGAAAAAGCTTATCATGAGCTTAAATCAACCCAAAACCGGCTCATACAGGCTGAAAAAATGGCCTCTCTTGGCCGCCTCTCAACAGGCATTGCCCATGAGATTAAAAATCCTCTTAACTTTATCAATAACTTTTCGGAAGTAAGCAGAGAGCTTGTTGACGAGTTGAAAGCGGCTATCGCGCATAACGACCAGGAGGAAATCGATTATATTTTAAAAAACCTCTCCTTTAATACACAAAAAATTGATGAACATGGAAAACGTGCTGATTCAATAGTTCGTTCAATGATGCAGCATTCTCGTGGCGGACAGGGTGAGTTTGAAGTTGCTGACCTTAATCAGCTTATCAAAGAATATGTAGAATTAGCCTATCATGGAAAAAAATCACAAAAAAGTAACCTGGATATTTTAATTAATACACAGCTGGACTCCTCTATCACAGAAGTAAATATGATACCCCAGAAAATCGGGCAGGTGCTTCAAAATATTATTGAAAACGCCATTGATTCCGTTTGGGATTTCAAGAGAAAGGTTAATGGCGAATACACACCTGAAGTTAGAATCACCAGCCGAAAATTCAACGGTCAGGTTGAGATTATGATCTCCGATAATGGACCTGGAATTCCGGATCACATAAAAGAGAAAATTTTTGAACCTTTCTTCACTACCAAACCTACCGGCGAGGGAACGGGGCTGGGATTAAGCCTTAGCTACGATTTTATTACACAGATTCACAATGGAAAGCTGGAAATCAAAGAATCCGAACTCGGTGGAGCTGCGTTTGTAATTACACTGCCTGATTCGAATTAGTTAATTCCAAGGCCGCAGGGCAAAATTCTTTCTGATTAATCGATGCTCAAAAACACTTTTGGCTATTTGGACATCACATCAACAACTTGCGACGCAGCTATAAGGTCTTTACAGCAAACTTAATTTATTTTAAACCAGTAAAATAGAGACTGAAATATAACAGGAAATATCAATGCCTGATGATACTTTCAAGCGGCAATCCCCCAACAAAAGTGAGGAGAAAATCTCACCATCTGATCATGTTCGGCTCGAAGCAGACCTGATTGCAGGTTTATCTGAAAAGGATACGCAAAGCCGAACATCCCAGCGAAAGAAATCAATTCTGATTTACTGTCAGTCTCATGATCTTCTCCTTGAGATTTCCAATGAATTAAAATCTGTTCTTGATGATGATGTTGAGATCCTTACCTGTTCAGACAAGATAGTAGCTTTAAAATTGCTTAAAAGCGGGGGGATTGATCTGTTACTTCACGGCCCTGCATCTGCAAAATTGGCTTCTGATTTAGACACCAAAACCGAAACCAATTTGGCATTTTTTGGTTCAGCGCTGATATTGATTCACAATCCCGATCCCGCCATCGAAGCCTGGATAAATGATATAGAGCATTCCAGGCATCTTACAAAAGCAGTTAGCCGTCTGAATGGAAGCCATTCTGCGATAATATAAAGGCCGTATCACCGGCCATACAGCACCATCTTTTCAACGCTCATCCCCCACCATCCTTTCACCGGTCATACTGCACCATCTTATCAACGGTCATCCCGCACCCCGATGCGGGATCTCCCATCTAAGCTCAAAAAGAGATCTCACCAATGCCCAAAAAAGTAATATACGGCCAAAAACAGACGATGCCGTATCGGAGCACGGCATGACGTTCACAGGTTCAAAGTCTAAAATAATTATCGCAACATAGAAAGCTGCCATAAATCGGTACTGTTAATTTTCAGAAGCGGTTGAATAGCAAGTTTACCCGTTTTCCCAATCTGTTTTTCAAGGTAGTGCAATTCAGCAAACTGCGATTCAATTTCAGGATCGGGTATTGGAGCAAATCCATTCTCTTTCATAATCAAAATTCCTTTTGCTTTGATTGAAAGCTCCAGGTAAATCCTCAGATAACAAATAATATCCCCCACAACCGAGGGTTTAAATTTCTCCTGCACAGTTTTCAAATAGTTACCCAATCTTGATTCAGATAGATTCCCTGCGAGTAAAATGCGCAGTATTTCCATATCACTATCCAGACCGGTTCCAAGCCATTGCCTGATGCTTTGTTCGCTGTGTTTAAAAATCAGGATGAAAACAGGCGGCAGCAAAAGAATAATCAGCAAGGCAGAAGTTATTGGTGGCAAAATAAACATATTAAAAAGTGCATGAATCGATACTGCCGCCATCAATCCGGGAAGAAAAATCACGACCGAAGGCCAGCTTTTTCGATCATAGAGATCTTTACTGATGATTGCTGCGATGGCTGTTGTACCTCCATGCATTATAGCTGTTCCAAAACCTCTTACAAACCAGGTTAGCCACCCGGCTTCTGTAAGAACATTCATATAGTATAAATTTTCGATGATGGCAAAACCCGCACCCACGGCAAACCCCAAAATAGCAGCATCAACCACAAATCCGGTTTTTTGAGATCGGATCAGATAAACGACAAACAGAATTTTCAAGGTTTCTTCACTTAACGGGGCAATAATTCCAGAAAAAGTGATTGAACTGATTTCAAGCCAGCTTAAAAGAAAGATATTTAAAAGAGTTGCGATTATTGCCACAATAAAGCCGGCAAAAATTGCAACTACTACCAGCCATTTTTTAACCAGCTGAAAACTATCCATCAGCCACATAAAAATGAGAAATAAGATGATGGGAAAAAATGCAATGGCGACTTCAGCTACGGTAATCATGTATGCAAGTGGGTTTCGTCTGCATGATAGGTTTGCTCATATAAATCAACCTGATTTTATAATTCTTGATCTTATTTGATCAATAAATTTGTCTGTTAAAAAATTATCCTGAGATTATATACTTTCGATACTCACAAGAGGCTCCAATATCTGTAAATCACTGTAACTGAAAGAGGATGGGCCAGCGGGTCATCTCATCAATCGCAGTGAAATCATCAGTTCATCTCCCCGGTCGCCGGTAATATCGTTCCATGCGGATGCGTATCCAAAAGACAATGTTGATTCAAGTATGGAAAATACCACCATTTTCACATCCAGCTGTGCACCCATGTTATAATATCTTTCAAGGTGTTCATCACTATCGATATTTGTAACCAATCCGGAAGTAAACAGGTTTATCTGAGCCCAGTTTGCATATAGGTTCATAATTCCTGCCCTTCGAAACCGAAGGGGAGGCAAGGCCCACTCAACCATTAATTTGCCGAAATTGGTGCCTCCTGCTTTGTTTAAATCAAGGCCTGGAAATGCATAAAATGAACGATACCTGCGGCTCGGCTGATAGTCTACCCAGTTGTTGCCAAAACCTCCAAAATAGAAATTGCCAAGAGGTTCGCGACGTGGTGAAAATGAAATCCCCGCCGATGATCTAAACCATAAAGACGAGTGCCGGAGAGGTAGCGCAATACCAAAATCCATGTTCTGATTCACCCTTGGAAAAACAATCCCCTCTACATAATTGTTATTGCTGAGCAACTCCCATTTCAAGCCTTTCTCATAATCAACAGCTCCAAGAGAATTTAGCAACGCCTGGTAGGTTAATCTTCCCGAAACTGAGATAAATTGGTCAAAGGACGTTGTGATGTTTTGAAATTCGGGCAAACGCTCCATGCCGCCATAATAAGTCCCCGTTATATTCATATCGAGGGTCCTGTTCACATCCTCAATAATTTGAGTTGTACGGCCCGCCCCAAGCGAATACCCTTTCCTTGATCGCCTTACTGGGCCAAACAGATCGTAAAAATCTGCCCCATTATAATTTCCAAAAAAATTCCATTTTGATGTTTCATATAGAAAGGACCCATGAAATTCTTCTTCCCCCGGAAGATTTGAGTGGGGGGAATACGTGAACGAAATGCCCAAGTTATGAAACCGCAGCGGATCGTTTATATTAAACCGAAAACCAGCGGCAACATATTTTTTATACCCCTGAATAACCGGATAAACAGAAGTTATAGATAAATTACGCATAGGGGAATAATCAGACTCCCCGGTGGTGATAAGTTCATCTACATTAAATCGCTGTGAATTGGGCGCGGGCAGCATCCAATCGATTACCTGCGGATGATTCTCAACTACCTGTTGTCCCAGGAACCGAATGGCGCTTACACGTTCAACCGGCTCGTTTTTTATTATTACCGGAAGAAATCCAGTTCCTGTGTATTCAAATGCAATTAATGTTGTATCGCTTATAGCAACAGGTTTAAAATATCCGGTCTCCGCATTGGTTAGCCATTGCATTTCATCATTGCCGATATCATAACGAGCAATATTGGAAACACCGCTGTAATAGGTTGAGCCAAACAGGTATTTGCTATCTTTGGAAAATGTAAAACTGGCGGGCGAGCTTACTTCAAAATCAAAAATTTCGGTGGGGTCGAATTTTTCTGCTATTAGCGAATCTATCGATAACATGTACAGGCGCTGATGACCCTGAATATCTCCAACTGCAGCGCTCAGCCATTGTCCATCAGGGGAAAGATCAATATCAAAAATTACCTCGCCATATGGCATTGAGTAAATTCTGTTCCATTCCGTATAGGGATATGGTATTCTGATCAGTGAAACAATACCATTCAGATGCCTTACCCCCCAAAGCGACCGGTCATGCGGATTGAATGCGAGATCGCCCGCACGTATATCTTTTATTAACCTCTGTGATTGTCTGGTATCAACATTCACAGAATACAAATCGCGCCAGCCGTTGTTATCGTTGGTATAAAAAATAGTACCTGTGTCCGGGTCGTACGCCATGGAGCTGACAAAGTACAGGGCTGAACCCTTGATATCCACAATTCGCCTCATATTGCCGGTGGCCGGATCAAGTGAAGCGATATGCGCTATGGTTCCCGGATTATCAACTGCGATAAAAATTTGATTTCTTTCTTCATCAAATATTCCTCTTGATACACCGCCAAGGGGTTTTTTTGATAGCAGTTCCCGCTCAGTTACCGGATTAGATCCAATTCGTCTGAGGTTTTCATTTTGCCAGTTTTTCTCCCACTCTATCCATTTCGACCATTCATCGTCCAGAGAATTTCCATATACATTTCTGAATTGACTGGCATAAAATCGCTTACTACCATCAGATCGGGATGTCCAGTCTAAAAGAGTTTCCGGACCATATGCATTTGAGAGATATGCCAGAAATCGTGTACCATACATATATGAATTTGCACCCACTTCAAAATCAACCGTAGTGCCTTCCGATTCGAGCCCGATTGCATCATAGATATATGCAGAATCACGAACCATGGTTCGGAACATCATTTCGTCGTAAGCTCCCATCACCCGACCGATACCGCCCGACATCCAGGTAGTCATATATTCGGCAATTCCTTCGTGATACCATCTTGGAGAAAAAATTCGCGGTGAAGTTAAATAGGTATAAAACATTGAGACCGGATCGTGCCGGTCGGGAAACACCTTGCCAGCAAAAATCGTCCGATAAAACCGGTCGGTTTTTGATGACTTATCCTGGGCTATGATATGAACCAGTTCATGATTCATGAGGACGTTGATCCGTTCATTTGCCGGATTAGTTTCGTACGCATAATGAAAGGGAGCGATTCCCATCAAGATGACATTATTGGGAACCGCGGATGCTCCTCCCTGGGCAAAATCCCCAAAATCAGACATAATCAGTGTAACAGGCTCTGTTAGATCATACTGAAATTTTTCCTGGTGAAATCGCAGAGCATTCGTATAGCTTCTAATGGTATGATTTATCAGATATTCATGACCAAAGTTGTAATAGATCAGATTTAAATCATCCGTTTTAACCGATTTAAACTGTGCCTGTACCGGGATAAGCGACGAAAGAAAAAATATTACTCCTGTAAAAACAGCTACAAAATATAGCAGAATTAAATTGCCCCGTCTGACCAATATACCCTCACATTTTAATCAAATAACCTTATCAATATTTATTTGATCTGTTTTTTATTTTTATTTACATCTATGTTTGTACCCACGTTTGTCACTAAACTTTGAAACAAGAAAAGAACGCCCCGGATCCCAGGGCATTCTTAATACTAATATCTACGATAATATATTGTTTACATTTTGTTATCTCAGGCTAAAATTTGGATTGGCTATTAAATTGTGAAAATTTGGATTCGCCATCAACCGGCTGAAATTTGGACTTGACATAAACTGATTGAAATCGGGACTAGCCATTAAGCTATTAAAATCGGGATTTGCCATAAGCTGACTGAAGGAAGGACTTGCCATTAATTGACTGAAGTTCGGACTTGCAATCAGATTACTGAAATCGGGACTTGCCATTAAACGGCTGTACTCGGGGCTGGCAACTAACTGGCTAAAGCCTGGATTTGCCATAAGCTGGCTAAAAGCAGGACTGGCCATCAACTGGCTGAAACCCGGATTTGCCATAAGCTGGCTGAAATTCGGACTTGCGATAAGATTGCTGAACCCGGGGTTGGCCATAAACTGATTAAAATCGGGATTCGCCATGAGCTGATTAAAATCTGGATTGGCTGTCAATCGAACAAAAATTGAGCTTGACATCAGGGAATTAAAATCAGGAGAAGAGATCAACTGGTTAAAATCAGGACTGGAAATTAAGTTGTTAAATCCAGGATTTGCCATCAGTTCACTAAATTCAGGACTTGCCATAAGTTCATTGAAAGCGGGACTTGCTGAAAGTTCACTAAAGTCTGGACTGGCCGTAAGCTGTCTGAATTCCGGATTGGCCATCAACAGACTGAACTGCGGACTTGAAATAAGCTGGTTAAATGATGGGGATGCCAACAGCTGACTAAAATCGGGGCTGGCCATCATTTGATTGAAAGTGGGATTAGCCGAAAGCCGGCTAAAATCAGGACTGGCCGTTAACTGGCTAAAAGCCGGGTTGGCCATTAATTGGCTAAACGCCGGTGAGGCTGCCAAATTGCTAAAACTTACATCGGCAGACAATTGATTGAAATCCGGACTTGCCAGCAACAAGTTAAAATCAGGTTCAGCCATCAATTGGCTAAACTCCGGAGAAGACATGAGCTGACTGAAATTTGGACTTGAAATCAATTGATTAAACTCCGGACTGGCAAAAAGCTGATTAAAATCAGGGCTGGCCATTAAGTTCACAAACGTTTCATTTTGGGCAAGAGTTTGTAATTCGCCCGATTCAACAAGACGGATGAAAACATCGTTTTGCAAAACTTGCTGGAACTCCTCATCATCGAGAGAGATATCATCATGTGTCATTTGAGAACCCCTAAATCGTTCAGCCCTCTCCACATCGGAGCCTATTGTTCCCGCAACTTCGTTTTGATTAGGTTGTGGAAAATCTATAGATACTATAACTACAAGAAGAACCACCGCAGCTATAGCAGCTAAAAATGCTACTTTCTTACCGGTAAAAAATTGCTTTGAATCAGACATAACATCCTCATTATTTATGTTTAAGGTTTTATTGTTTGAATTATTCGTCGACTGCGATTTAAGGGCTATCTTTTTTCTGATCTGCAGTGATAGCTGCTCCGGGAGGTTAAACTCTGATTTTAAGGTACTGAGTTGCCCCGCTATTTGAAGCAGATCTTCGTAGAGTAATCTGGCTTCAGAATTGTTTTCAAGAATCTCTTTTAATTCCCGGCTCTCATCTGGTGAATTTTCACCATCAATTTCAGATTGTATCAGTTGTACGATTTTGTTATCCATCGAGATCTTCTCTTTTAGTGCAGGAATATCAGCATTCAATTAAATGCTGTTCTGCTATAAGTACACACCAAAAGCTAAAAAGTTGGTGAGATATTTATTTTTTTTTCGACCAGGCAGAATTTTGAGTTACATCCGCGGTTTCTGCGGCATCTGTAGTCTGTTTCTATTGAAAGGCAGATGAAAACGGATCACGCAGAAAAACAGGCGTTTTATTTAAACGATTTTGTCAGTCATCGATCACCAGTAGCAGAAACGGATCAGATCAAATCTGTTCAAACTACTATCATTTACCCGTATAAAGTTTTGAACGTAATTGCATTCTTGCCGAATAAAGCCTTGATTTTACTGTCTTGGTTTCGATGTTTAAAATATCTGCAATCTCTTTATAGCTCAACTCTTCAAAGTGTCTCAATTGCAGCACTATTTTATTATCAACCGGCAACGATTCAATTGCTTTCATAAGTAGGCCGTTGTCCTCTTTTCTCGTCATTATCTCATGGGGTGTTTCATCGTCTGATTTATAAAGAGTAAGTACCTGAAACTTCTTTTGTCTTCGGGACATATTCAGCGCTTCATTTATGATAATTTTGTATAACCAGCTATAAAATTTAAATTTCGGGTTGAACGTCCGCAGGTTTTCCCATGACTTTAGAAAACCGATCTGGGTTACATCTTTTGCCAGCTCCGCATCATTTACAATGCCAAACGCTGTACGGAACATTTGTAATTCATATCGTTTTACCAATAAATCGAATGCTTTATTGTCTCCTTCCAGGCATTGATTTACCAGTTCAAAATCACTCCGTTCGGCCATAGCTTATTATTTTTTTGGCTGCATATCGATTTTACTGGGTGATTACGAATACCTAATTTTTGCGGATGTTTACTTACTAATCCATTTCAAATATCTGATCCAGCCTCGTGTATTTGAAAACATCTCTTACATGTTTATTTACATTTTTCAGCCTCAGTGTATGCCCCGATGCATTCAATCGCTTATACGTATTTACAAGTACACTCAGCCCCATGCTTGAGATATAATCCAGGGATTCCATATCTATCGTTACAGTTTTTGTTTTATGTACAAGTTCATCGGCGGCTTTCTTTTCCTGGCTCGCATCAAACCGTCCGATAAATTTTAATTCATTTTCACTTACCTGTTCAATAGTCAGCATATTTTAAACCTCAGATATATTTTGAAATCGTAATGGTTGATATTCCTTCAGTGTGTTCAAATTTTACTTCATCCATCAATTTTTTTACCAGATGAATGCCTAATCCCCCCGATCGTTGATTTTTAATATAATCATCAAAATCAACTTCTTGTGTCTGGGTGATATCAAAGGGAACATCTTCGTAATCACTGAGGCTTAGTGTAATTTCACGATCTGTCTTTTCAACTGTTACTTCGATATCGCTGGGCGATTCCGCCCTGTTATGGCGAATCATGTTCATGAAAATTTCTTCTACCGATAACTCTATATCCAATTGATCCCTTTCCTGAACCTGAAATTCACCCCATCTTATTTTCAGAAAATTAAATATGCCCTGAAGCTCATTAATATTTCTCTGAAACCTTCTCTTACTTTTCATTCATACCTTAACATTAACTTCAAAGATTTTTCTATCAGATGCAGGCTGATCTGCTGCCCCTTTCTCCAACGTTTGTTTAAGTTCAAATATGCCATTCAACCCCCACATTGCGCATACATTATCATAGAAGATTTTGCAAAACCGTTCTTTTGTCAAACGAGTGATCTCTACGATTACGCCAGGTGGGAATCGCTTTGCCCGGTGCATAACATTGAAATCCTCTCCGCATGTCTAATACGCTCCGGATTTATCGGCCAGCTGGTTGGCTGGCATTGAACTGTAACATAATCCTGGTTTAGAGAAGCCTTCCATACACTGATATATTATATTTAAAACGCAAACATATATTATTTTAATTAATAAACCTGATAGCAATTAGCATAATATCATGTATTACTCTAAGCTTACTTTAAGTTGCATTTTTTGAATTACATATCTTTATAGCTATGTCGCAACATTTTATCTGTATGCCACTCAATATCTGAATAGCTGATGTATATAAGACCTATAGACAATAGTTCGCGACCCAAATATTAGTACAGATATTCCAAATAAAATAAATTGGCGTACAACAGGAGAAAGCCGAAAATCCATCATTCAAAAAGAGTAGGCAAATAACATCATCCAAAAAAAATGAAAAAAGTAAAAAGCAGGTACGTGATGGTGTTGGCTTTAGCATTAATTTTAAGTGCAGGTCAGCTATCCAACCTTGTATATGCACAATCAGACACCAATGAAATACAATCAAAAACAGAGTATATTGATGAGCCATCTTTCGAAGAAATAAAAGCAGCAACGGAAAAGTATAAGGATGTAAATGTAGCCCTTGCCGAGGGCTTCATTCCGGATCCAATGAACATGTGTGAAACGGCTGAGAGTATGGGCAAATCAGCTGAGGAGGGTGCAATGGGAGTTCACTATTTCCGACCCGACCTGCTGCAAATTACATCTACTGAGCCTCGCGTTGATGGGATGGGAGTCCACACAGACTTTTTACAACCTGCAATCCTCCTTTACGAACCTCAGGAAGACGGAACCATGGAACTAGTGGGGGTCGAAAATTTGGTATTCCGCAAGTCATGGTATGAGGCCGGCCATGATGCACCTCCTTCATTCCATGGACTTCCATTTGACCATATGGTAAATGATCCGGAGACTGAAATTGATGAAGCTCATATGTTTGAAGAACACTACGACCGACATGTATGGGTATTTCGTGAAAATCCTTCAGGAGTGTTCGAACCTTTTAATCCCAATGTAACCTGTAAACATCACAAGGAAGGCACAGCCATGGATATGGACATGGATGAAAAGCATTAAGCCGCCGGTATCACAGCAATTCTATAATACTGTCCCCGTGAGGTTCCGGGGACAGTCTGACTCCAGTAATACCAAAAATTATCATTACGACGCTTAAAATAATTCATACATTTTCCGATCTCGAGAAATTACCGGCAAGATACGTTTCCAGGTCAAATAGATCACGCCTTTTAACTTTATTCATTGGTGTTTCAGCCTGTTTGTAGCATCATACTTGCACCGAACCACTTTCCTCAGTGTTTCCATTTTAACTCTCACTTCGCACGACCTTTTTGCTCTTTCAACAGCGTATTGGCTAAAAGGTTTTTTGATGCTTCCCAACTTAAACCAGGTGGCAGTTTGTAGCGACGCGCCGTCGTGATTTCCACATTAGGGCTTCTCCATTCTGGTTAGCAAAAGGCAAGCCAAAACATTATCTTTATTGCTGTTTAATATTTGACTTGATGTAGTGCCGCAGGGGCTGATTAATTAAAAAGATAACTATAAACAGAGTATACTCTTGGAAACCGAAATTACTGCAAGAACTGTAAGTGTTGATATTTTAGTTGATTTTGATGAAAGTAAAAACATCACCTTTACAAGTGCCAACGAGCTGGAACCAAGAGAAAGGGCACAGGTTCGTGAGTATGTGCAAAATATTCTTCGCAAACGCAGTTATTTAGATTTTATACTGGGTGAATTTTCCAGCATCGACATGGATGACATGAAACCGGTGCTTAAAAACATTTTGCGTCTGGGTCTTTACGATATGCTATTCATGGATGGAACTCCTGATTACGCAGCTATAAATGAATCGGTTGATATTGCCAAACTTCGACTCGGCTCCAAATCCGGTGATCTTGTAAATGCAATTCTTCGTAACATTCAGCGGGATATGCCGGATCTTCCAAAGCCTGCCTTTAAAGATCGCATAAAACTTATAGCAACAACTTTCTCTCACCCTGAATGGATGGTAAAGCGATGGGTGAAACGGATGGGAGAAAGGGAAGCTTTTCAGTTTATGCAGGCAAATAATCAGCGTCCCGTATACTATGTACGGGTAAATAACCTTCGAACAAAAACAAGCAATTTCAAACTCCGCATGGAGAAAGCCGGAATTGAATTTAAAGAAAGCGACTGGCTGCCCGGTTATTTTAAAGTAGACAGTGTACAGCCTTTTATTGCTAAGGAATGGCTGCTTAGAGGTTTTTGCCATATTCAGGATATAGCGGCCGGATTTGCACCCACTATTCTGGAACCCATGCCCGGTGAAAATATTTTCGATTTGTGCGCGGCACCCGGTACCAAAAGTATCGTAATGGCTGATATGATGAATGCTGAAGGATCTATTACAGCAGTTGATAAAAACTCCCAGCGTCTTGAATTACTGGCCCAAAGCGCGATGAATTTCCAGGCTGAAAACATTAAAATCAGACGGGCTGATGTTCGTGATCTTGACCTGAAACTTGCCGACGGTGTTCTGCTGGATGCACCCTGCACCGGTACCGGCGTATTGAGCAAGCGGGCAGACCTGCGCTGGAAAAGAACAGAAGAGGATCTTGAAAATTCTATAAAACTTCAGGAAGAATTGCTTGATGAGGCTGCCAATCATGTCAAACGAGGTGGACGTCTTGTATATAGCACATGTTCTATCGAGCCGGAAGAAAACTGGGATCAGATACAAAAGTTTCTTGATAAATATGATAATTTTGAACTTGAGAAACTCGATGAATTTCTACCGGAAGAAGTATTGATTGAAGATGGTTTTGCCTATCAAACACTGCCTCACAAACATGGCTGTGACGGTCATTTTGGTGTTCGCCTGAACAGAGTAAAGTGATTCAGAATTCAGAATTCAGAAGTCAGAAGTCAGAAGTCAGAATACAGTAGTCAGTTGTCAGTAGTGAGGAGTTAAATAGCTGTTTGATTTGTGCATTCAGCGCACTCAGTGATGTAATTTATATTCATGAACAAGGCCGAAATCCTGAAAGAAATTCCTAAACAGTACGATCCAAATTCTACCGAAAAAAAATGGACCGACTATTGGGAAGAAAATAATTTATTCCATTCTGAACCGGATAACCGGGAGCCGTATACCGTTGTTATTCCCCCGCCGAACGTAACAGGTGTTCTGCACATGGGCCACATGCTCAACAATACCATACAGGATGTATTGGTTCGCAGGGCACGAATGCAGGGCATGAATGCATGCTGGGTTCCGGGAACGGATCATGCCTCTATTGCAACAGAAGCCAAAGTTGTTCAGAAGCTCCGCAAGCAGGGAATTAAAAAAAGTGATCTCTCCCGGGATAAATTTATTGAGCACGCCTGGCAGTGGACAAACGATCATGGCGGAATCATTCTTCAGCAGCTAAAAAATATTGGTGCTTCTTGCGATTGGAAACGCACCCGGTTCACACTCGAAGATGAGCTTTACGAAGCGGTGATATCCTGTTTTATTCAGTTATATGAAGATGGCTTTATCTACAGAGGCAAACGAATGGTCAACTGGGATCCCGAAGCCCAGACCGCCCTCAGTGATGAGGAGGTCATCCACAAAGAAGTTCAGTCTAAACTCTACTATGTTCGCTATCGCATAAAAGACAGTGATCAGTTCGTGACTATCGCCACTACGCGTCCCGAAACGATTTTAGCAGATACCGCGGTTTGCGTGAATCCCGAGGATGCCCGATATAAAGACCGGATAGGTAAAACAGCCATTATCCCAATTGTGGATCGTGAGGTGAAGATTATCGCCGATGACTATGTGGATCCTGAATTTGGAACCGGGTGTCTTAAAATTACTCCGGCACACGATACGAATGATTATGAACTGGGCCTCAAACACGGACTCGCCATTATCGACATGCTGAATCCTGATGGCACTCTCTCGGAACAGGCAGAGCATTATGTTGGCACAGACCGCTTTGAAGCACGAAAGATGATCATCAGGGATCTCAAAAAACTGGGCCTGCTCGTAAAAGTTGAGGAAATGCCAAACAAAGTTGGATACTCTGAAAGAACCGACACAGTGATCGAGCCTCGACTTTCCCTGCAATGGTTCTGCAGGATGGAGGAACTGAGTAAACCCGCACTTGATAATGTGATGAACGACGAAGTTCAGTTTCATCCCGCTAAGTTCAAAAACAGTTACAAGTACTGGATGGAAAACATCCGCGACTGGTGCATTTCGCGTCAGCTCTGGTGGGGCCATCGTATTCCGGCCTGGTACTACGGGGAGGGTGAAGACGACTATGTAATTGCCCGAACTTCGGATGAAGCTTTTGAAAAAGCTCAGGCTAAATCATCCGGCAAACTTTCAGCAGATCAGCTAAAGCAGGATGAAGATGTGCTCGATACCTGGTTTTCATCATGGTTATGGCCTATTTCCGTTTTTAATGGAATCAATAAGCCCGACAATAAAGAGATAAACTATTACTATCCTACACAAGACCTGGTAACAGCACCCGAAATCATGTTTTTTTGGGTAGCGAGGATGATTATGGCCGGCTATTATTTCCGAAATGAAAAGCCATTCAGCAATGTATATTTTCACGGAATTGTACGGGATGAAAAGCGCCGGAAAATGTCAAAATCTCTGGGCAATTCTCCGGATCCGCTGAAGCTGATAGAACAATTTGGTGCTGACGGAACCAGGGTGGGAATGCTCTTCGCTTCTCCTGCAGGTAACGATCTTCTGTTTGATAAGAATCTTTGTGAACAGGGGCGAAACTTCTCCAACAAAATCTGGAATGCATTCCGCTTTTTATCTCTGAATAAGGAAAGTAATGTTGATTACATCCCTACTCTTGAACTTGATTCTGACAATCTTGCTGACCAGTGGATGATTTCACGAATCAATATAACCCTGAAGCAGGTTGAGAACGACTTTGAATCGTACCGGCTTAACGAAGCGCTGAAAAAGATCTACTCACTTGTCTGGGATGATTTTTGCGATTGGTATATCGAAGTATCCAAATCGGATACACCAGGGGAAAATATGCCTAAAGAAAACCTGGAGCGGGCACTTGGACTGTTCGAACTGCTGATGAAACTTCTGCACCCGTTTATGCCATTCATCACCGAGGAAATCTGGCAGCGAATTCAGACACGTACCGCCGGTGAAGCACTCACCATTAGTCAGTGGCCCGCTCTGGATGGTGAAGCGGACATTGAGGCTATTGAACGTTTTATCCAGATTCAAGAGCAGATTTCTGCGATCCGGAATATCCAGGCCGAAATGGGATTATCTCCTAAAGCTGCACTTGATATCAGGATTAAACCAGCGTCTGAAAATCAGGCTGAATGGTTGAAATCAGAAAAATGGATCTATCATAAGTTTTTAACTATTTCTGATCTTAAGTTTGATACAGCGATCAGCAAACCCAGGGCATCTGCATCAGCTTTGGTCAAAGGCACCGAGGTTTTTATTCCACTTGAGGGACTGATCGACCTTGATAAAGAACGTGAAAAGATTCAAAATGAGATTAAAAAAACAGAGGGATTTTTAAAAAGTGTACAGGGGAAATTATCAAACCAAAAGTTTGTGGATAACGCTCCCGCTGCTGTAGTAGAAAAAGAGCGCCAGAAAAAAGCGGATGCTGAATCGGATATCAGAAAGCTGAAAGAGTCTCTGGATAATCTATCCACCTGATAAAATGATAAATCCGTAACCCAGAGTAATTTTTAAGACAAACTGCTTTAGACAGATTTAGCCCAATTATAATAACCGTTCAACCTAAAAATCGATCCGTTTTATATCCTCTAAACGGAACTTTTACCCTGAACAAAGATCCAGAAAGCGGATACCTTTCCAGTTCTTCTTTACTCATATATTCCCGGCATGTGGTGATATAGAGCTCATCCAGGTTTTCCCCGCCGAAAGTGCAGGAGGTGGGTTTGGGCACCGGCAGATGAACTTCGAAATCGGTGCTTCCATTTTCCGGATTGATCCGCAAAACCTTGCCGCCGGCATATAACGCAATCCACAAAAATCCGTCCCGGTCAATCGTCATTCCATCAGGGTATCCCTCTTCTCTGCTGATAACCCTGACAACCGATTCCCCGGACAACTCTCCCGTTGCATTCTCGTAATTATAGGAACGAATTTCCATTGAAGGTGTATCAATGTGGTAAAATTTCCCAGAGTCCCGATTCCATGCAAGCCCGTTTGAGATTGTAACGCCGGAAAAAACTTTTTCCACACTCAGATCGGTGTTCAGCCGATAGAGGCTTCCTTTGTTTTCCGATTGATCATGCGCCATGGTACCCGCCCAAAAACGACCCGACGGATCACATTTACCGTCGTTAAAACGGTTACCGGGCAAATCCGGTTCGGGATCCGCTATTTTCTCCTTTTCACCGGTGGATTCATCAAATTTATACAACCCGCTTTGCAGGGCCAGTACCAGTCCCCCTTTTTCTCTTAATGCCGCGGCACCAATAAATTCACCTATATCAAATAACTCATTCGCCTGCTTCTGGGGCGAATACCGCATCAGGTGGCCCGACAGGATATCCACCCACCAAAGATTTTCGCCATGATCATCCCACAACGGCCCTTCCCCAAGGTGAGCTTTATATACAAATTCCAGTTCAGCGTTGATCTTGTTAATTTTGTTCACACCGTTCAATTCCAAAGCTTTTTCAGAATTTTCCATGAAAATTTCTTTACATGAAATTTATGTCTTTTTGCTGCCGCCAACTCTGATTCCAATCCCTCCGTCAATGCGAATCGGCTGACCCGTAATAAATGATCCTTTATCGCCCGATACGAATGCCACCAATTCACCGATTTCCTTCTGATCGGCCATTCTTTCAACAAGATGAATATCAACTGTCTCCTGACGCACCTTATCCGGATCGGGAGACTGGCTGAACGCATCGCGGTTCATCGGTGTATCCACACCTCCCGGACAAATTGCCACCGACCGGATTTCGGGAGCATAGTCCACAGCAATACTTCTGGTGAGGCCGATTAATGCTGACTTGGAGGTGATATACGCCGCTACATTTTGCTGAGCTACGAAAGCTTGTACGCTCGACATGTTCACCACAACACCTTTACCATGCTTTTGCATGTGAGGAATGGTGTGTTTGGCACACAAAAAAGCACCTTTCACATTCACTCCGATCACATGATCCCACTCCTCCTCTCTGGTATCCGTCACACCCGAATATTTCAGAACTCCGGCATTGTTGACAAGCACATCCACTCTGCCAAAATCTTTTATTACATCGCTGACTGCCTGTTGTACTTGTTTTTCACTGGATACATCACACGGGTAATACCGGCTTCGATCACCCAGTTCCCTGACCAGACCGGTACCTGCTTTTTCGTCAACATCAAAAATAGCAACATTACCGTTTTGATCGTGAAAAGTACGAGCGCAGCCTTCTCCAATGCCCTTGGCACCTCCGGTGATGATGATGGTTTTATTTGTGAATGGCATGTAATTTAATTGTTTGATTAAATGATCAGGGCGCTTTCAGCGAGGATATATTAACCTTATCAAATTTGTGATTCCCAGGCCTTCACCTGCTGCTTTGATGATCCCAGTCCTTCGATTCCGAGTTCCACAATATCGCCCGGTTTCAGAAATTGAGGCGGTTTAAAACCCAGTCCAACACCGGCAGGCGTCCCCGTTGATATAATATCGCCCGGATGCAGGGTCATGAAATTCGAGATGTAGCTGACCAGATAGGGTATGCTGAAGATAAAAGCTCGGGTAGAGCCTTCCTGTTTTAGCTCATCATTCACTTTCAGCCAAAGGTCCAGATTATTTACATCATCCACTTCATCCTTTGTGGCCAGGTAAGGCCCGATGGGGGCAAACGTATCACAGCTTTTACCCTTCACCCACTGGCCTCCCCTTTCGAGCTGAAACTCCCTCTCGCTATAATCGTTGTGTACACAATATCCGGCTACGTAATCAAGTGCTTTCTCTTCCGATACATATGAAGTTTTCTTTCCCATTACGACTGCCAGTTCCACTTCCCAGTCCGTTTTTTTGCTGTCTTTCGGGATGATCAAATCATCATTCGGCCCAACAATGGCCGACGTGGCTTTAAAAAAGAGAATAGGCTCCTCAGGAATATCCATTCCGCCTTCCCTGGCGTGATCGGCATAATTTAAGCCTACACAAACTATTTTACCGGTTCCTGTTACCGGCGGCCCCAGCCGCTGCGATGAATCCACCTCGGATTGCGCGGCATTTTTATCCTTCAGCCATGTTTGCAATTTATTCAGTCCTCCATCAGCAAAAAATGCAGGTGTAAAGTCATTTGTAACCGTACTTGCATCAAGCCAATTGCCATTTTGGTCTATGATGCCAGGTTTTTCTTTTCCCGGTTTTCCGAATCGGATTAATTTCATGGGCATAAAAGAATTTGAGGGTTGAGGTTTTGTATTAGATCTCTGAAGATAGAAAGTACTCAGGAGTTTAAAGTAATGAAACCACCGTCGATGGGGTAATTGGTACCGGTGATAAATGATGCTTCATCGGAACACAAATAGAGTGCCAGATATGCAATTTCTTTTGGTTTGCCCATCCGCCCGATGGGTTGAGTATTGGAAAGTTTAGTAAACATCTCTTTTTCCCGGCCTGGATAATTCTGTTTAAGATAACCATCCACAAAAGGAGTGTGTACTCTGGCGGGAGAGATAGCATTACAGCGAATATTTTGTTTGATGTAATCCCTGGCAATCGAATAGGTCATCGTCAGCACAGCACCTTTACTCATCGTATAGGCAAAACGTTCGTCGATCCCAACAGAAGACACAACAGAAGCCATATTGAGGATTACTCCACCCCCGCTTTGTTTCATTTTCCCGATTACAGCCTGGGCACAGTTGTAGACCCCCTTCACGTTGACTTTATACACATTATCGAAAGCTTCTTCATTTGTCGTTTCAAGATTACCGATGTGAGCGATGCCGGCGTTATTTACAAGAATATCCAATCGACCGCTTTTCTGATTGATCTGACCGATCACTTCCCTGACCTCTGTTTGTTTGCTTACATCCAAACGATGATAAGAAGCTTTTCCGTTATTGCTATTGATACCATCAGTGACCTCTTCTCCGGCTTCATCATCCAAATCCAGAATATGTACTTCAGCACCTTGTTGGGCAAAAATCTCGGCTATACTTCGTCCGATTCCTTTGGAAGCGCCGGTAACTACTGCCGTTTTTCCCGACAATGAAAACAGGTTTGAAGACATATCTATAAAATCCGTTTACTCATTCGTTTTAGTTTCAAGTATAAGGTATGGCAACTTTGATACATTCGCTATCATTCGGTGCGAACCTCACTTCTGAAATTCCTTCGATTAAGTTCCCATCCTTATTTTTAAGGCTCTATGTTGATCGGTTTGGGCAAAAATAAATCTCCTATTTTTCCTGTAAAACCGAATGACAATCTACACTGGCATTTTGCGGTCGGCAATACGACCCTGAAAGGGTCATAAGAACATAGCCTGGGGCACCGCCCCAGGTACACGGATACACGGGGAAATACCATC
>CAYOLE010000023.1:3379-25987 GCA_964404705.1 uncultured Rhodohalobacter sp. | reverse complement strand
TAGCATGGCGGATTGTCTGGCAGGAAGCGTGAGTTCTCAGGCCGGATATCCTGCCGTGAGGAAATAATGTCGCCGCGGAATCACAACGCTCCAGGAAGGCGAACGATCGCCACGCCTGAAGGTTGGATGTTAACCTTCCACCTTTCCCGCGGGATCACTATATACCAGGTCCCGATTATTTAGCAAAAATCTGGCTCTCATCACGAAATGCTTTAAACTCAAGTGCATTACCACTGGGATCGAGAAAAAACATGGTAGCTTGTTCGCCGGGTTGGTCTTTAAACCGTATATATGGAGCAATAATATAATCCAGATTGTGTTCAATCAGGCGGTCAACCAATTCATGCCATTCGTCCCATTCCAGGATCACACCAAAATGTTTAGCCGGCACTTCGTGCCCGTCTACTGTATTTTTTTCTGATTTACCGGCATCCTTAGGACTTAAATGAGCAACGACCTGATGTCCAAAGAAGTTAAAATCGATCCATTTTTCTGAACTTCGTCCCGTTTCGCAACCTAAAACATCCCGATAAAATATCAAGGTCTGTTCCAGCTCTTTAACGGGAAATGCAAGATGGAACCGCGGTATTTTTTTATCTGTACTCATATCTTAATGATTTTGAATTATGTTTTTTGACTCACTTTGTAGATAAGATAATAATACTATCCCCTGTTAACCCGGATTATTCATTTAACATCTCTTGTTTAAACTTCTTATTGGTCCTGAGCCTGAAACTCAATCGATGGTGTTCTGTATAACCAAACTTTTTTAGTCCGCGAAAATGCTTCCGGGTGGGATAGCCTACATTGCTGTCCCATCCGTATACGGGGTAATCGTCGTGGAGGCCTATCATCAATTGATCGCGATATACTTTTGCCAAAATGGATGCCGCAGCAATCGATGCTGAACGATCATCTCCTTTAATCAGACAACTGTGCGGCAGCAATGTGACCGGAGCTTTATTTCCATCCACGAGCAGGTAATCAGGACACGCATCTCTTGTTTGAATGCATTTTGTCATGGCGTGAAGTGAGGCGTGCAGGATATTCAGTTTGTCGATCTCCGCTGGCGAGCACCATTGTATTGTCCAAAACATCGCTTCCCGCTTAATGTGGCTTGCCAGAATTAAACGTTCTTCTTTGATTATCAATTTACTATCTCGCAGTGAATCGTTCACTTCAGCATCCGATCTCAATATTACACCGGCAGCCACTACAGGACCGCACAAGCATCCGCGGCCAACTTCATCGAGCCCCATAACCCGCTGATATCCTTCACTCCAAAGCTGTTTCTCAAAAAAATACCGGTCTGTTACTTTCACTTATTCAGATGGTCCGAATTACTTTCTAAAATTTAATCGAAAGGTAAGAAAAGGAATTGACGTTGGTTAGTGAAATGTTTGTTTTGAGACTGATCAGACAAACAGATAAGTTCTATCGAATTTTTTTGATTTATTTATCCGGTACTTATCGTGTATCACTATTACTTCAGAAAATTCAAAAAAATAAAAATTTGCAATGATTTTCACGGCGCAACAGTTATAAAACAGAATATGAACGCAATCTGTAAAATTTATGCATTTCCGTTATCAACAGTGGGACGAACGTTTTAGCAGAAAAGCGGGGCAATCACCTTTTGATACACTTTGGGATCTGTTCCAGGAGTTGCTCCCAATTTCGGGAGGTGATGTTTCTCAGGCACTTCGATGGCTCAACGATATCGATAAAGAATATGGAATCACCGATGAGTTTGGGGACGGCTTCGGAATCGGCGATTTTATTGAGGAGATGCAGAACCGCGGATACATCCGGTTTGATGAGGAGCAAACGATCATGGTTCCTACCGCTAAAACTGATCGCAGTATACGCGAAAAGTCTCTGCACGAGATTTTTCGTCAACTAAAAAAAGGTGGCCCGGGGCAGCACAAAACGCCGCATACAGGACGCGGTCTCGAACGACAACCGGAAACCCGTAATTGGACTCCGGGTGATGACATTGGCCATATAGACAGCGTAGGGACGCTGATGAACATGCTGCAACACAGCTCGCTCGACCAGTTTCAGCTGCGCGAGTCCGATCTTGAGGTACACGATACAGATCATCACACATCAGCCTCCACCGTTTTGCTGATTGATTTAAGCCACTCCATGATTCTTTACGGGGAAGATCGTATCACGCCAGCCAAAAAAGTTGCGATGGCACTCTCGGAAATGATCATGAGGAACTTCACAAACGATTCTCTTGATATCGTCGCATTTGGAAATGAGGCATGGAAAATTGATATAAAGGATCTACCATACTTGCAGGTGGGACCTTATCATACAAATACTTTGCAAGCCATTCGGGTAGCCAGAAATATTCTTCAACGAAAAAAGTTTTCGAACAAACAGATTTTTATGATTACTGATGGCAAGCCTTCTTGCATGATCGAAAATGGAACACTGTATAAAAACAGTTTTGGCCTTGATCGGAAAATAATAAACAAGGTGCTTGATGAAGCCGTAGTCTGCCGCCGAAAACAGATCGATATCACCACTTTTATGATAGCTCGTGATCCATATCTGCAGAACTTTGTAAGAGAATTGACCGAAGCAAACAAAGGGCGGGCGTATTACTCTTCACTTAACGAACTCGGTGGATATATTTTTGAGGATTACATCCGGAACCGCCGAAAGAATGTAAGGTGAATGTAGACTTAGACACGATACTGCGTCAAAAATCCGGCACATTATTTCTGATGTAGTGTCGGATTAATTTTAGGGTCCTGAAAACAAGGACCCATTGCCTGAAGTGTTGCCCGGATTTTCTGCCAATAAAAAAAGCGACCCTTTGGCCGCTTTTTTTGATAAGTCAGGCTTTTTATCAGATTCCCAAATCACTCATAACCGCATCGGTTATATCATATTCACTCTGAACTTCCTCGGATACGTACAGAATTATAACATCACCACCTGAAGTGGTTGTATTGAGCACATAGTCGAGTTCTTTTGTGGATGCAACATTGTTAATCGCTTCCTGGATCTGATCCAACAGTGGTGACATCAACTGCGCCCTTTGCTGTTGAAATTCTTGTTCTGCCTCGCTCTGCAATTGGCGGAACTCTGCATCCATTTCGCTTAAACGTTCTTCTTCGTTTTGCCGGGCATCATCAGATATAACACCTACCTTTTGTTGGTAGAGTTCAATTTCAGTCTGAAGCTCCCTTTCTTTTTCTGACAGTTCTGTTTGCTTTCGTTCCGCGAAATTCTGCAATCTTTGCTGAACTGCTCTCATTTCCGGCATACGCTCAAGCACTGCCCGGGGATCTACAAACCCGATTTTCATATCCTGTGCCTCTGCAACAGGAGCTGTCATCAAACCGGACATGGCGATAAGGGATGTGAAAAGTATAATTTTTGCTAATTTCATAATGCGTAACCTTTAATATTAGTTTTGTGAAAGATGCTGAATTACTCGTTCTGTGATGTCGACTCCTCTATCAGACATATAGTACACGATAGGATCACCGGTACCCGACTGTTTATTGAGTACATATTCAAGGCCCATATCTCGAGCCACAGTTTCCATTGCGGCTTCTACACGGTTTAACAAGGGCGAAAAAAGCTCGTTCTGGCGCTGACGAATCTGATTTTGAATATTATTTTGCAGATTGCTGAGTTCTTCTTCCATTTCAGAAAGTCGTTCTTCTTCTGCCTGTTGCTGTTCTTCTGTTAGATTGCCGGCTTCGGCCTCCTCGGTATAGGCTGTAAGTTCTTCAATCCAACTTTGGTATCGTGCCTGGAAGTTCTGTTCGCTTTCCTGAACGTATTGCTGTAGTTCTTGTTCGATCTCTGCAGTTTCAGGAAGAGAGTCGAGTACACTGTCCGGGCTCATCACACCAACACTGAGCTGCGCACTGGCAAGCATCGGGATAAGGAAAATGAGTAGTAATAGCTGTAGTTTTTTCATTGGCTTTTGTAATTATTTTTAGGGCGCCGAAGTTACGGTTTATTTAATTCAATTTCTTATCGTAGCAGGATCCATTCCCATCTCCAACATAACATCTTCGGTAAGGTTCCACTCCTCCCTTACGAATAAAAAACGCGTTTCTTGTGCGCGATCAAAAACAAAATCGAAGTTTTGCCGCCTTGCAATTTCGTCCAGTGCTTCAAAAATCTGGCGCTGAATCGGTTCAAGTAGAGATTCCTGGATTGTGAAATATTCTCCTTGCGGACCAAACCTATCTTCCACAAGCCTATCTCGCTGTTGTCTCAGGTTTTCAATCTCATTTAATCTCTGCTGGCGTACTTCCTCTGTAAAAAGTATTTCACGAGCTTCAAAGTCTTGTTCAAGCTCTTCAATTTCTTGCTCAAGTTCCTGAATCTCATCCCGCCAGCCTTCACTCAGTAGATTAAGGCGCTGTTCAATCCCGGAATATTCAGGCATATTTTGCATAATCACATCTGAATCGATAAAACCAAGTTTTTGATCCTGGGCAAAACAGTTTTGCCCCAGAATTATTGTGAACAGAAGTATGAGACTTGATAAACGTTTCATACGCTAAAATGGTGCACCAATATTAAACAGAAATTCCCACTGGCCGGCTTGCAAACCGGTTGTATTTTCTCTGTTGGGTGGTGTTCCGTCCATTCTATATCCATAACTCAGATCTACGAGACCAAGTATTGGCAGGAATATACGGGCTCCAAAACCTGCCGCGCGTTTCACGTTAAATGGATCAAAGTTGGTCATTCCTTCAAACGTATTACCGGCATCTACAAACATATACGGAATCAATTGAAGTTGCTCCGACTGAACGGCAGGATATCGTAATTCGAGTGAATATTTATTGAATGCCCGTCCGCCAATCAAATTTCTTTGATCATCAAGTGGGGAAATAACGCCTCCAAATCCTCCCGGAAACCCACGCATGTTTATATTATCATTGGTAAAGTTCTGCCGTTGCTGCAATTCGGTTCCTCCAAGGAAAAACCGTTGAAAATTACTTTTGTTACTATCACTGAAATAGCCCATATAACCATAATCAACTGTTGAAGACAGCACAAGCCGGCCAGCAATTGTAGCGTGATGCTGATAACCGGTTTTAATTTTATAAAACTGTGCAAACCCTGGAACCGGTAAGGCTACTTCACCAGAAACATTAAAACGCGTTCCTGTGGATGGTGATATTGGGTTATCAGTGGAGTTACGCTCAAGCACTTGTCGAACAGTGAGCAGATCTGCCTGACCATCATCAAAGATTGATCCAAAACCGGCTACATTGAAATGGTTATAGGTTAAAATCGTGCGATGTGAAAAGAAATCATCCGGCCACCTTAGCTGGCGTCCAAGACTAATACTTGCAGAAAACAGTTCGTTACGCTGGCGGGCTTGTGCGGGTACTGCCTGCCCAAAAAAACTGTTTCTTGATCGGTTATAGTTCAAAAGATCATACGAAAGTGACACACCAAGGGATGTAGGTTTTCCCCGTAGCCATGGCTCGGTAAAGCTAAAGTTATAGCTTTGAAACCCTCCACCAGTAACCTGCACACCCAGGGATAATCGTTGTCCATCACCGGTTGGAATGGGATCCCATCCGCCTTTTTCAAACATGCGTTGCACAGAAAAGTTATTAAAATTCACGCGTGCTGCTAAAATTACACCAATCTGGCGGCCGCCAAATCCGCCCGAAAATTCAAAATTATCTGAACCCTGTGTTTCGTCCAGACTATAGTCAATATCAACAGCTCGTTCTTCCCTGTCCGGTTGAACGTCTGGTGTAATTCCTTCAGGTGAGAAATAACCAAGCTGACCAAGTTCACGAATACTCCTTATAATCGCCGAACGGCTGTAGTTGTTTCCTGGAAGTGTACGCAGGTTTCGACGTACTACATCATCGTGTGTTTTCGTGTTTCCTGAAAAGGATACATCCCGAATTGTGGCAATTTCATCTTCGATTATTTCAAAGTGGATATCAAGAGAATCCTCCCCTACTACCCTGATATCCTCAATAGGTTGAAAGAATAAGTATCCAATATTCTGATAGAGACTGGTAATATCATTCTCATCCTGGCGATAATTTAGATTTTCGTCAAACCTTGTTTCATTAAAAACATCACCTTTTTGAAAACCAAGAGTTTGGGTGAGTTGTTCATCTGTATAAACTGTATTACCCTCCCAGGTTATATTCCTCACTTTATATTGGGGTCCTTCATCTATTGTAAATACGATATGCACACCTTCTTTTCCTCGCCAATCGTCTACATAGACAGTATCTTCAAGTATTCGAATATCCCGGAAACCGTTTTCCCTGTAAAAACTCTTAAGGTTTTCAATACCTTCCTCATGGTCTTCCTCAGTATACACATGGCGCCGGAAAATTCTCCACCAACGATCCTGTTTTATCGAGTCAAATGCACTACGAAGCTTTCCGGCACTAAATTCCTCATTTCCTTCAAATTCAATTACACGAACTTTGGTTCGCTCTCCTCTGTCGATGAGAAATGTAAGGTCAATTCTGTTGGAATTGGTTTCGCTTGGTTCTTCAATAATTTCAACTTCTGTTCCCCAAAACCCTTCCTCCGCGTAATACCGTTTGATAGTATTAAGTGCCTGAGAGCGAACAGAACTTGTAACAGCAAGTCCTGAAATTAGATTCAGGCGTTCCCTTAGATCACGTCGATGCGAACGGCGTACGCCTTCTATTTCATACCGACCAAGACGAGGCTGTTCCTGCACAGCAATTTCGATATTTACGCCATTACCGGGCAATCGTTCGTAAAATATCTGTACATCGGAAAAAAGACTGGTTCGATATATCTGTTTAATAGCATTAGAAATATCCTCTCCGGGAATTGTGATTGTTTCACCAACACGCAATCCACTACTGCTAATCAGGTAACTTTCGCGACCGGTAATTAAACCCGATACACTAACTTCCTGAATATCGTATTGCTGTGGCATTAGATTTTCGGGGTTTTCAATCTGAATGCGGGTTGTATCCTGCGCATTACTGAATTGAAAAGTACCGAGTGATATAAAAATGATCGCGATACTAAAAAAGAGATGCTTAATTTTTGTCACCTTTTAGAACTACTTTTCAGCGTTTATGAAATGATTTTTTTTGAAAACTGACGCAGATGAAGAAGTGGAATAACCGTTCTTTACCTTCCCATATCTACGATCACGTTTCTGATAAGATTTTATTGCCTCGTAAAGCTCATCACGTCTAAAGTCGGGCCAATATGTTTTAGTGACATAAAGCTCGGAGTAAGCAAGCTGCCAAAGTAAAAAGTTACTGATTCTGAATTCTCCACTCGTGCGAATGATAAGATCTGGATCGGGAACTTCTGCTGTTGAAAGATGTGAACTAATAGAATCATCATTTATGTCTTCGGGATTTAAATCACCGTTTTTAACTTGTACAGCCAACTGTTTTACCGCTTCGGTAATATCCCACCGTCCTGAATAGCTAAGCGCCAGACAAAGCTGCAGCCTGTCGTTATCTTTGGTAAGTTCAGTTACTTCACTAATTTGGCGCTGGCACTTTTCCGGAAGTCTTTCAATCTGTCCGATTGTTACAAATTTAATATTATTCTCATTGAGCCGCTGCGCTTCTTTCTTGAGGGATGAAACCAAGATTTTCATCAAACCATTAACTTCCACACTGGGTCGATTCCAGTTTTCAGTAGAAAAAGCGTAAAGTGTAAGATATTTTACTCCAAGCTCTGCGCACGATTCGGTTATATCACGTACAGAATCCACCCCTGCTTTATGCCCATAAATTCGGATATTTCCCTTTGTTTGAGCCCATCGTCCGTTACCGTCCATAATAATTGCGATATGAGCGGGTATTTTACCCGAATCTGCAATCTCCTTCTGCAGCTTTTTATCGGATTCTGTCTGAACGTTATTTGTGAGTGTAAATGCTTTCAAAGAGATATTTTGATATTTTATTCAAGCTATACATATTAGAAGTAATATAGCCTATTTTCAAGGGGAAATTACATATTCATTTCTGATATAGTATTTTCCATCTCCAGCATATCGCATACCGCCAGCGCGGCTTCGGCTCCTTTATTTCCTTTTTCAATACTTGCCCGTTCCATCGCCTGCTCTACGTTATCTGTTGTCAAGACTCCAAACGAAATGGGTATGCCATATCGTATATTTAAATCTGCAATTCCCCGGTTTACTGCGTCGCATACATACTGAAAATGGGGTGTGCCGCCTTTTATAACTGCCCCAATAGCCACCACACCATCAACAGTAAGATTTTCAATGCACATTTTACAGGCCAGCGGCAGTTCGTACGAACCCGGACACCTGAATGTTAAAATCCTATCTTCCGGGATACCTTTTGAGCGTAAAGCGGCGATGGCACCCTCCATCATCGAATCTGTAACAAACGAATTCCATTTAGCTGCAACAACGGCAATTTTTTTTACCTTCCAATCCATATCTGTATTGTCTAAATTGTTTTTGATCGCTGCCGGGCGGTTCGTTTGAGCGCTTCCACATATTGATATCCAAGTGTGACTATACCAAAATAAGGATCATAATCAGCACTGTGGTTTCCATGATAATCGCTCCCGCCGGTAACTAAATAATTATTCTTCTTTGCCAATTTAGTGAAATTTTTTTGTACCGGGTATGGATGGCTCGGATGAATACATTCAATACCATCTATCCCCGACTCCATTAAATCCTCAATTTCTGCAGCTGAATAAAGAGGCCCGGGATGAGCTAAAGAAACAATACCTCCCGCTTTTTTCATCACTTCAATTCCATCCTCGAGAGTACAGAATTCTGTATTGATGCCCTCAAGTTTTTCTGATGATAGATAGCGAATAAATGCTTCACCAAAAGATGCCACCACGCCCTTACTGACGAGAACAGATGCAGCATGCGGACGCCCAATATTGCTAAATCCCGCCTCTGCTTTCACTTCGTCGAGGTCGATGTCTATTCCCTGGCTTTTCAAATGATCCACTATTTTGGACATGCGCCTGCGCCTTGCCCGACTTTGCTGAAGCAGAAGAAGATTTACATTCTCATCATCGGGATCGAAGCAATATCCTAAAAGATGTACTTCTTTATCCTTCCAGCGCAAAGACATTTCAACCCCTGAAAGCAGTTCAATCTTATTATCGATGTTTAATTCCCTGGCTTTTTTATAACCTTTTATTGAATCATGATCGGTTATTGCAATCGTTCGAAGACCTTTCGAGATTGCTTTTTGAAGAATATGTCCAGGCTCAAAAGCACCATCAGAAGCGTTCGTATGTATATGAAGATCAGCTTTTCCCAAATAACTATGGATTTAAAATGTCGAAGTAACGTTCCCGGTCTTCAATTAAAGAGATTGCTTCTTGCACAGCCCGATCTGTTTTCATTCTGTTCTGTGTACGGAGTTCTTTTGAACCGGTTTGTGCAGCCCATTCCTCACGGAGTCGCTGTTCTATAAATTCACGGTTATTATTTAGATCCTGTTCTTTTTTTAGATCAATAGAGCGCTTGAGCTCCCGAAGTAAATCCATTGATTCCTGCTCATCATAAAAATTATTTGTACTGGTAAGCAGCTGATCCAGATATTGCTCAGCATTTACGCTGTAATCAAAATTTTGCTGTTCAAGATATTCCATAAACCTATCGTACAGATTTTCCGGCTCCTGGTTATTATCATTCCCTGTTTCAGCCAGATAGTCGGCAATGAAGAAGAAAAATGTGTTGTTTTGCATCAATGCGACACGAGCCTGGGAATCTTCATCCTCTTCAATCACTACATCTGGTTCTATACCCAGTCCGTCATATACGGTTCTTCCGTTTTTTGTGGTAAATGCCCGCCGAAGTGAATCGGGAACCTGATGACCATCCAGTCCATTACCCTCAGCATAATTAACCGACTGAATACTTCTTCCGCTTGGCGTATAATATTGTGAAATAGTAATTTTTAAAGAAGTGTTATAAGACAGCGGTCGAATAGTTTGAACCAAACCCTTTCCAAAGCTTGTTTGGCCCACAACCACAGCTCTGTCGAGATCCTGTAATGCACCAGCAACCACTTCTGACGCACTTGCGCTGCCTCTGTTCATCAATACTACAATAGGCAGATCATCAAAAACAGCAGGTTCATCAGTTACAAACACACTATTTTGATTTTCTATGCGTCCTTTGGTTTCAACAACTGTTACTCCAGGTTCAATAAATTTATCGACTATTTCTACTGCTTCCTCCAACAAACCCCCGGGATTGTTTCGCAAATCCAAAATCAACCCGTTGAGACCCTCATTTTCTTTAAATGCAAGTAATTTCTCACGAAGCTCGTCGGCCGATCGCTGGCCAAACCTCGTCAGCTGGAGATATGCCAGCCGGTCCCGGTTATCTATCAACCCAGAATATTCAATATTATTCACATCAATCCGCTCCCTTACCAATTTAAAAGCAATGGGATCTTCAATTCCGGATCGTTTGATTGTCAATGTCAACGATGTACCTGCGTCGCCCACTGTAAGCTGTTGAACTTCCTCGGGGCTCATCCCCTCTACTGAAACCTCATTTACATAAATAATTCTATCACCGGGCCTTATTCCGGCACGTTCTGCCGGATAGCCTTCCAGGGGTGCTATTACTACAATTTGATCACCGCGGAAACCTGCGTCTATTCCAACCCCTCCATAGGTTCCCTGTGAGATTATCTCCATCTGCTGCTGGTCACCTTCATCAATAAACACTGTATAGGGATCAAGTTCATTTAGCATTGCCTCCACCCCGGAACGCATCAACATTTCAGGGCTCACCTCATCCACATAAATTGTTGCTACTTCTTTATAGACATCACTAAAAATGGTGAGCTGTTTTTTGATTTGGAAATAGAGATCTCCCTGGCGAACAAATGCCAGTGATGATATCAATACAATTCCAATTAAAAGAGCATATAAAAAGCCTGATTTTTTTTTGAACATTCTATTTAATCAGATTAATCAGATGGAATGGTGAGAGTTTGTCCTGCATAAATTGTGGTACCATTCAAATTATTTACCTGCTGAATTGACCCAACCGATACGCCGTGGCGCCGTGCAATACCCCCAAGCGTCTCATTTCTGCGGACGGTGTAATTCACTGATCCATTGTTTGAAGATGAACCATCAATGCGAAATGCAAAAATGTCTTCACCGGACCGCTGCCTGCGTTCAAGTGTTTGCTTTTCTGATAAAGCCATATCATCTACTTGCTGGTAATAAGCCTGCCGGTTGCTTGGTACATGTATAGTTAACCGCTGACCCACACGAATAGTATTTGATATTCCGTTCCACGACCTGATTTGAAAAGCACGCACATCGTGCCATTCGGCAATATGGCCAATGGTATCCCCGCTTTTCACTGTATATGTAACGGGCGATGTATTTGCCGGAGTTTGGGCCTGGGATGATGAACTTGCGGTTTGGGTAGCTGTGCGGCCGGGCTGGTTGGAAGGTCGATCGGCTGTCATCTGTTCCATAGATCCTGGCGCAATCGGAACCACTAAACGCTGCCCCGGATGAATAATGTTACTTAAACCCTCATTGGATTCGTAGAGTGCCCTTACTGATGTGCCATACCGCCGGGCAATAAATCCAAGTGTTTCACCACTCCTGACTGTATGCATGGCAATTTCCTGTGCCCGCTCATCCTGCGGGATATCTTGATAGGCAATCATAAATTGTTCTTTTGTACCTTCAGGCAGTTTCAGCGGATAAGAATCGCCCGGGGGTGTTGCCCACCGCAGAAGCTCCGGATTGAATTCTTTTAATGTTTCTGTAGTGATACCGGCAGCCTCTGCAAGTTTGTCGAGTGGCATTAAACCATCTACTTCTGCCACTTCATAAACATACCGCTCTCCGCCATAATTACGCTGAAACCCAAATTCCTCAGGATTCATTGCAATCATTGAAGCTGCAATAAAGCCGGGTACATAACCCCTGGTTTCACGGGGCAGGTATGGAAATGCAACCCAATAATCCTTTACTCCGCCGCCACTTCTTATGGCCCGGTTCAACCCCCGCGGACTAATATTGTAGCTCGCAAGTGCAAGGTGCCAGTCTCCCCAAATTTCGTACAAATCGTTTAGATGTCGAGCAGCAGCCCGGGTTGATTTTACAGGGTCGCGACGTTCGTCGATCCACCAATTAACCTCCAATCCATACATTGAACCCGTTGCGCGAATAAATTGCCACAGCCCAACTGCAGAGGCCCAGCTTCGTGCCGTTGGCACAAGACCGCTTTCGATCATAGAGAGGTGTATAAGTTCTTTTGGAGCTCCCTCTTCCTCAAAAACTTCAAGCATCATCGGAAAATAATATTCCGAACGTTGCAGCCATCGCTCCATAACTTCCGGACGGCGCAGCGTATAGTACATCAAGTGACGATTTACATGCTGATTTTGCACGAGAGACACAGCCGTTTTGTTAAAAGAAAGGTTATCCGGTAAATTATATCCTTCAGCAATCCATTCATCTTTCTCAGCAAAAAGTTCTTCCTGAATGGCAAATATATCTCCTTCCACCTCATTCATTGGCTCGGAGATTGCGTAAAACTCTCGATATTCCGCCATCACACTGCGATATAGAGCTACAAAACGCTGATTATTCTTTATCTCGGGAAAGTCGTCCATTAATTCCTGAATGGATGCAAAGGCATCATTAATATGAATTTCTGCCTGAACAAGATCATTCTGAATTTGCGCGTCAATTGCCAGAACATGAATTTTATACACATCCGAGATCCGAAGCATTGCATCTTTTTCAATATCTCCCAGTTCTCTTGACTCTTCGGAAACAATTCGATCCTCACCAACAATGAGCAACGGATTTGCATAGGGGATTAATTTCTTAGGCACCTCAACATCAGCCGTATCAGAAATTGTTGAATGTTGTGCTGTAGCGACAGATCCCCACAAAAGGATTAGAGAAAGCAGGTAAGTTATTTTCATATAAAAGTTAAATGATGTTCAGAATACTGCTGAAAATTTTCTTATTAATAATCAATACATTCTAAGGAAAACGCAAAAATATCTTTTAATTAATCTTTGGTATGTTATGTCCATTTTTGCACGAGTGGCAGGCGTCTCCCTGTTCCGAACGATTTCGATGTTAATTTAATTATCGGCGCGGCCTGAAATCTTTTAAACTCCTGACGATCAATTAAAGATATAATATTTTTTGCCGTTTTTTCTTCAATTCCAGTCGCTGTAATTTCATCTAAACCCCGCTGCAATTCAATATACTGATACAGGATTGAGTCCAGAATATCGTAGGGCGGAAGACTGTCGCTGTCTTTCTGATCGGGCCTGAGTTCAGCACTTGGCGGTTTTGAAAATATTGATTCAGGAATTACTTCCGATTTATAGTACGACCGGTTCATCCACTCAGCAAGTTTATAAACTTCGGATTTGTATAAATCACCGATCGGGGCAATAGACCCATTCATATCACCATACAATGTGGCATAGCCAACAGCATATTCCGACTTGTTACCGGTAGCAAGCAAAAATGCATTAAATTTATTGGAATATGTCATCAGGAGTGTACCCCTGATTCTGCTCTGCAGATTTTCCTCTGCCACTCCAAACGGCAGGTCGCCAAATAACGGCTTCAGCGAATCGTTAAACTGTTCATAGATCGAATGAATGGGAATTTCATTCAATTCAATTCCCAGATTATCGGCAAGTTTTTTGGAGTCGGTTACACTACCCTTGCTGGAGAATTCAGCCGGCATTGTTATGGCCCGTACATTTTTTTTACCCAGTGTTTCTACGGCCAATGCAGCTACAAGTGCGGAATCAATACCGCCGCTCAAGCCCAGAACTACGTTGTTTGTTACCCCTGTTTTTTCGAGGTAATCTGAAAGGCCAAGTTTTATAGCATGGAACTGGCGCTCTTCTGCAGATTCCGGATACCATTCCTGGTTATTTTCATTCAACAATATGTTGTTTTCTGAATCGAAATTAACGTCGCAATAAGATGGTGAGAAAGCCTTTGTTGAGGCTATCGGTTTTCCATCCGGATTGATTGCCATGGAATCACCTTCAAATACGATTTCCGTATGCGCGCCCACCTGATTGCAGTAAAGCACCGGACACTGCAACGCATCTGCATGCTTACCAAGCATATGCAACCTGTTTTCGTGCTTGGTTTTAGTAAATGGCGCGGCGGAAATATTAATAATCAAATCTGCCCCGTCCTCTCGCAATATTTTAGCCGGGTCGGTATGATAGGTATGATATTTTATTTCATTTTGATTGTACCAAATGTCTTCACAGATCGTAACTCCCAGTTTTACACTCTCCAGATCGAGACATTTAAATGTGGTGTTCGGCTCAAAATATCTAAGGTCATCAAATATATCGTATGTAGGTAATAGTGCTTTATGGGTAATTCCGATACGGTTGCCATTTTTAGCAAGTATTGCTGAGTTACACATCTTACGGCCTATTTCCGAAAGATTGGGTGTAAGTGTGCCAAAAAGAAGCGCTGTTGAGCTGGTGGCATTAACAATCTCACAGTTAAGTTTATAGACTGTTTCTCTGAAGTCCTGCCGTTCAAGCAGATCCTGTACAGGATACCCGGTTACAACCATTTCAGGAAGAATCAGCAAATCCAAACCGGCTTGTTCGGCATCATTCAATGCCTTCAAAATAAGTTTCTTATTGCCGTTGAGGTCTCCGATCGTGGGGTTTAATTGATGCAAGCGAATTTTCATTACTCCTCACTTCTCTTGTATACACGTTCGCCGGCCACCCACGTTTCGATAACTTTAATTTGCCAAATTTCGGACGCATCTATCTCGAAAAAATCACGGTCTATAAGAATAAAATCAGCCTGTTTGCCCGCTTCGATTGATCCAATAACATCTTCTTGATGAGCTGCGTACGCTGCATCTATCGTAAAGGCACGCAGCGCCATTATCCTGCTCATAGCCTGTTCACTGTACCAGCCATCCGGTGGTCTTCCTTCGTGATCTTTTCTGGTTACGGCAGAATAAAGACCATAAAACGGGTTCACATTTTCTACAGGGAAATCTGATCCGCCAGCAATCACCGTACCCTGGTTAAGAAAAGTTTGCCATGCATAGGCTCCTTCCATTCTGAAAGGGCCTACTCGATCTTCAGCCATAATCATATCACTGGTGGCATGCGTTGGCTGCATTGAAGCCACAAGACTAAGCTCTTCAAAACGGGGAATATCTTCCGGGGCCACAATCTGTGCGTGTTCAATTCTGTGACGCAGGCCACTTTGATCTCCCAATTGTTCTTTTACGTATTGAAATCCATCCAGAACCTGTCGGTTTGCCGCATCACCAATTGCGTGAATATTCATTTGATATCCGTTTTCAGCTCCGCGGAGAAGCATATCATTTATCTCCACCTGATCATAGAAAAGCAATCCATGATTTTCGGGCTCATCGCTATACTCTTCCAGCATAGCAGCTCCCCGACTGCCAAGTGCGCCATCTGCCGAGATTTTAACGCTGCGAAGCGCAAGCTTATGATCGGCATACTGCTTAACCGGGCCATTTTCTGACAAATTATCAAACTCATTACCCATGCCTGCAATCATCGCGTAGATTCTGGTCTTCAGATCACCCTTATCGGCAAATTCTTTATAGAGGTTCCAAGTAAAGGAATCAGTGCGTGCATCATGAACAGACGTAAGTCCATGCTCTGCCATTGCTTCCAGAGCGAGGGTCAGCGCCTGGCGGTGTTCATTTTCTGTACGCTCCGGCATATTCTGCGTGACATATCTCATTGTTGCATCCACAAAAATTCCGGTTGCATCGCCTCGTTCATTCCTTATGATGCGTCCCCCTTTGACATCCGGAGTTTCGCGGCTTATTCCCGATAGCTCTATCGCCAACGAATTGGCCCATCCCGCATGGCCGTCGACCCGGGTCAGCCAAACCGGGCGGTCATCAATCACCTCGTCAATATTAGAAGCAGTGGGGAATTCATTTTCTTCCCACAGCTCCTGGTTCCACCCACGGCCTCGGATCCACTCCAGGTCTGGGTTGTCTTCTGCATACTGTCTCAGTTTATCCTGCGTCTCTGTCAGGGTTCTCAGACCGGATACATCCACATCCATTTCCTGAAAACCGAGACCCATAACATGGGCATGGGCATCTATCAACCCAGGCAGCAGGGTCCACCCTTCCCCGTCAATTAGTTCAAAACTTTCATATTGTTTTGTAATCTCTGATGATGTTCCTACAGCAAGTATGATATTTCCTTCAAAGGCAATCGCTTCAAACTTGTGAAGTTCATTATTCATCAGTGTATAACCGTTCACATTATAAATTACTTTTCCTTGCTCTGTCTGTGGAGATGAACATGCACTAATGAGAAATAATGAAAAAGCCGCGGTTAATAAATGACGTATATGCATGTTTTCAAAAGAAACTGACTCAGAAAAGACACGCAGAATATAAGATATGATTCGATCCATTTTAAGTATAAGAAGTGAACTTAGCTGGTGGTAAGTTTTCGAAAGTTACATCACTAACCCCACATGAATAACATCCTGATTTTTAGTTAATATGTCATTCCATCTTTTTTTCAAAAATTCCGGAAACAGTTCAATTTTTTCTAACTCTTTAAAATCAATAAACCGGCAGGCAAGAATCTGCTGGTCATCATCAGAAAATTCCGGGTCTGTACCCGTTATAAGTTCACCGCCGGTTCGATCAGCAAGAAAATAAAGTTCGTAAGCGTGATAGGGCAATTCAATAAACTCATGAATAGCGGCGAGACGAGAAATCTTACTGGTAAGGCCCGTTTCTTCCAGTGTTTCCCTTTGAGCAGCTTTTTCGGCACTTTCTCCTAAAAGAATTTCACCACCTGGCGGCAGCCAGACTGGATGAGAACGTGTGGGCACCCACTGTTTCACCAGCAATAATTTCTCATTTTCTATGATGAGTGTACAGGCGCGAATTCGTAAGCGACCTGAATATTGTTCTTCCTCAATCACTTAACAGCAGGTTCAACCACATTTTCTTCTTCTTCTTTTTTCACTTTTGATTCCAACGAGGCTTTTATAAAATCAACAAAAAGCGGATGGGGATTATAAACCGTACTTCTTAATTCAGGGTGAAATTGCACCCCCACAAACCAGGGATGATCAGAAAGTTCAATAATCTCAACAAGATTTCTCTCGGGATTCACCCCAGAGATTTCGAGGCCTGCATCCGATAGCTGTTCTCTGAGATTATTATTCAACTCATAACGGTGACGATGTCGCTCCTCCACGGCATCACATCCATAAGCGAGCGCTGCTCTGCTGCCCTTTTTCAGATCACAATTATATTTACCCAGCCGCATGGTGCCCCCTTTGTCTGTTACATTTTTTTGATCCAGCATCAGGTCGATCACCGGGTACGAGGAATCCTTATCAAATTCAGTACTGTTTGCATCATTAAATCCTGCTACATTCCTGGCAAATTCTACCACTGCAGACTGCATGCCCAGACAAATCCCAAAAAACGGAATATTATTCTCACGGGAATATTGTACAGACAGGTATTTACCTTCAATGCCTCGATCTCCAAATCCGGGTGCAACCAAGACACCCGATACATCTCCGAGGTGTTTTTCGATATTTTGAGAATTTAAATTTTCAGATTGAACCCACTTAATATTTACTTTTGTATCATTTGCGGCTCCTCCCTGTATCAAAGCTTCCACAATAGATTTGTAGGAGTCGTGATGTTCAACATATTTACCAACCAATGCAATTTTAACTGTTTGGGATGGATATTTTATTTTATCCACAAACTCAATCCACTTTTCGAGGTCAGGTTTGGTGGTTTCCAGATTCAGCTTCTGAATCACCCGTTCATCAAGCCCCTCCTCCTGCATCAATAATGGAACTTCATATATGCTCTCCGCATCCAGCGACGCAATTACATCCTCTATCGCTACATTGCAAAACTGTGCAATTTTAGAACGAATAGTTGAATCAAGAGGATATTCTGATCTGCAGACTAATAAATCGGGACTCAATCCGCTTTCTGAAAGTGTTTTTACCGAATGCTGAGTGGGTTTAGTTTTCAACTCCCGTGCAGCGGCAAGATACGGAACCAGAGTCAGGTGAATAGACAACGTGTTTTCACGGCCCACATCATATTTAAGCTGACGCATCGCTTCAATATAGGGCAAGCTTTCAATATCACCCACAGTACCGCCAATTTCCACTATCACTACATCGTAATTATCTGATTTACCCAGATCGATTACATGCGATTTAATCTCGTCTGTAATATGAGGAATCACCTGAATAGTTTTTCCCAAATATACTCCCTGTCGTTCCTTTTTGATCACATCGTAATATATGCGGCCGGTGGTAACGTTATTTTGCTGGGATGTTTTAATGTCCAGAAAACGTTCGTAATGGCCAAGGTCGAGATCTGTTTCAGCTCCGTCATCCGTAACATACACTTCGCCGTGTTCGTATGGATTCATCGTGCCGGGATCTACATTAATGTAGGGATCAAGCTTCTGCACGGTTACTTTTAATCCTCTTGCAACAAGAAGCCGCCCCAGAGAGGCGCATATTATTCCTTTTCCGAGTGATGATGTTACCCCTCCGGTAACAAGAATATATTTCGTGGGCATGAGACTTTAACTTGGTTGATGGAAAATTTAAAATAGCAGGCTCCCCATTCCCGTTCAAACCAAATCGGGATAAAGTCAAACTTTTTAATCCGAAATATTCACTATAGCATATAAAATAGAACTTATTCTATTGATTTTACTTTATTTACATGATACATGCACTTGCTCCAATTTGGAATATATTTTTTCAGTGAAAATCTTGATGAATATCCGTTTTAAATGATTAAACCAGATTTATAAAAATTCATCAAGAACGACTTTTCGAAGCAAATCGGGCCGGTCTGTAAAGATGCCTGTTGCACCTTTTCTAATCACAGATTTCATCCCTGCCTCGCTATTAAGTGTATAGACCCACACCGGAGTATGGTTGTTTTTCAGCAAATCCATTAGCGGACGCTTCATTTGTCTGGCCAGTAAATTCAGGCCATCAGCTTTGCATCGTTGCATAAAATTATAAACACGCCGTGTTCCATAACTATATTTCCAGTTTAACAGGGCTGTGGAAATACCTGGAGCAAGATTTTTTACCTGTCGGATAGCTTTGCAGTTAAAACTGGAAATTACTATATGATCCTGCATATCATATTGATCAATCATTTCAAGTATCAGTTTTTCAAAACTCTGTGAACCCCGCCTATTTGGATTCCCTTTTATTTCTATATTCAGCGCGATTTTGTTTTTTACCAATTTCAGAACTGTTTCAAGCGATGGAATCTTTGTATTTTTATAGGCTGGATCAAACCAGCTTCCGGCATCCAGCTCCTGCAGTTCACGGTACAGCATCCTGGCAACTGGTCCATTACCAGTGGTTGTTCGGTTAAGTTTTTTATCATGAAGTACAACCGGAATATTATCACGAGTGGGCAGGACATCCAGTTCGATCATATCCGCTTTCATCTCTATTGCTTTGTTGAAAGCCGGTATTGTATTTTCGGGGGCAGAAAAGCTTGCACCCCTGTGGGCAATTACAAAAAAACCCGGCACAGACTTAAAGGCGCCCACCGGCAAAACAGAATTTACAACCGAACGTGAACCTACATCCGTTTGAAGCTGAATTGAATCCAATGGAAAGGCGGAAGTCATTTCTTGATTTCGATTAGAATCTGATAGAATTAGCCCTCCGAATCAGATGTAGATCAAAATGCTTAATTTTGATCGCGGATTACTCTCTTGATTGATCGATTGATGAGAGTATCAAAATTACCATTGGTGGCAATTGCGTGAAAAATCAGATACACACCAAACATGCTGGAAACACTTCCTACCAGACTCAGTATTGCTGATAACCAAAGCGGATGAAGTAACCCTAAAATTGTAACTCCCACAATGCTAAGACCGGCTATAATTTGTATAATTCCAGCTAAGACAATTGCTGTATTTCCGTTAAAGATGGATAAAATACCCTGAGATTTGTTCGCGGACGTTTGCTGAGGTTCTTCAGTAAATCCAAGATATTGGTTTCCGGATTTCTTTTCTTTTGGATTGTTCATATTGCTAAATCTCCTTCTTATTTTTGGCAGACAGGGACAAATTATCAAACGAGCACTTTTTTAATCTATCATTTGTTAACTAACATGCAAACAAAGGTCTTAATTATTAAAAATGATTAACAAATTTGCCTACGGCATCAAACCTTTGGAAGAAATTCTGACGAATGATCCTGCCCGTGTAGACAAAATTTATATCCGCGATAATTTAGGTGGGCACCAAGTTCGGAATCTGAATGAGAAAGCATCCGTAAATAGAATTCCCGTAACCCGGGTTCCTGAATCAAAATTGCAGGATTTGGTGGGTAAAGTTAATCATCAGGGAGTTGTTGCTGCAATTTCTGAGATATCCTATATCGAGTTCGAAGATTGGCTGGGAGCATTTTCTCCCTCTTCCCAAACTGCAGTATTGTGCCTTGATGAAATTGAGGATCCCCAAAATTTTGGCGCAATATTACGAACTGCGGCCGCCTCGGGAATTGATGCAGTAATTGTGCCAAAGCACAGACAAGCACCTGTTAATGCTACGGTTTTGAAAACAAGCGCCGGTACAGCGGGACGAATTCCAATTGTGAGAGCGGTAAATCTTAACCAGGCAATTCTCTCACTAAAAGAACACAAATTCTGGATAGCCGGCCTGGATCAAAAAGCAAAAACAGCGCTCTGGGAGCAAAAATTTGATGTACCCATGGCATTTGTAATCGGAAACGAAGGGCGCGGGATGAGAAGAAAAACAGGTGAACATTGCGATTTTCTTCTCTCATTACCGATGTACAATAATGTTGAATCTCTCAACGCCTCTGTAAGTGCGGCACTTGTATGCTACGAATGGAGACGGCAAAAACTGGCGGGCATTTAGCGATCCTTGTCCTGCCAAAACGGGTGCTGAATCAATTCTTCTTACCTGCACATGATTATTGAAACCAGTCTGAAAACTGAATAGGGTCTGCCTGTATGAGGAGTGTTCAGCAAAATTTTTCAGAGGGCCTGATCATAAAATGAACAGAGCAATAATAATAGCAATAACAAATAATATCCCGAAACAGCCACCACTTAATTTCCAGGCTCCGTAGCCCGCAAGTAATTTTTTGAACGTTCCCATTGATTTATTTTTTTAAAGATTAATTTTTTCTCTCATGCCTTTTAATCTCTGCTTTCAATTTCAAAAAAGCAAACCAAATAGTATAACCACTCGATGGAAAGGTTTTTCAGTAAATCAAATATGCCTGCCGTAATCTGCGAAATTCATCCAATTCAAATTCCGCGTCTGCAGGGGCAACATCACCACTGATTATCGCATCTATTTTTCTTGTACCTGCCAGGTTATAGAGATAATTATTTGTAGTGGCTTCGGGTGAATGCTGCATCAGCTCCGATATGATAATCAGACCATTTAGAAATGGATCGTAAGCAGCATAATTTTCAATATCTATTCGTATTCCATACGATTCCCTGCCTTCATGCTTAGGATTTGAAGCTACCCCGGGAATCGATTCGGGAGTAAACACAGCCGGGCTCACCCGCGCTCCGTCAATCAATACATTTAAACGCTCAAAATTTTGCTCTTCAAGCCGAGTTGACGGGGAACCAAGCAGCAGGAAAGGATCATGGGTACCCCTGCCCTCCGACATTGTTGTGCCTTCAACCAGGCAGGTACCCAAATAAATATAGGCGTGTTCAAACGTGGGTAAATTAGGAGATGGTGCAATCCAGGGTAATCCGGTTTCCGGCCACAGCATGGTCCTGTTCCAGCCGTCCATTTCAATCACACGAAGATCTGGCAAGGAATCGGTATCAAGCCAATTTTCTCCCACCATCATAATAGCGAGTTCGCCGAGTGTCATACCATGTGCAACAGGTATGGGGTAGGGTCCCACAAACGAAGTAAAATCATCTTCTCGAATCCATCCGGTAACATATTCACCACCAAGTGGATTGGGCCGGTCCAGGATCCATATTGGTATGCCCGCATCAGCTGCCGCTTCGATCACCAATCCCATCGTGGCATGATAGGTATAGAACCGGGCTCCCACATCCTGCATATCAAAAATCAGCAGGTCTATATTTTCCAGCATTTCCGGTGTGGGTTTACGGGTATCTCCATAAAGAGAGAACACTGGCAGACCAGTCTGCTGATCAAAACCATCCTCAATTTTTTCGCCGGCACCCGCATCCCCCCTGAAACCATGTTCGGGAGCAAAAAGTGCCTCAACTTCTACATGATGAGCCATAAGCGTATCGAGCATATGAACATCCTTTACGACAGCTGTGGGGTTCATAATAAGCCCCACGCGTTTACCTTCGAGCTCATCAAGATATTGGCTGATTAGCTGTTCTCCACCGGTTTTTACAACTGCATTTGCAGACGTACCTGGCGATTCATTCGAACAGGAAAATAAGAATAGAGAGATTGCAATAACCAAGAAACCATAACTGGCGAATTGAGCAGGAATCTTCATTTAGTAAATAAAAGGATTGATAAAGATCGGATTGTTACA
>CAYOLE010000023.1:0-3279 GCA_964404705.1 uncultured Rhodohalobacter sp. | reverse complement strand
ATTGTTGGCTACAACTTCTGATTCCGGAAAGAAGTATGCTGCTTCAAGCTTTCCATTCTCTACGGAATCTGATCCATGAATAATATTTTCTCCCATACTATCCGCAAATTGGGCCCGGATTGTACCCTCTTCAGCTTCTGCCGGGTTGGTGGCCCCAATGAATTTTCTGAAATCACTGATGGCATTCTCTTTTTCAAGAATCATAGGCACACAGGGTCCGCTGCTCATAAATTCTACAAGTTCACCAAAAAATGGACGTTCTTTATGAACAGCATAAAATCCGCCGGCTGTTGCTTTAGTCAGTCGGGTCAGTTTCATCGCCTTAATGGAAAAGCCGGCCTTTTGAATCTGAGCAATTACCGTCCCGGTGAGTTTTTTCCTTACACAGTCCGGTTTCAAAATTGTTAATGTTCGTTCTAATGCCATTTTTATATACTATTTTGTAACAAATTAGGGTTTATACACTCTTTTAAATATAGAAGCGTCAAGATACGATATCGCGTGAAGAATCTCGACAATGCGTTTTTAAAATATTTTTGATGAAGAGTTACCCATTTACTTATAGTTGGCGAATAAAATCATCGGTCACACCCCAGCAATTGTGGCCTTACATCTCCAATACAAATCGATTTTTTAAAGATCTGGGCCAGTTACCCGTTCAGGAGGCAGTCATATCTCATGATCTGCCTCGCCACTTCGCTCAATTAGAGTATAACCATCTCAGAAGAACTGATATCTGGCAGGAAGAACCCTATCAATGGGAAGCACCACATAATCTTCGAATCCGAAGGAAATATCAGCGTGGTCCTTATGAAGACCTTTCAGTTAAAATAGACCTGTTATCTCAGCAGAAAGACAAAGGGAAAGGTACGATAGTTTTTGTACGGTTTGATGGGAATACAAGAGGCTATATGGGACTTCTTCGTACTAAGCGTCATTTTTCCAGTCATTTTAAGCGCCGTTTAAAAAAAGTAATAAAAACATATGATGAATCAATAACCTGCCACCAGTTTCCAAATGTCAACAAGCCTTTCTGGGAAAGAAGTAAACCCGGAAAGTGGAAAGAGTTATTAAAACAGCTCACATCTGCGAGTCATGAACCCGAACTTTCAAAATTATTGATTGATTATCTTAGGTTTGGAGATGAACAGGATTTGAAGGCCATACAGCCAATATCACTCGCTAAAATGTGGTGCGTTCCGGTTCATCGGGTACTGGAGACTGCCTACCACGCAGTTCTTTTGAATATTCTCAATATGGAGTGGGAACAGATCTGCCCTGAATGTCGCAGAACATTGAAAATATCTCGCAGATTGATTGAAATTAGTAGCTCGCACTATTGCAGGCATTGCAGGGATTCCATGGACATGGATTTAAACAACACTACGCAGGTCATTTTTGAATGTCATCCTCTTATTCGCAAACTGAGCGACCAGTCCTTTTGCGATTCCGGACCGCAAATTCGTCCTCATGTTATTATGCAGCAATATATACAGCCGAATAAAAAGCATTACGTGAATCTTGTTCTTCCTGAAGGAGATTTTAAAATTCGTACCGATACTCTCGATCGTGACATCCACGTAAGACACGATCTGAATGGTCTTGATAATGTGACTCTGACACTGAAAAAAGGTGATAAAGTAAATAACTGCACCCGTTTGAGCCCTAATTCAAACATGGTAATAAACAACACAACTGATCATCCTCTCTTAATATCCGTTGAGGATGAACGATGGCCGAAATATGGCGTTTCCGCTGCAGAGGTAACATCTCAACAGCTGTTCAGAGACTGCTTTCCAAGAGAATATCTGCGGGCATCGCAGAAAATAAAATGCACAAATCTCAGTGTGCTGTTTACAGATCTTATCGATTCTGCCTCCATCTACTCAAATGGTGGCGATGAAGTAGCAATCAGTAAGGTGATGGATCATTTTGAGGTGCTTCGAAAAATTATCAGAGAAGAGCGCGGATCTGTAGTTAAAACCATCGGAGATGCAATTATGGCTGTTTTTCGCAGACCGGATTGTGCCGTTCGGGCTTATCGAAAAGCACAGGAATATTTCATTTCATCAGAAAAGAGCGATACACATATTAAAATTAAAGGCGGCTTGCATTGCGGCGACTGCTACGCTGTAACACTGAATAACAGAATCGACTACTTTGGTAACACTGTTAATTTTGCCGCGCGTCTGGTAGAAAAGGCAAATAGTGACGAACTGGTTATATCAGATGAAACTCTTGCTCACAAAGACCTTGAAAAGTTCCTTTCCCGCGACGAGATTTACTGTGAAATAAGTGGATCTGATTCCAAACTCAAAGGTTTTGGCGACAAACTTCATCCAATCAAGCGTCTCAGCCTACAGAAACCGGCGATGAAACTGGTAATTTAGTACAGGTGCAGATCGCAGTTATTGCCCTCTGTGATTGATTCTTACTCATCTGCTTTCTTCTTATAATACTTTTTGGCTTGATTTAAATAATTTCTATCCTGATTTAAAGGATCTCGTAAATTATTAACCTTACACCATAAGAATTTTGAACCAGATTAAACCCTCCAAGTCCCATCCAAGTATTGGTTCGCATACACTCACCATGGATGCAAAAAAAAGAATCGGGCTTATTGCTCACGATTACCGGAAACTTGACCTTCTCGACTGGGCTGAATTCAACAGCGATATTTTAAAAAAACATGAGCTATTTGGTACAGGTACAACCGGTGGTTTGATTCAGGAGAAACTGGGCTTGCCAGTTCACAGATACAAAAGCGGTCCGCTTGGCGGCGATCTCCAGATTGGAGCTGCCATTGCGGAAGGCAAGCTCGATCTTCTGATTTTCTTTTGGGACCCACTACAGGCACAGCCACATGATGTGGACGTGAAAGCTTTACTGCGAATGGCCATAGTTTATAATATCCCCCTCGCCTGCGACCGCGCCTCCGCTGATTTTTTGATAACTTCCCCTTTAATGGACGAGTCGTATGAGCGGTATCTTGTGGATTATGGAAATCGGCTAAGTGAAGAATAAAAGCATTTTCCTTCATTAAAAAATAGTCTTAATTGTTCGCACTACTCTTTGTTCTTGCCATAACATTGGTTTCAGGCTTAAACTGTAAAGAAGAAATCAACGGTCTGAACACTTCCCATCACGGCCTGGCACTCAGTAATTCAGGGTAAATCTATACTTTTTTTGGATATTGATTTCATTTCCCTCAATTTATCTATGAACAATACCGTCCTAAACTTTAAAATTCATTCATACAAATGATTGTTTAAATGGTTT
>CAYOLE010000022.1:0-26215 GCA_964404705.1 uncultured Rhodohalobacter sp. | reverse complement strand
ATGAGATTTTAATAAAATTGTGATGACTTTGAATTGACTCATCCGATGACTCAAACCCACCATTTCATCATTGACACGTCACAAGCAACTTGCAGACAGACGTCTTATCTACCGCACCTGTCGTTCAATTGCCGGTTGCGATAGAGGCCGAATAAAAAGATGCTGATTAATCCTTTCCTGATTCATCTCAATACTTAGCTCAAGTCCTTCGTAGGGCTCACGATTCATAAGAACTTTGCCAAGGTATGCGGGATTACCGGCTTCGTTGAGACTTGAAAAAAGATAAGCGCCTACATCATATCCTATCTTAGCAAAGCGGTCCGGTTCTATACCAAAACGAGTTTCAAAATCCTGTTTAATATATGCTACTTCGCTTGAATCAGCTTTTTCGCCAAAAGCACGGGTGTAATAAATCTCAAAATTACTATTTTGCCAGTTCGACAGATTTGCATTTTCCCACTCTTCAGATCCCAATACTATCATACTGCTGCGCAATACTTCAAGATCGGTCATAAGCAAATTTATAAGTGTACTGGCAGCCTGACCTGTAAATGGTGCATATATGGCCTGTGTGGGTATATAATTATTTTCATCTATTTCTTCCTGATCAGTTGTAAAAACTTCAGTGAAATCGGTTAAATCGTAGCCAACAGCTGAAAAATCTTCTTCAATAAAATAAGATATATAGGCTCCAAGCCGTTCCGCTTCCCGCCTGAAGCTATGAGCTGATGCCGTGCCGAGAGCATCGCGCTGGGTAATAACAGCAAGTGTATCCAGATTTAAAGTTTGCACAGCATGGCGGGCCATCATTTTCCCATGCATTTCAAATGTGGGATTCATTTGAAAAGTATAATTATGATTAATATTAATCTCATCGGAGTTGGCAAGAGGCGCTACCATGGGAATTCGGTACTCTTCTGCTAATTTAGCCATTGTTTTGGCCGGTTCAGAAAAAAGAGGACCAATAACTACATCCACATGTCCATTCCAGACCAGATCATTAAACGCTTTGGCAGTTGAATCAGGATCGCGGTGAGAGTTCTTGTATTTGAGAAAAATCTTTTTCTCTGCGTGCTGGCTGTTAAATTCTTCAGCAGCCAGTGTTATTCCATAGTAAAGATTTCGGGGCACAAGAAGATCGGGTGAACTATTATCGTCAGCGGGCAATACTACTCCTACATTATAGACCATTCCATCTGGCGGTGTTAGAGACAGCCTTCGGGCCTGATCATTAGGAGAGCGTTCAAGTTCTTGTTTTAACTGACTGCGTTCATCCGAATTAATAATTCGATTTAAAAATCCGTCAAGAAGTGCTTCATATTCAAGGTGATCTACATAATTGAAGGATGAAACAACAATATCATTAGCAATCTGCTGAATACTTGTCTGGTTTAAAACATTAAATCTCTGATCAATATTTAAATATCGCATTACCTGACGATAAAAACGTTGTGCATCCAGTCTTATCCGGCTTCTGTCTCCTCTTTCTGCCAGTTCATAAAGCAGTTCAAGGCTCCTGGTTATATTTTTCATTCTGAAGTGAGATAAAGCCATTGTATACGTGGCTTCCTGTGTGAACTGGGGAGTATCTGATTCTTCCGCTACTTTTCTAAGATATTCATTAGCCTTCACATAGTTTTGAAGTCCAAAGTAACTTTTTCCGGCAAAGAGTAAAGATTGATCATCTTCAAGCGCGGAGAAGATCTCTGCTGCATCCCGAAAATTTTGATTTTCGTAGTGTTCAAGTCCTTCATCAAACGTTTGTGCATTAAGAATGCTAAAACCACATAGAGCTATAAGGGCGAGAAATGAGATTTTTTTCATAAAGAAATGAGTTCGGTTACGTGCAGATGAATAAAAAATATAAAAAAATGTTCCCTCAAATAGTTTTATGGCGCAATGGAATTTATTACTGACTCCTGATGACGAATTTTAAATGAGGATATTGCATGGTCTACAACCTTTAATTTTCTATTCCCATTCGATAGTAGAAGGCGGTTTTGAACTGATGTCGTATACCACGCGGTTTATTCCCTTAACTTCGTTAATGATTCTATTGCTTACTTCTGATAAAAATTCATAGGGAAGATGAGCCCAGTCGGCCGTCATGCCATCCCTGCTTGTAACTGCCCGCAGAGCAACTGTAAATTCATAGGTGCGCTCATCACCCATAACACCCACTGATTGAATCGGCAACAATACTGCCAAAGCTTGCCAGACAGTATCATATAAATCATGATCACGTAATGATTCAATAAAAATATGATCTGCTTCTCTCAGCAGTTCAAACCTCTCGGGTGTAAGTTCACCAATTATTCTAATTCCCAGTCCGGGACCCGGAAAGGGATGCCGGGAAATAAACGATTCCGGAATTCCAAGTTCTCTTCCCACATTTCTGACTTCATCTTTAAAAAGCTCACGTACCGGTTCAACCAGTTCAAGGTTCATCTTTTCCGGCAATCCACCTACATTATGGTGAGACTTTATAGTGGCTGAGGGGCCTTTGAAGGAAATACTTTCAATCACATCAGGGTATAGTGTTCCCTGAGCTAAAAATTTATAAGATTGGTTATCAGACAACTCCCGGTCAAATACATTAATAAAAGTGTTTCCAATCACTTTTCTTTTCTCTTCAGGATCGCTTATGCCCGTGAGGTTACCAAGAAATTCTTCGGATGCATCCACACCCTTAACCGGCAGATTTAGATGTTTCTTATAGGTACTTAATACATTTTTGAATTCATTTTTTCTCAATAACCCGTTATCTACAAAAATGCACTGCAGCTGATTACCGATAGCTTTATGAAGGAGTGTGGCAACTACGGTAGAATCAACGCCGCCTGAAAGTGCACACAGAACCTTTTCATTACCCACTTGCTGTTGAATATCACTAATCTGAGTTTCGATAAACGATGCGGCTGTCCATGTTCGGCTGCATCCGCAAATGGTTTCCACAAAATTTCTAAACAAGAGAGAACCCAGGTCGGTATGAACAACTTCAGGATGAAATTGTACACCAAAGATTTTTTTATTTCTGTGGCGCACTGCGGCAACCGGAGCATTGGCTGTGTGGGCAATTGATTCGTAAGATTCAGGCAATTCTTTTATATGATCTCCGTGGCTCATCCATACAACCGACCGGGGATCAAAATCCTGAAACAGATCCGTAGTATCATCTACGATGAGAGTGGCACGTCCGAATTCCCTGCGATCGGCTTTTTCAACGGAACCCGGTTTTATAGTATGCGCAAATGATTGCAGTCCGTAGCAAATTCCCAATACGGGTATATCCAGGTTCAGATATTTGAGATCCAGTTTTGGTGCATCATCATCGTATACACTGCAAGGACCACCTGAAAGAATAATTCCTGCGGGAGGGTTTTCCTTAAATTTTTCGGGTGATACATTAAACGGGTGTATCTCACAATACACATTAAGCTCACGAACTCGCCTGGCTATTAGTTGTGTATACTGTGATCCAAAGTCAAGAATCAAGATCCAGTCATCAGAATAGTTTTTCATCAAGTGAAGGTAAAATCTTTAATCAATCATTTCCTGATAGTCATCGGCAGAAAGCAAATCGTTGAGTTCGGATGGATCGGAGATCTTAAATTTTACCATCCAGCCGCTCTTATACGGATCGCTATTCACTAATTCGGGATCATCTTCAAGTTCTTTGTTTACTTCGACAATTTCACCACTAACCGGAGCGAAAAGTTCAGAAACAGTTTTAACGGCCTCAACTGTACCAAACACTTCATTTTTGTTACATCTAAAACCTTCCGGTTCAATTTCCACGAATACGATATCTCCGAGTTCGCCCTGGGCAAAATCAGTAATTCCCACAGTTACGGTTCCGTCACCATTATCACGAACCCATTCATGTTCCTGGGTGTATTGTATATCTGATGGAATGCTCATAATTTTTATGATTGAACGTTTTCGGGTTTAAAATGAAAAGATTTTTCAAGATAGTGTGTATTGAATTCTCCCTTTTGGAATCCCTCGTCATCCATTAACTGGAGGTGGTATGGTATTGTAGTTTTGATACCTTCTACAATAAATTCCTGCAGTGCACGGCGCATTCGTTTGATCGCTTCATCCCGCGTTGGTGCACTAACTATGAGTTTGGCGATCATAGAATCATAATGCGGGGGAATTCTATAGCCGGCATATGCATGAGTGTCTACACGGGTACTGTGTCCTCCCGGAATATTGAAAGCTGTGGCAACGCCTGCAGTGGGTCTGAAATTGTGAGCCGGATCTTCAGCATTTATTCTGCACTCTATTGCATGCCCCCTTATTTTTAGAGGTAGAGTGTCGATTTCTTCACCGGCCGCTACCCGAATCTGCTCCTTTACCAGGTCGATATAGGTTACTTCTTCTGTTACCGGATGTTCAACCTGAATTCGGGTATTCATTTCCATAAAGTAGAAATTCAGATTTTTATCTACTAAAAATTCAATAGTACCCGCACCCTCATAGTTAATCGCTTCTCCTGCTTTAACTGCGGCGGCTCCCATCTTTTCACGCAACTCTGGAGTTGCCACAGGGGAGGGAGCTTCTTCGAGCATTTTTTGGTGGCGCCTTTGAAGTGAGCATTCTCGTTCTCCGAGATGAATTACATTACCGTGTTGATCACCCAGTATCTGAATTTCAATATGGCGGGGATTCTGCACAAATTTTTCAATATAAACGTCCGGGTTTCCGAATACAGTGGAAGCCTCATTCTTGCATGTATCGTATGAATGCTTAAATTTTTCTTTGTTTTCGACAATGCGCATGCCGCGTCCGCCTCCACCTGCACTGGCTTTGATCATCAATGGAAAACCGGTTTCCTCAGCCACTTTTTTTGCATCCTCGAATGTAGAAACAACCCCATCAGAGCCTGGAACCACGGGAACTCCGCTATCAATCATTGTAGCTTTAGCAGTAGCTTTGTCTCCCATCTTTGAAATCATTTCGGGTGACGGGCCGATGAATTTTAAATTATGCTCGCTACAGATTCGGCTGAATTCTGCATTTTCTGACAGGAATCCATAACCCGGGTGGATGGCCTCTGCATTTGTGATTTCAGCGGCCGCCAAAATTGACTGGACCTTCAGATAGCTATCTTTACTTGCGGGAGGACCGATGCATACAGCCTCATCTGCAAATTTTACATGCAGTGAATCCTGATCTGCTGTTGAATATACAGCAACTGTTTTGATTCCCATCTCTTTACATGTACGGATAATCCTGAGAGCGATCTCGCCGCGATTGGCTACAAGAATTTTATTGAACATAGAATATAGTTTATTACGCCTTTTTGATTATGAAAAGCGGTTGATCAAACTCTACCGGCTGGCCGTCTTTAACAATAATTTTCTGAATTGTGCCTGAAAATTCGGCGTCAATTTCGTTCATGATTTTCATTGCCTCAATAATGCAGAGTGTGTCGCCTGTGTTTACTTTGTCACCCACTTTTACAAACGGTTCAGAATCCGGTGAGGCCGCCTCATAAAAGGTTCCAACGATTGGTGATTTTACGACCTCGCCATCGGGTTCTTTATCTCCTGAGGAATCTTTTTCTTCGCTCGCTGGTGTTTGCTGGGCTTCTGCCGGCTGAGGAGTTTGTGGCTGCCCGGACGCTTGTTGCTGAGCCGGTATTTGATACTGGAGCTGCGAGGCTTGTGTATCAGCTGTTTTTTTTACTTTTATTTTAAAATCTCCTTCTTCGATAGATACTTCATTAACTTCGCTTTCAGAGATTAAATCCAACAGGTTTTTAACTAATTTTAAATCCATAATATCGATCAGTTAGTGTTATTTAGCTCGTTCCAGGTATTCACCCGTTCGGGTATCGACCTTAATTTTTTCACCCTTGTCTATAAAAAGAGGTACTTGTACAATTGCACCACCGGAAATTGTTGCGGGTTTACTTCCGCCCTGGGCTGTATCTCCTTTTAAGCCGGGATCTGTATCAACAACTTCTGTCTCTATTTGGTTTGGAGGTTCAGCATAAAGAATAGTATCGTTTTCTGCATCCACAACCAATGTACAAACAAGTCCATCGGATATAAAATCCTGTTTTTCAACTCTTTCGCTTTCGAGCGGAATCTGTTCGTACGTTTCCTGATGCATAAAGTAAAACATATTTCCATCACGATAGAGAAACTGGTATGGATGGCTTTCAATTCGGATGGATTCAACATTTTCGCCAGACCTGTATGTTTTATCAATGTTTTTTTCATTAACAACACCTTTCAGCTTAGTACGCACAAAGGCCGGACCTTTACCGGGTTTCACATGCTGAAATTCAGTAATAGTGTAAATTTCACCATCCACAAGGATGCTCATCCCATTTCTAAAATCTGATGTACTTATTTTTGCCATATAAATTTAATAATTCAATAAAATTTTTTTCAAAAATACTGCGGGTGTGGTTTTATACCAAATCTCAAACCTGACCCTTAAAGAGAATAAATTTAATCTGTTGATTATCCTTTACTGAAATATACTATAAATGGTACTACCAAGAATTAAGGCTATTAAGATTGGGCAAACATATTTGATGAATATTTTCCAGATAGGCCAAAATAAATTTTTATCAATGTTTTCAAAACCATGGCTCAGTTCAATTTTGGCATTTTCTGTTTTCCAAAAGTAAGCAAGAAAAATACAGATTATAAATCCGCCCAACGGTAATCCGATCACGCTAAATATAAAATCAATATTATCAATCAGGGAGGTGTCGAACGCTATAAATAAAGATATAATGGTGATGAATCCTCCAATCATCAACGCAGCTTTTTTCCGTGGAATATTATGTTCATCAATAACATAAGAGGTAGGTACTTCTAATAAAGATATTGAAGAAGTTAGTGCAGCTATGGTTAACAGGATGAAAAATGTACCACCAAAAAACAGACCTATTAATCCGCCCATCTCGTGGAAAAGTTCCGGCAGAACCTGGAAAATTAAAGCAGGGCCCGCGACCAGGGATCCTGCATCATCATAAATTACCAAGCCTTCGGCTTGTGCCATATATATAGTGGGCATAATAAGCATGCCCGCCAGAAATGCAATACCAACATCAAAACCTGTAACATACCCTGCAGCTTCGGGTATGTTTTCACGTTTATTTAGATAGGATCCGTATGTTATTAAAGCCCCCATTCCCAACGAAAGAGAGAAAAATGCCTGTCCCATAGCAGCAAGTATCAGGTCCATATTGATGACGCTAAAATTGGGTACCAGGTATTCTCTTAATCCTGCCCCGGCTCCAGGTTGGAACATCACATACACTATAAGGATTACAATTATAATAACGAGCATCGGCATCAAAAATCTAACTGCTTTTTCAATTCCCTGGCTAATTCCACCCAGAATTATTGAAATGGTTATACCCATAAAGAGAATTGCGACGGCGGCGTTTAGCCAACCATTATCAATGTTAGAAACCCATTCTGCTAAATTAAAAAAACCAAAGTAATAGAATATCTGTTCGAAAAAATAGCTGATTGTCCATCCTGCAATAATTACATAAAAAGAGAGAATAGCAATGCCGCAAATCACACACCAGAAACCAGCTATTGTAAATAATTTATTATCACTCAGAGCTTTAAATGCACCCACGGGATTTTTTTTAGTTCGCCGTCCAATACTTAATTCAGCAACCATTACTGGATAGCCGATAATGAAAACTAAAAGAGCATATATAAACAGAAATGCGGCCCCACCATTTTCTGCCATTACGGTAGGAAACCGCCAAATATTTCCAAGCCCTACAGCTGAACCAGCAGCTGCCAGAATAAAGCCAAGTTTAGTATTCCAGGTACCACGGGAATCCAGGGGTGTAGTTGCCAATTGTACTCCTTTCTATTTTTGATTATATGGTGACAAGTATACTAAAGGATCGTAATAGGAAAAAATTAAGTTCATCACTCGTCTTTTAGTCTCGGAATACTTATTAATAGATATATTTTGTATCGATTAAAAGTTCTACTCAAGGAAATAACGACCCTGATTTAATGACGAAATTTTCGCAGCATCATACCACTTTTTGCAGGTACATCAATTGACCCGTTTAAAATATCAATTGCCTGTGGGGATGCAATCTGGTGATTAACAAGCAATTCCCATAGGCCAGATGGCAGTTTTATTTTTATTGAATCGGACCAGCCTGCGTTAAGTGTAATATAATAATCAAACAAATCACCTGTCGAATTGCCTTTTATACAAAAACATACAATCAGCGGGTTATCGAAATGGTCGAATAAAATATCACCGGGTTCCGATTTTCTTAATGCAGGTGAGTTAAGGCGAATTTGAATAAGACCGCGATAATATTCGAACAGTTCATTGTTTTGGGACAGAATATCGAAATTGAGCCAGTTGGTCTCATTGTCTTTTTGATAACTGTTGTGATCCATTTTGCCAATATCCGGATCATCGGCATCTGTAGGAGCGATTATCTTTGATCGTCCATATTCCTGCCCTGCGTGTATCATGGTTAAGCCCTGAGCAGAAAACAAACTTAATGCAGCTAATTTGGCGTGTTTCATCTCCAGCTCATTTAGTTTATTGAATTGAACGATGTTGTCAATTTTTTGATCGTGCAATTCCGGGCGAAGGGCTATCCGGATAAAATCACCAAGGGTATATCCATCATGGCTTTCCAGGTAGTTAACACTATGCGCGGATGTTTCAAAAAGTCCACCTTCACCATCTTTAAGTGTGCCGCGAAAAATGTTTTCAATCCGGCCGCGTCCGGTTTCATGCTGCCACTCAGAAAATATGAACCCACGATCATGTAAAGGATCAGAACCTTTTATGGAATTACGTATTCGATCATTCCATGAGGCCCAGTCGTGTTCGGAAAATGCAGCAGGTGAATAATGACCTCCCCACGGCTCAGCTATCAGAACAATACGAGGATCAATTTTATGCAATTCCGTTCGTATGATATTCCACGTATCACGATCAAGCAAAGCAGCCAGGTCGAACCTGAATCCGTCTACATGATATTGATTTACCCAATGCTTTAGCGAATCAATTATTAATTTTCTTGCGATTTCATCCTCTGATTTAAACTCATTTCCTGTGCCGCTCCGATTCATTAATTGCCCCTTTTCGTTGTAACGCAAATAAGTATGTGAACAAAGATGTGTACAGGGATTTCGATCAAAAAGAGAGGTATGGTTATAAACTACATCCATTAATACGGTGATGCCGTGCCGGTGTAGTTCTTTTACCATTTGTTTAAATTCCGTTACAGCAGCAGTGGTATATCCTGAAATTTTATTGTCGGTATCTGAAGCAAAAGAGGATTCAGGTGCGAGAAAAAATGAGGTCATGTATCCCCAATAGTTGGCGGAATAAGGATTCCATGAGTTAAAGAATCCTATCTCAGTTTCTTCGCCATAAGGAGGTTCAACAGGAGGGAATTTTTGCAAAGGTAAAAACTCAACGCAGTTAACCCCAAGCTTTTTCAGATGGGCTATTCCTCCTTTCTGATCCAGGTTGATGAATTTATTATAATATCCATCGCCCTTAGAATTACTGGATGGATGAGCAGTCAGGTCTTTTAGATGAGTTTCGTAAATAACGAGATCCCGTGGATCTGCAGGAAATATATGCTGATCATCTTCCCAGTCAAATTCATCCTGAAATATAAAGGTTTTGGCCTGCTGTTCGTAATGATTTTTAACAGTAACATGCTTACTGTATGGGTCTGCAAACAATTTGCCTTTGTATGGATTCTTAGCAGCTAATTTGTCGGGATGTTTAACAATAAATCCATACCATTTTCCGGTTAGATTTTCGGAGATAGTAAGAAACCAATAGCCTGAACTGCACTGATTTAATTCTTCCTTACGTCCATTATTCTGCATGTAATCGTCAAAAATCTCACAGACAACTGTTTCAGCGTCCTGACAATAAAAACAAAAATGAGTTTCATTATTGTGGATGGTAACACCGGGAGTTGGAACCTTACTTTTAACTTTCATGGATGTCATTAGATTCAGGTAACCGGGCTGCCGGGTTCTGCGGTTGTCGATACAAAGTGAAGTTTACCATCTGAATCTTCCCCCATTAAAATCATGCCATTACTTTCTATTCCCATCATTTTTTTAGGAGCAAGATTAGCCACTACACAGACGGTTTTTCCTTTTATTTCTTCCGGTTCAAAAAACTCTGCGATACCGGAAAGTATGGTTCTTTTTTCCACACCAATATCTACGGTGATCTGGATCAGTTTTTTTGATTTCTTTACCTTCTTAGCATTTAAAATTTTACCGGCTCTCAGATCAAGTGCCATGAAATCGTTAAACGTAATGTTCTCTTTAAGCGGGGGAAAAGAAGTTTCAGCAGTTTTCTCGAATTCTGATTTTTCTTTTAATTTTTGAATTTCGCGTTCTACAACATCATCTTCGATTTTTTCGAAAAGAATATTCTGCTCAGAAATTAGATTTTCGGCGGGCACCAGATGGTCATTAATCTGGTTCCAAGTAGTGTGATGCGGAACGCCCATTTGTTCACGTAACAGGCGCATTTTTTGAGGCATAACAGGTTGAAATAAAAGGCTGAGTGCCCCGCAAATCTGTGTACAAACATACAACGTATTCGCGCATTTTTGCGGATTCTCTTCTCGTGTTTTCCAGGGCTCTGTTTCGGTGAAATATCGATTTCCTATCCGTGCCAGGTTCATCGACTCAGCAATAGCTTCGCGGAATTTGAAATTTTTGTACGCGTTACTTATCAATTCTTTTTGATTTGCTATGGCATTGAGGGTTTCCGCATCTTTTGGGTCAAATGCTTCCGGTTTAGGTACAATTCCATCAAAAAAACGCTGGATGAAACTTGTAGTTCTAAAAACAAAATTTCCTAAAATATCAGCCAATTCCCCGTTAATTCTTGCCTGGAAATCTTTCCAGGAGAAATCAGAATCTTTAGCCTCAGGCAGAGATGTGCCTAAAACATATCGAAGGAGGTCGGGTTCAAAATTCTCCAGATATTCGCCAAGCCAGACTGCCCATCCTTTTGAGGTAGAGAGTTTTCTCCCTTCGAGATTCAAAAATTCATTGGCGGGAACATTTTTTGGCAACACATAATCTCCGTGCTGCATCAGCATTGCCGGAAACATGATACAGTGAAACACGATATTATCCTTGCCGATAAAATGAATCAGGTCCGTATCCTGATCTTGCCAGTAAACTTTCCATAAGTCCGGATCCCCTTTCTGTACTGCCCATTCTTTGGTGGCCGAGATATATCCGATAGGAGCATCAAACCAAACGTACAATACTTTGCCATCGGCATCAGGCAGGGGCACCGGTACGCCCCATGTAAGATCGCGGGTAACGGCCCGGTCTTCCAGCCCGCTTTTCAGCCAGCTTTTGCATTGACCTATTACACTGGCTTTCCAATTTTCGCGAGAGTCGATCCATTCCTCCAGCCTTTCCTGAAAATCGCCAAGAGGCAAATACCAGTGCTCGGTTTTTTTAAGGATCGGCTTATTTCCGGTAATAGAACTCACGGGATCGATCAGCTCTGTGGGAGAGAGTGAAGAACCGCAGTTTTCGCACTGGTCTCCATAAGCTTCTGGATGGCCACACTTGGGACATGTTCCTTTTACGTATCGATCGGGTAGAAACATATTTGCTTCTTCATCAAAAAGCTGTTCTTCTGTTTTTTTATTGAAGATTCCCTGATCGTGAAGAGTTGTAAAAAATTCCTGAGAAGTTTTCTTATGGGTATCGGAACTCGTTCTTCCGTAATAGTCAAAATCGATACCAAAGCGTTCGAAAACCTCTTTATTTTGAAAATGGAACTTATCCACTACTTCCTGAGGTGTTACGCCCTCTTTTTCTGCGGCAATCGTAATCGGAACACCATGTTCATCGGAACCGCAGATGTGGAGTACATCTTCACCTCTCAATCGCAGATAGCGGGTATATAGATCGGCCGGCAGATACGCACCTGCAAGATGGCCAAGATGAATGGGCCCATTGGCATAGGGTAATGCAGAGGTAACAAGCGTACGTTTGGACATAAGTTAGTTTTCTTTCGAATAAGACGCCGAAAATAAGGTGTATGAACCTAATTTACCAATTAGAAAGGACAAGTTCGTCTGTAAGTTTTACTGTAGTTTTTGCAAAAAACCATACAAAGCCACCCCACTCGCAACTGAAACATTTAACGAGTGTTTGAAACCAAACTGGGGAATCTCTACTGCAGTATCGAGCATTGAGAGCAATTTATTGTCTATCCCTGTAACTTCATTTCCCAAAAGCAGACATATTTTAGAGTTAATACACTGATAATCTGGTAACATCACACTTTTATCTGTTTGTTCAAGGCCCACAATCTGATATCCTTCCTTTTTTAAGATATCCACTTTATTGACGATATCCTCCGTGTGCTCCCATGTTACGTGTTCTTCTGCACCAATAGCAGTTTTGGTTATTTCAGGTCTTGGCGGACAAGGAGTGAATCCGGAGAGCAGAACTTTGTGAACACCAAAAGCATCGGCGTTTCGAAATGCAGCACCAACATTGTGTAAGCTTCGGATATTGTGCAGCCAAAGAATAAAATGCTCCTTAAGAGGGGAGGTACGGTTTAAATTATCCTTTAAGATTTTTTTAGTGCTGCGTTTAAGCAAATTTACTATAGAATATTTTTGATTCTTAATTTTTGGTTGGGAAACAGCGCGGAACACCCTATTTTCTTAGTCTGTAAAAAATATGGAAATTAGGCAGAATCAGCAGTTACTATTAACTGCTTTTTTATTATCAAAGTAAGAAATGTAAGGTAAATCGAATTCACGGAAGTATGAAAAAAAATTATTTATCCAAAGAAGGATATGAGAAGCTGGATAAGGAACTCAGGGATTTAAAAACACGAGGCAGAAAAGAGATTGCTGAAGAGATATCAGAAGCCCGCGCCAAAGGAGATCTAAGCGAAAACGCGGAGTACGATGCGGCTAAAGAAGCACAGGGAAAATTAGAAACAAGAATTGCTGAACTGGAAAATACCCTTGCAACCTCAAGTATAATTGATGAAAAAAATATAGATGATTCAAAAGCCTATTTATTATCAAAAGTTACAATTTTGAATCATAACACGAATAAAGAGATGCAATATATACTTTGTTCTAAGGACGAGGCTGATTTTAAAGCCGGAAAAATCTCGGTTGATTCACCTATTGGGCAAGCCATACTTGGCAAAGAAATCGGAGATGTTGTAGATGTTAAGGTGCCTGCCGGTACATTAAAACTTGAAATTAAAAACATAGAACGTTAATAAAATGAGGATTACAGTAATCGGTACAGGATACGTTGGGCTCGTAAGTGGAACTTGTTTTGCTGACAGCGGAAACGATGTTACCTGCGTTGATATAGATGCAGAAAAAGTACAAAGAATGCGCGATGGTAACGTGCCAATTTATGAACCGGGACTTAACCGTGTATTTGACAGGGCTATAAGAGAAAAGCGCCTTGTATTTACAACAAACCTGAAAGAAGCTTTTAAAACTGCTGAAATCATTTTTCTTTGTCTGCCGACACCACCCGGAGCTAACGGCCAGGCAGATCTGAGTTTTGTATTGAATGTTGCTGATGAGCTTGGAGACCTGTTTAATGAACATCCGGGATATCGTGTAATTGTAAATAAAAGTACAGTTCCTGTTGGTACGGCTGATAAAGTGAGAGAAAAGATTGCATCTAAAACAGATGAGGAATTTGATGTGGTATCCAACCCTGAGTTCTTAAGAGAGGGGGCTGCCGTAGAAGATTTCATGAAGCCGGAACGGGTAGTGGTGGGTACAAAAAGCAAAAAGGCTGCTGAATTAATGACTACACTTTATGAGCCTTTTGTAAGAAGTGGTAACCCTATCATTATAATGGATGAACGAAGTTCAGAGCTGACCAAATATGCAGCTAATGCAATGCTGGCAACAAAAATCACATTTATGAACGAAATAGCAAATATTTGCGAAACGGTTGGCGCAGATGTGGATAATGTTCGGCGTGGTATTGGAACTGATTCAAGAATTGGCAAGCGTTTTTTGTTTGCAGGAATTGGTTATGGCGGAAGCTGTTTTCCCAAAGATGTACAGGCCATCCATTTTACTGCTGCTCAAAACGGTTATGATTTCAAGATCCTCGATTCAGTAATGAAAGTGAATGAAAACCAAAAAGTCTCCATTGTTAAAAAAATGAAAGACTATTTTGGTGATTCTCTTAAAGAAAAAACAGTAGGGATCTGGGGGCTCAGTTTTAAACCGGAAACGGATGATATCAGAGAAGCTCCATCGCTCTATATTGCTGAAGAACTTGCAAAAATGGGAGTGAAAATGAAAGCTTATGATCCTGAAGCTGTTGAAACGTTTAAAAGTGCGTCATCAGAGGAAACTCTTGAGCATATGACTTTTGAAGCGGATCGTGATAGCGTATTAAAAGATATAGACGCTCTCGTTATTTGTACTGAGTGGAATGAATTTCGGCGACCAAATCTCGATAATTTTGCCAATTTAATGAATAAACCAGTGATTTTTGACGGGCGAAATCTATACGGACTTGACCGTGCGAAACAAGCCGGTATTACATATTTCAGTGTGGGCCGAAGAGCAGTTAACGGTAAATCCTAAGTGCTGTTCAACATATATATCCATAAATATTTAATTACTGATATATCAGAATGTCTAAAAAAAGAGTGTTAATAACCGGTGGATGTGGATTTTTAGGCTCACATCTGTGTGACAGATATCTTAAGGAAGGTTTTGAGGTTATATGTATGGATAATCTGCTTACCGGTTCAACTGAAAATATAGCTCATCTGATAGATAATGAAGATTTTAAGTTCATCAAGCATGATGTAACAAACTTCATATACGTACCCGGAAAACTCGACATGGTTCTGCATTTCGCATCACCTGCTTCACCCATCGATTATCTTGAGATGCCTATACAAACGCTTAAAGTAGGTTCACTCGGAACTCACAAAGCACTTGGACTGGCTAAAGAAAAAAATGCTCGATTCTTGCTTGCTTCTACAAGTGAGGTTTATGGTGATCCTCTGACGCATCCTCAAAAAGAAGATTACTGGGGAAATGTGAATCCGATTGGTTATCGCGGCGTCTATGATGAAGCAAAGCGATTTGCCGAAGCAATGACTATGGGATACCATCGCTACCATGGGCTCGAAACCAGAATTGTCAGAATTTTTAACACGTATGGAACCCGGATGAGGCTAAATGATGGACGGGCACTGCCAACATTTATGCGCCAGGCACTGAAAGGAAATCCAATTACGGTTTTTGGAGACGGTTCACAAACAAGATCCTTTACCTATGTGGACGATCTGGTAGAAGGGATCTACAGACTTTCTCTGAGTGATGAAGTTGAACCGGTAAATATCGGCAACCCGCAGGAAGTTACAATTCTGGATTTTGCGAAGGAAATAATTGAACTGACTGGCAGCAGCAGCAAAATAGTACACAAGGAACTACCTGATGATGACCCCAAAGTGAGGCAACCCGATATCACTAAAGCAAAACGTCTATTGGATTGGGAACCTAAAGTTAGCCGCAAAAAGGGACTTAAGAAAACTCTTGAGTATTTTAAAGAACAGGTAGAACGCACCGATGGTTAATATAAAACTCATCGATCTCTATCCATATAGAATAGCGGATAGGAACGCTGAGTTCCTGTTGTTTAAACGGGCAGAGGGTAAGATTTATGAGGGCCAGTGGCGTATGATTGGAGGGAAAGTAAAATCCGGTGAAAATTATTGGGAAGCAGCGTTGCGCGAGCTGAAGGAAGAAACAGGTTTGCAACCCGAACAATTCTGGACTGTGCCCAGTGTAAACCAGTTTTATGAACACCAGTCTGATACGATTCATACCATACCCGCATTTGCTGCTGAAATAGACCCCGCCGCAATCATTACTCTTGATGATGAACACAGAGAATTTCACTGGATTAAACCGGAAGAAGTTTCTAATTACATTCAATGGCCGGAACAAATACGTTTGATCAAACTTACAAATCAACTAATCAATTCAAATCAAATTCTGGACGATTGGCGCGTTCCATTACATTAATTCTCTTGCTATTTATCGTGAGCAGTCTGAGTTTAGATCATGCCAAGGCGCAAATAGGCGGGGATAGTTATGAATTTATTCCTGCACCCGATCTGTGGTATAACGATGTGGATGGTATCAGAGTGGGGGTGCGATTTAAAGGGCAGGTGCCCGGAACATTTGAAGATGGTCCTCACCGGCTCGATTCCGGTTTTTGGCTTGGACTTTGGTTTCCCGATTTGCCGGTATCGTATTATATAAGCTATATAAATCCTATTTCTGCCTGGTCCGATTTTGGCAGCGAAGCGAGCTATCAGGCAATTTCTTCTATCCGCACGGGATACTCATTCCATGGAATAGGGATAAACAAACGTTGGCAGCAAGGATTTGATGAACGCCGTTACAGAGAATTTCGACTTTTCAATTCGTATGAAAAACGATTCGATAAGGAGTACAATGCCTTCCCATTACTCTGGTCTGATCAGGATAAAATACTCACAACACTTACGGCAGGATTGCAGGATGATAATACTCTTGGCTGGTATAATCTATCGATAACCGGAAGTGCTCAATACAATGATGATCCCTATGGTTATGCTACTATTACAGCTATTCAGCGAGTTCCTTTCGATAACTTGTGGGGAATGAGATTTCGCGGGTTCCTGGGGCTTGCTACAACTTCAACGGCACCGGAATATCTTTTTGCCCGCAGTACGGGACAAGCAATCACGACTTTGCAACATGGCGTTAGCCGGGCAAAAGGAACTGTTCCGCAACCCTGGATGGAAAGCGGAAATTTCCAGTTTGCCGGCGGAGCAAATCTAAGGGGGTATACCTCTGCCGATGTAGAAACATTCATAGACGAGCCATGTATTGATTGCAATGCTGATGCTTCTAATTTAAATCAACCCATGTTATTTCGGTCTATCGCGGCATTTAATACAGAGTTTGATTATCCCAATCCCCTCAGGCGTTTATTTGAAAAAGTTCCTTTTGTATCCGAGTTTTTGAATTTTAGATCCTATCTCTTTTTAGATGCGGGCAGTCCTGTGGGTTTGGGTGATGAATCCACTAATTTGTTTGCTGATGCAGGAGCGGGTTTTTCCCTTTCGATGATTATACCGGATTATCAGGGAAAAGACAGAGGGTTTGTAATGCGATATGATATTCCGTTCTGGCTATCTGACCCTGGAGATGATAACGGTTTTAATTATCGAAGTTTATTTGCATTCGGAGCAGTAATTTCTTTTTAAAAAAGAGGATGATTCATGAACTGGCACCGTTTCTTTATTTGTGGATTACTTCTAATACTTATAACCGGATGCACTACCAGCAAGTGGACTATCGTAGATGAACACGCCGTCAATCCTGTTGAATCACCCGATATTGTTTCGGAAACAGAGCTTCTGATTGCTGAAGAGATGCCTGCTGTAGAGCGGCCAATATTAAAGCTCTCTGCCTATAAAATTATTCAGAGTGAATATGCAGAGCGAGTAAAAATTCAGAGAACAGTGCAGGAATATCGGCCAAAATGGGGTTTTGCACTTCTAACAGCCGCCGGCTCAGCACTCTCCTTCACGGCGGCTAATACAGATTTATTCCTGGCCGGTCAATCCAACACTCAGCAGATAGCATTAAACGCTACAGGTGCTCTGCTTGGCATATTGGCTGTTACTAATTTGAGAGAATCCGGAGATCCAATCCCAACCGATGAAATACGATACCTGAGACAAACAGGCATTGAATTTAAAACCGATACTGTTTTTGCTCAACAAACAATTAATCAAACAGCCTCAATTACAGTTACTCATGAAGGGACTGAAATTTTTCACGATTCATCTGTTCAGCTTTTAAATAATGCGGTAGAAATTAATCTGGGTGCTCTGACAGCAGAATTCTCAGACTTCATCAATCAGGATGATGAGTTGATTGTGGCCGCCGAATTTAAAGGTGAGCAAACTGTAATTCCAATTTCTGTGAATACATTTATGGAAGCCCGTTTTGTAATTGAAGAGTCAATAGCCCAGGTGAGGAGCAGCCCTTCAATTAGCAGAGAGAACATTCTCACAGAACTTGGCGAGGGTAGCTCTTTACAAATGCTTGAAGATTACGACAATCAATGGATAAAAGTAGATTATGATTCTCAGGAAGCCTTTGTGTTGAAAAGTGCCGGTTCAACACAACTTCGATCAACTGAAGAAAGCGGACCGGCAGTACTTGTTGAACTTACTGATATACCATTTGGAGAAATTGATGTTGAAAATTCTCTTCCGGTTCTAAAGAATCGAAACCCTGATGACAGAGCTGTACTTATTTCCGGTAACAGAGAAAATCAGGCTGGTTTTCGTCAGTTCGCTGAACGGGGGGAGCGTTTATTTAAGCACTATATGAAAACATCGCTCCGGATGTCCGACAATCAGATCATTGAGATAGATGATACTGATCTTTCTACATGGCTGCCGGAACTGCAGTTTTGCCGAGATTTAACGGGGGGATCCACTATAGTTTACCTCACAGGATTCGCACGCGAAGTTTCCTATGAGGATCAGGATAAGTTTGTTGTTTTTCATGTTGATGAAAGTGGTAATGAAGAAATGGTTCCGATCATTGATATTTTTGAGGAGCTAACTCAATGCAATGCGGAGAAACTTTTTATATTCGTGGATCTGGAATATTTAGATCAGGATACAGAGGGCCAGTTTGTGTCTTTGAGTAATGTTAACGGTGGCAGACAGCAGCAAATGGCGAATGTTTTACTCAGAGATTTTCCCAATGCATTTGTTTTATTTGGAAACAGGATCGGGCAACAATCTTCCATCTATAGCGGTAGTGCCGGAGATGATAAACGTCATCATATCTTTCCATACTTTTTAGCAGAAGCTTTAAAACAGAGAAATACCCAGATGTCAGCCCTGTTTCGACATCTTGAAAACAATGTAGACTACACATCGAGACGATTGCATGACCGCCCACAGGAAGTGCTGGGATTCGGTAACTTTATGCTTGATATAGCACAGTGATGAGTGGATGGGTCTACATCGGTTTGTGCGCGGCCTGCTCTGTAGCTATTGCTCATTTTTTAAAAACCACTGAGTTTAAGAAACTGAGCACGATTCGGGTACTAACTGTCAATTATGTAGTGGCGGCACTTATTGCTTTTCTTACGCCAACGGGGGGAGCCGATATCGATTTTTCATTTGTCGATGCATTTCCCGCATTAATGCTCGCTGTCGGTGTTGGAATTATCTTTATCACAAACTTTTTCATTTACAGTAAATCGGTTAGTAAAAATGGCATGGGAATCAGTGTTGCAGCCATGCGTATATCACTGTTAATTCCTGTTTTGCTCTCCACTATGTGGTATCTGGAATTGCTCGAAATCAGGCAATGGATTGGGGTCGTTACGGTTTTCCTCGCCTTATTCCTGTTGCTTCCGAATAAACGTAAAATGATGCGCGAGCCCCTTAGCGCGGCCTGGCTATTGGTGTTGTTATTTATCGGTACAGGTCTGGGTGACGGTTCATTGAAAATTTTCGAAGTAGAATTTTTATCCATCCTCACAAAAGAACAGTTTATGGGAACCGTATTCCTGAGTTCGATGGTAGTTGGCTTTATTGTAATATTGATATCCGGAAAGTATACATTTACAAAACAAGAACTGATGATGGGTGTGTTGGTCGGGATTCCGAATCTCTATTCTGCTATTTTTCTGATTGAGGCACTTGAACGTATGAACGGCGCCATTGTTTACAGCACGGTAAATATTCTCACCGTATTGGGCGCAACACTTCTGGGAATGATTCGGTGGGGTGATAAACTTACAGTTGTACAGTGGACTGGAATCGTTGCTACCATAATTTCAATTTTACTATTAGTGTAATGAAAGAATCAATTTTACATCAGATATTAACAAAAAGTGTAGATCTGAAACGCACGATTGTTTTCCCGGAAGCGGGTGAAGATCCCAGGGTTCTGCATGCCGTATCAGACTTGACAAAAGACGGAGCTGTTACATCACTTCTCATCAGTGACAAAAAAAATGTTGAATCACTTGCAAAACAGGAAGGTATACTTCTGCCTGATTCTGTCCGGATTGTGGATCTGTTAAATCAGCAAGATCAAAATGCGCGAATTGACTTCTTTAGGGAAAAACTGAGTCACAAACATCCAACTTCTGATCAATTGCAAAAGATTGCTCTTGATCCTGTTATGACAGCAGGCTGGCTCGTAGCCACCGGAAGAGCAGATGGTGCTGTGGCCGGATCTGTAGCATCCACAGCTGATGTAATACGTGCTGCGCTTCGAACCATTGGCACGGCTGAAGGGGCTGAACTGGTTTCCAGTTCATTCTTGATGGAAATGACGGATGAACGGGTACTGACGTATGCAGATTGCGGGGTTGTTCCTTATCCCGATGCAGAACAGCTTGCCGATATTGCAATTACTTCAGGTAAAACTCATAAAATTTTAACTGGCGATGATCCTTTAATTGCATTTTTATCTTTTTCAACAAAAGGCAGTGCCAGGCACGAACGTGTTGATTTGGTTAGTAATGCTCTTCACATTGCATCATCGAAACAGCCTGAATGGGCCATGGACGGAGAGCTGCAATTTGATGCCGCTTATGTTCCGGCAGTTGCTCATCGCAAAGCTCCTGACTCGTCAGTTGCAGGCCGGGCAAATGTATATATTTTTCCAAACCTGGATGCAGGAAACATCGCCTATAAAATTACGGAAAGGGTGGGCAGAGCCACCGCCATCGGCCCCATTCTTCAGGGTCTTGCCAAACCTTACATGGATCTCTCACGAGGTTGCTCCAAGGACGATATTTTTTATGCGGCCTGCATTGCATCTGTGCTATCGGCTGAATAATGCAGTAAAATATGATCTGAACAGTTACTCAGCTTGCTTTACGATAACTTCCGCCAATCAGCCTGATAAGTATACTCAATTGGCTGATATTCGACTGTTTGCAGATCTTAAATCATTCCCGGAAAAGCTTTAAAGCGGCAGTAAAATTCCTTATATTTATTCATTCCAAATAAGGATAAGCTTTCCCCATTTTCTGCGTTCTAAACAAGAATTCTTTGCAGAGTGTACTGAAAGCAATAAGAATATAAATTAAAATTTTTGGATCTACATGAGCGAGACTAAAGAATTAGAATCAATGATTGGTGAAGAGTACAAATATGGCTTTTCTACCGATGTTGAATATGATGAATTTCCCAGAGGACTTAATGAAGACATTGTCCGAATGATCTCTGAAATCAAAGAGGAACCGGAGTGGATGACAGAATTTCGTCTCAAATCATTTCGGGCCTGGAAGGATATGGAAGAACCTGATTGGTTCAATGCTACTTACAATAGCCCCCAATTTGATGATATCCAGTATTATTCTTCACCAAAGGATCGGCCAAAAGTAGACAGCCTTGACGATATCGATCCAAAAATCAAGGAAACCTATGATAAACTCGGAATTCCGCTTGAAGAACAGAAGATGCTGTCCGGAGTTGCTGTAGATGCGGTATTTGATAGTGTATCGATCTTCACCACATTTAAGGAAAAGCTGGCAGAGGCGGGTGTAATCTTTTGCTCCATATCTGAAGCAATTCAGAAATATCCCGAGCTTGTGAAAAAATATATGGGATCTGTAGTGCCCGCGAGAGATAATTTTTACTCAGCTCTGAACTCAGCAGTGTTTTCAGACGGTTCATTTTGCTATGTGCCGAAGGATACAATTTGCCCGATGGAGCTGTCTACCTATTTCCGTATAAATAATATGGATTCAGGTCAGTTTGAACGAACGCTTATCATTGCGGAAGATAACAGCCATGTAAGTTACCTTGAAGGCTGTACCGCACCGATGTATGACAAAAATCAGCTCCACGCTGCAGTTGTTGAACTGGTGGCAATGGAAAATGCCGAGATAAAATACTCTACCATTCAGAACTGGTATTCAGGAAATGAAGAAGGAGTAGGCGGTATATATAATTTTGTAACGAAGCGGGGCCTTTGCAAAGGAGATAACTCCAAAATATCATGGACACAGCTTGAAACAGGTTCCGCCGTAACGCTGAAATATCCCAGCGTGATCATGAAAGGGGATAATTCAGTTGGTGAATTCTTTTCAGTTGCCGTAACAAACAAGCGTCAGCAGGCTGACACCGGAACGAAGATGATCCATATAGGAAAAAACACCAAAAGTACGATTATTTCGAAAGGGATTTCTGCCGGCAAATCCAACAACAGTTATCGAGGAGCCGTAAAAATCAGTAAGAAAGCGGAAAATGCCAGGAATTACTCTCAGTGCGACTCGATGCTTATCGGACAGACGTGCGGTGCACATACATTCCCCTACATTGAATCTGCAAATCCTACCGGAAAAATTGAGCACGAGGCTACGACTTCGCGCGTAGGCGAAGACCAGATCTTTTATCTGCAACAGCGTGGAATAAGTGAAGATGACGCGATTTCACTGATTGTAAATGGCTTCTGTAAAGAAGTTCTGAAAGAGCTGCCGATGGAGTTTGCAGTAGAAGCGAATAAATTGCTGGGCATTAAACTTGAAGGTAGTGTTGGGTAAATCTCACCTTAAGGGGAGTACCCACGGGTTGAGCGTTGTAGAGAGGGGTGTTTCGAATCTTGTACAGGTTACCATGAACATTCCCTGGAATATTAAATCATTATTAAATAAAACCAAAGAACAAAACTGTGTTAGAAATAAAAGATTTACATGTAGAAGTTGAAGGTGAAGGTTCCGAGATTTTGAAAGGAGTGAATCTCACCATCAATAAAGGCGAAATTCACGCCATTATGGGCCCAAATGGAAGTGGTAAAAGTACACTATCGAAAGTTGTAGCGGGCCATCCGGAGTATGAAGTTACTAAAGGGGATATCCTTTACAATGGTGAAAGTATTCTTGAGCTCGATCCCGATGAGCGTGCTCACGCCGGAATATTTCTTGCTTTCCAGTACCCGGTGGAAGTACCGGGTGTTACAAATAACACACTTTTAAGAGAATCCTATAACACAATCGCCGCATCACGTGGCCGTGAAGAACTTGATCCGCTTGAGTTTGATGACTATATAAAAGATAAACTTGAGCTGATTGGTATGAATCCCGAATTCTTGAACAGGAGTGTAAATGCCGGATTTTCAGGCGGTGAGAAGAAGAGAAATGAAATTTTCCAGATGGCGGTACTCCAGCCCCGGCTTTCTTTCCTGGATGAAACGGATTCCGGTCTGGATATTGATGCGCTGAAAATAGTAGCGGAAGCAATAAACCGGCTTCATGGTGAAGAAGACGCCGTTGTGTTGGTTACTCACTACCAGCGGCTGCTCAATTACATAGAGCCTGATTTTGTGCACGTTATGATTGGCGGAATAGTTGCAAAATCCGGTAGTAAAGAGCTTGCGCTTAAACTCGAAGATCAGGGTTATGACTGGTTAAACGCATATGCAACTGTAAACGGAGAGGGACTATAATGGCACATCCTACACAGGTTGAACCTTCTGTATTACATGATCTGGCGAAATACGCGCCGGATGTTGAAAGCGCGTTCATGAAAAAGATTCGCGAACAGAGTCTGGCACAGTTAAATTCCGCAGTATTTCCTACCCGGAAAATGGAAGACTGGCAGTTTACTGATCTGAGACCCATTACCCGTACTGATTTCGTGACATTCGGAGAAGCTGGCATCCGGCCGGCTATTGATGTTGAGAAGTATTTTATTCCTGAATCTGACCGTAGCAGACTGGTGTTTATAAATGGTAAATATCAGGAACAATATTCATCCATTGGTGGCCTTGGCAATGGTGTTACTGTTGGAAACCTGTCGGACCATCTCGATGAAAATATGGTTCAGAAGTATCTGAATAATTTAGTTGATTATGAGAATGATCCTTTTGTTCACTACAATGCATTGATGTTCCAGGATGGCGTATTTATTCACCTTGAAAAGAATGCTAAAGCAGAAGCACCTATCCATGTATTGAATCTCTATACAGATTCTGAAAAGCCATATGTAGCTACTCCGCGCATGCTTGTTGTGGCAGAGGAAGATTCCGATGTTACAATTATTGAAGACCATATAGGATTGTCAGATAATAAATATATGACAATTCCAGTATGCGAAATTAAAGTAAAGAATGGAGCACATATCCACCATGCCCGAATACAGCGCGACAGCCTGAATGCGGTCCATGTTTCCAGACCGATCACCTACGTGGAGAAAAATTCTGAATACCATTCTTATACGATTACGCTTGGTGCCAGGCTTTCACGTAATGAGCCTAAAATAATCCAGGAAGATGAAGAGGTTGATTTTACCCTCGACGGACTTGTATTGATTGATGGTAAGCAGATTGCTGATACGCACTCTACAATGGATCACAAGTTTTCGCATGCTCACAGCCATCAGCTGCATAAAGTGGTGGTAAACGGAGATGCTCACAGCATATTTAACGGAAAGATTTTTGTGCGGCGTGATGCTCAGAAAATTGATTCATTTCAGGAAAACAGAAATCTGCTTCTGTCCAGAGATGGATTGGTAAACACCAAACCTCAGCTCGAAATCTTTGCGGATGATGTGCTGTGTTCACATGGTGCAACCATTGGGCAGCTCGACCCTGAAGAGGTGTTTTACCTTCAAAGCCGTGGTATGACGGAACAGAAGGCAAAAGAAGTGTTAACTTATGCGTTTGCACTTGAAACCATTGAAAACATAAAAGTTGATTCAGTCCATAAACTTCTTATTGACGAAGTGTATCGATATACAAAAGCCAATAATGTTGCAAAAGTGCCCGCATGAATGAAGTAACAGCCTCCATATCATCGAAAGTCGATTTTGATCGCATCCGGAAAGATTTCCCGGTGCTGAATCAAAAAGTGAACGGGCATCCGCTCGTTTATCTCGACAATGGTGCATCCAGCCAAATGCCGGTACAAGTGGCCGACAGGCTCGATCACTACCACCGGTATGAGCATTCAAATGTGCACAGAGGTATTCATACCCTGAGCCAAAATGCTACCAATGCGTATGAGCTGACCCGGAAAAAAGCTCAGGAATTTATCAATGCACGTCACCTCGAAGAAGTTGTTTATACCACAGGTACAACCGACTCGATTAACCTGGTGGCGAACTCGTTTGGCTCGCTGAATTTTAGAAAAGGAGATGAGATCATTCTTAGCCAGATGGAGCATCATGCCAATATAGTACCCTGGCAAATGATTGCCCAAAAAACCGGCGCTGTGATAAAGGTTATTCAGGTTGATGACAGGGGAGAGCTTGATATGGAAACGTACAAATCTCTTTTGACTGAGAAAACAAAAATGGTGGCTGTTATACATGTATCAAATGCATTGGGAACGATTAACCCGGTGAAAGAGATCACAGAACTGGCACATAATACAGGAGCAGCAGTGCTGATAGATGCTGCGCAATCGGTACCTCATCAGACTGTGGATGTTCAGGATATCGATTGTGATTTCCTTGCTTTTTCAGCCCACAAAATGTGCGGACCAACCGGATTTGGGATTCTGTACGGTAAGAAAGAGCTGCTTGATGAAATGCCTCCTTATCGCGGCGGCGGTGATATGATTGATAAAGTTAGTTTTGAAGAAACGACCTACAATGTAGCACCGCACAAATTTGAAGCAGGCACTCCACCGATAGCAGCTGGTATCGGCCTCGGCACCGCAATTGATTATCTGAATGATATTGGTATGGATCAGATAGCTCAACGCGAACGTGAGCTGGTACGTTATGCTGTGGATCGCTTGAGTACAATTGAGGGATTGCGCTTTATCGGCGAATCGGAGCAGCGTGCGTCAGTAGTTTCATTTGTTTTTGATGAGATTCATGCTTCTGATATGGGCACACTTCTCGATAAGCGGGGTATTGCTGTGCGTACAGGACATCATTGTGCACAGCCGATTATGCGCCGCTTTGATGTGCCCGCAACAACACGAGCTTCGTTCTCGTTTTATAATACGAAAGATGATGTAGATCGTCTGGTAGACGGAATTAGATACGTTAAAACATTTTTTGAATAGACTGATGAACAGTCGGTTAATTTCAGTAATTAAGATAAGTTGAACATATGCCAAAGATTAAAGAAATAGAACGCACACCCAATCCCGATGCAATG
>CAYOLE010000021.1:0-26239 GCA_964404705.1 uncultured Rhodohalobacter sp. | reverse complement strand
ATCAAAACAAGCAAACATATAGTGATCCGCAAACTACTAATGGCCAAGCCTGACCGCCTGGTATTCCCCTTTGTAGTAAATATCATATTAAAATCCATGTACTTTCCCCAAACCCAATATTGAACAAACCTCACCTAAAAAGCCAAAACTCTATTCTTATAGCGACAAAAGATTTCTGCTATATCATCATTTAAAAAACGTCTGGTACCGAAAGCAGGCTCATTCTCTCAAATTCCATGAACACTACATAATTTATCCATCAATTTGTAAAAGAATGTAATCGTAGCACCACATAAAATCAATTTCAGCTTTAAAAATTAACTATCGCTCCTGCAAATCCTATTCATTATCTTATGCTTTCGTAAAAAAACAAATATTCACAAAACCATCATGACCACAACCCAGGATGCAATAGCCCTCGAAAATCAGTATGGCGCCCATAACTATCATCCATTACCAGTTGTTTTGTCAAAGGGTGACGGAGTGTATGTCTGGGATCCTGAAGGAAATCGGTATTACGACTTTCTTTCCGCCTACTCAGCCGTAAATCAGGGGCACTGTCATCCACGGATTATTGATGCCCTGAAAAAGCAAGCGGAAACATTAACGCTTACGTCCCGTGCATTTTTCAATGATGTACTTGGCCCCTATGAGAAGTATATCACCCGTTATTTTGGATTCGATAAAGTATTACCCATGAATACCGGGGCTGAAGGAGTTGAAACTGCCATAAAGATTTGCAGAAAATGGGCTTATGAACGAAAAGGTATTGAGGAAAACGAAGCACGCATCATTGTCTGCACGAACAATTTTCATGGCAGAACCACAACAATTATCTCTTTTTCGAATGATGCTGACGCACAAAAGAATTTCGGCCCATATACTCCGGGATTTATTAAGGTTGATTACAATAACCTGCAACAACTTGAACAGGCTCTGAAAGATGAAACTGTAGCTGGATTTCTTGTAGAACCCATCCAGGGAGAGGCCGGGGTGTTGGTGCCGGAACGTGACTACCTGGAAAAAGCGAGGGAATTATGCCATCAGCACGATGCGCTGTTTATAGTTGATGAAATTCAAACGGGTATTGCGCGAACTGGCAGTCTGCTCGCTGTTTGCGGTGATTGTACATGTACAGATGTTTGCGAACGTCAGCCTGCGCATTACGTGAAACCTGATATACTTATTCTCGGAAAAGCCTTATCTGGTGGCGTATATCCGGTGTCTGCGGTATTGGCGGATAATGAAGTTATGGAGGTTATCAAGCCAGGTCAGCACGGTTCTACTTTTGGGGGGAATCCTCTTGCATCAAAAGTTGCCATAGCGGCTCTTGAGGTTGTACGCGATGAAAAGCTTGCTCAAAACGCACGTGAGCTGGGACAACTATTCAGACAAAAGATGGAGGAACTCAGGAAAAAATCAGGTCTCATAAAAGAGATTCGTGGCCGGGGCCTGTTGAACGCAATTGAGATTAATGATAGTCCGGAAAGCAGTACCGCATGGGATCTTTGTGTGAAATTGAAAGACAATGGGTTATTAGCAAAACCCACTCACGGCAACATCATCCGGTTTGCACCTCCGCTTGTCATAAATAAAGATCAATTAGACGAATGTGTGTCCATAATCACAAAGACCTTTCTTGAATTTAATTAAAAGACTAAGCTTATTAACAAAATCAATGAGCAACAGGCCAGGTTTTTTTCTGATTTTCTCTCATCTTCACTTCTTAAAATTTTCAGATACTATATCGGGAACGATCTAATGTGAGGCTTAGTTTTTTGAGCATCCAAAGAGATAGTCCTTTTAAAGAATTGTCTTTAATGTGATTTTTTACAACAACTCTTTGGTGACTGACTTTCAGCGCCGAATATTAACCCCGGTTAACTTGTAGGCCTGTCAGGATCAGCTGAAATCATAACTTAACCCCACACTATCATGACTCGTATCAATACGTTTCTCAGCTATGTAATGTCAGCATTTTTGCTGCTACCCATTGCGGTTTCCAGTGCCTTTGCACAAGATGAAACTGCAAACCTGCAAATCATTCATAATTCACCGGACCCTGCTGTTTCCTCAGTGGATATATTCGTGAATGAAGAAAATTTCCTCAGTGATGTGGAATTCCGCGCAGCAACTGCTTTTACCGAAGTACCTGCCGGTGTTGAATTAAATATCCAGATTGCTCCGGCCGGAGCCGGCATTGAAGCAGCTGTTGGTCCTTTTACATACACACTTGATGAAGATGAAAACTATGTTTTGATTGCATCAGGTGTTGTGGATGAAGAGACCTATCCCGACGCTCAGGGATTTTCACTCGAGGTTTATACACCCGCGTTAACCGGGGCGGAGGATCCATCAACCGTAGCAGTGAATATGTATCATGGTTCGCCAGATGCGCCCGCTGTGGATATTTATCTGAATCAAGTGGAAGAAGGTGCCGCAGTTACCGATCTTGCTTATCCGGATTTCACCGGCTATATAGCCCTGAATCCCGTTAACGAAGTAGTTGGACTGGCCGAGGCCGGCGGCGATGTGCTGGTTGAATTTGACGCTCCTTTTGCCGACCTGGAATTAGAAGGGGAGGCCATAACTGTTCTTGCCTCCGGTTTTTTTGACGGCAGCAGTGCCGGCGAGGATAATGCACTTGGGCTTTTAGCTGTACTTCCCGATGGTACCAGCATGTTTCTTGATATTTCTGATGAATCTCCAAACGCCAATGTACAGATTATCCATAATTCAGCGGATCCCGCTGCTGAGTTCGTTGATATTTACATCGACGGAGAAATTGCACTATCGGATGTAGAATTCAGAACCGCTACTGAATTTATTGTCCTTCCCGGCGACACTCCAATGAATATCGTTGTAACACCCGCTGATGCAGACATCCAGGACGGAATGGTGTTTGAAGCAGTTGAATTTACGAGCGGTGAAAATTACTACGTGGTGGCAACCGGAGTCTTGGATCCCGATATTTTTGCAGAAAATCCTGATGGAGTGGATACAGGCTTCTTTCTTGATGTGATTCCAGATGCAAGCCTCTCCGCAGATGGAGATAATTTTGATTTTCTTATCTATCATGGAGCAACAGATGCCCCCGCAGTTGATGTGGCGGCACGGGAGGTTGCACCACTTGCAGAGGGAATCTCATATACCGATTACACATCAGAATACATCAGTGTGCCGGCAGACAGCTATATAATAGACATATTTGCAGCGGGTGGTGATGATAGTCCATTAGTATCATTTGATGCTGATGTATCAACACTTGGTGGCACTACAGGTGTTATTCTTGCGAGCGGATTCCTGGACCCGGCTGCCAATAACGACGGACCAGGCTTTGGTCTGATCGTAGTTCTTGCAAATGGAGATGTTGTAGAACCCGGACTGGCTACAAGTTCTGAAGAACTGACAAACAACCTTCCGGATCAGTTTGAACTAAACCAGAATTATCCAAATCCATTCAACCCTTCAACAACAATCAGTTATACTCTTCCTGAGGTTTCCGATGTTAAGGTGGAGGTTTTCAATATAACCGGTCAGCAAATAGCAACAATTGTTGATACCCGGCAGAGTGCCGGACAATACACGGTGAACTTTGATGCAAGCGCGCTCTCAAGCGGCGTTTATCTCTATCGAATTCAGGCTGATAACTTTACTCAAACCCGTAGAATGACTTTGATTAAATAATCAACAGGATATTATTCAAAATAAATAAGCCCGGTTTCAGCCTTCTGCTTTTGTTGGCCGCCGGGTTTTCTATTCTTTAAATACATTTAATCTCTCCATTTTCAATATCGAACGTTAAAATAAAAACAGTTTGAAAAACAGATAAATCGTAAAATAGAATTTCTGTTAACACTAAAACTGTATTCCTTATAGGTCTTTGTTTTTTGTCGCTTCTCTTTCTTATCATTCCAAAGATCAAAGGCTGTTATAAATAGAAAATTTAAAGGAGCATTATACTAGTGATATCCCCTAAAGACGTTCGCCCAACTCTAAACAAACATATTCTTGCAGATGGATATGAGATGGTACTGGACCTTAAAAAAAGCAAAGGTGCATATCTTCACGATTCTGCTACCGGTAAAGATTATCTTGATTTTTTTACTTTTTTTGCCTCCAATCCCCTGGGCATGAATCACGACCGGCTGGCGGGTGATTCCGATTTTGTAAGTAAACTTGGCCAGGTCGCCATCAACAAGCCTTCTAATTCTGATGTGTATACTGAGGAATTAGCTCATTTTGTGGACACGTTTTCCAGGGTTGGGATTCCGGATTATATGCCCTACACATTTTTTATATCGGGAGGTGCCCTGGCGGTCGAAAATGCACTGAAGGTTGCATTCGATTGGAAAGTTCAGAAGAATTTTGAAAAGGGATACCGCACCGAACGCGGACATAAAGTGCTCCATCTGGATAAAGCCTTTCATGGCCGCAGCGGCTATACAATGTCGTTAACCAATACAGATCCCAAAAAAGTCAGGTATTTTCCAAAATTCGACTGGCCGCGAATTCAAAGCCCGGCTATTCAATATCCTCTCAATGATAAGAACCTGAAACAAGTTCAAGAAGAGGAAAAACAAGCGCTGGCACAAGCCCGTAAATATTTTGAATTATATCCTGACGATATCGCCTGCATCCTGCTTGAACCGATCCAGGGAGAGGGCGGCGATAATCATTTCCGGAAGGAATTTCACCAGGGTCTTCGGGACCTTGCCGATGAATTTGACGCACTTCTAATTTATGATGAAGTTCAGACCGGGGTTGGACTCACAGGTAAATTCTGGTGCCACGAGCACTACGTCAGGCCGGATATCCTGGCCTTTGGGAAAAAAGCCCAGGTGTGTGGAATCCTGGCCAGCGAACGTATTGATGATATTGAAACCAATTGCTTTCATGTATCATCCCGTATCAATTCCACATGGGGCGGAAACCTTGTGGATATGGTTCGGTTCGATCGTATCCTCGAAATTATTGAAGAGGATAATCTGGTAGAAAATGCCCGCGTGACAGGTGAATATCTGTTAAATAAAATTTTTAAATGGGCTGATTCGTCTGATCATTTAAGCAATCCGCGGGGCAAAGGTTTGTTATGCTCAATTGATCTGCCTGATACCCACAGCCGTGATCAGGTTGTTAAAGAAGCCTTTCAAAATGGATTAATGATTCTTGGTTGCGGAACCCGAACTATCCGGTTCCGGCCACCGCTTACTATCAATAAAAATCAGCTGGATGATGGCGTTGACATACTGAAGAAAAGTTTTGATGACGCCCTCGAACGGTGCCCGGTTGCTGATTGAGATAATCTTCCTGATTAACCTAATAAAGCAGAACTGTCGGATTAATTATCCGGTTTTTTTGTTTTGACTGTTACTTCCAAATGTCGTTCATTAATAATTATACCCATTTTCAACATGCAATAGTATTATGTCATACATCAAACTAAATAACAATCTGCCCGGCATTGTTGGGCTGATGCACTTCCGGCCTGAAACTGCTAAACCTTTAAATGAACTGGCTGAGACTCTTTTAAGAGGCCCATCAAGCCTTACTTCCGCAGAACGCGAGATGATTGCTTCGTATGTTTCTCATCAGAATGAGTGCCATTTTTGTCACTCTTCTCATGGCGCGGCAGCCGCTCACCATCTTGATGGGAACCTTGACCTGTTGGATGACATTAAAGCAGGCTTTGTTAAAACCGATATCTCACCAAAACTGCGGGCACTGCTGAAGATCGCAAAAAAAGTTCAGGTGCTGGGTAACAAAGTATCACCCGAAGACATTGAAGCTGCACGGGATGAGGGAGCAACAGACATTGAAATTCACGACACCGTACTAATTTCCGCCGCATTTTGCATGTTTAACCGCTATGTCGACGGTTTGGGAACATGGGCTCCCCAGGAAAAGGAAGCGTATGATGAAACCGGAAAAAGATTGGCTCATGAGGGTTATGGCACCGCTTTAAAATAAGTTACAGTTTTAAAGCAGAGAAAATCCCCTGTTGAATTAAAAGGGAATGGAGCGAACTGGCGTTTCGACTACCTGATCTTCCATTCCCATTTATCTCCATTTTTAACCAGCATCAATTTTTACAAGATAATTGGTACAGGTTCTTTTGATATTCCAGGAAAGAAGAAGATGTACATCAAAATCGTTCTCACTGCATCAGCTCATTGCACGGGGTAAGGCAGATTCATAAACAGTTTCCAGATCTTTTACCGGCTGATCAATAAACTCATCAATAATCAGCCGACTGCCACCCACTGCCCCCAGTTCAATGAAAGGCAGCTCATGACGATCAAGGAAAACTTCCAAAGCACGAGCATCTACCTGCGGAACAGTAACAACCACTCCGGACTGCGCCTCACTATAAAGCACGTCGATGATAGGTCCGCTTATATCTTTTACCGAAATATTTGCTCCTAATCCAGAAAAGATCGCCATTTCAGCAAGAGCTACAGCAATGCCGCCATCAGAAATATCATGAGCAGCATTTACTTTTCCATTTTGAATGGCTTCGAGAAGCACGCGCTGAAGTTTTACTTCAAAATCCAGATTCAGTTCGGGGGCGTCACCCGTGGTTAATCCGTGGATGGTTTTTAAATATTCACTGCCACCCAGACCGATGCGACGATTCCCCAGGTAGTAAACAATATCATTTTTTTGTTTAAAACCGGGTGTCATTATATGATTTTCGACATCCTCTACAATTCCAAGCATACCTATTACCGGAGTGGGAAAAATGGCTCCATTTGGATTCTCATTATATAAGCTCACATTTCCGCCCGTCACCGGAGTATTCAGGGCTCTGCAGGCATCACCCATTCCACCAACAGCCTCTCTGAAGGTCCAGTATACTTCGGGCTTATAGGGATTTCCAAAATTCAGGCAATTGGTTATAGCCACAGGCTTTCCCCCGCTGCAAACAACATTCCGGGCAGCTTCTGCAACTGCAATTTGCCCGCCCCTGCGTGGATTAAGGTAAACATAGCGCCCGTTACAATCGGTTTTTACTGCAAGCCCCTTGTTCGTTCCCTTGATTCGAATCACGCCGGAATCCGATGCACCCGGTGCATTTACGGTATTGGTCCGCACCATTGTATCATACTGTTCGTGCACCCATCTCTTGGAAGCTATATTAGGGGCTGACAATAGCGACAGTAATGTGTTATTGTGATCTTTCGGATGCTGAAGGGTTTTAAAATCAAAATTCTGAACTTCATCAAGATATCCGGGTTTTACCGCTTCCCGTTCATATTGAGGAGCCCCGCCGCCAAGAACCAGCGAGTCAGCCGGGATATCGGCTTTCACTTCCCCATCTTTCAGATATGTGACGTTTTTTCCTTCCACAACTTCTCCGATTACAACTGCGTTGAGATCCCACTTTTCGTAAACATCGATTACTTCCTGTTCTCGGCCTTTCTCGGTAACCACAAGCATCCGTTCCTGGCTTTCGCTCAGCAAAAGTTCGTAAGCCGTCATTCCCTCTTCACGCATCGGTACTTTGTCCAGATCCAGCCGCATTCCTTCACCGCCCTTTGCTGTCATTTCTGATGATGAGCACGCAATACCAGCCGCTCCCATATCCTGCATTCCAACTATCGCGCCGGTCTTTAGTGCTTCGAGGCTTGCTTCGAGCAACAATTTTTCTGTAAACGGATCACCAACCTGCACGCTTGGACGTTTGGCTTCACTTTCCTCGCTGATCTCTTCCGAGGCGAATGTTGCGCCGTGAATCCCATCGCGGCCGGTACTTGCCCCAACTATAATAACCGGGTTTCCAACTCCTTTGGCGACTGCAGATGCTGTTTCACCGACCCTGACAAGGCCTACACTCATTGCGTTGACGAGTGGATTTCCTTCATACGCTTCATCAAACACCACCTCACCGCCTACCACAGGTACTCCAAATGAGTTGCCATAATCCGAAATTCCCCGAACCACACCATCGAGCAAATAACGAACACGGGGTTCATCCATCGATCCAAACCGCAGAGAATTCAAAGAGGCTACAGGCCGCGCGCCCATTGTAAAAATATCGCGGTGAATTCCGCCAACGCCAGTTGCCGCACCCTGGTAGGGTTCGATTGCAGAGGGATGATTATGGCTTTCTATTTTAAATGCACAAGCCATTCCGTCGCCAATATCCACAAGGCCGGCATTTTCCTCGCCGGCATCTACCAACAACTGGGGACCACTGCGGGGTAGTTTTTTGATTTCAAGAATTGAGTTTTTGTACGAACAGTGTTCACTCCACATTACCGAATAAATACCCAGTTCTGAAAAGGTTGGCACACGGCCGAGAAAGGATTTTATCATCTCAAACTCCTCCTCGTTTAATCCATGTTCGACAGCAAGTTCAAGAGTTACGCGGGGTTCTACTATAATCGTTTCAGACATTAAATGAGCAAATTTTGAAATTTATTATATCTTTTTAATGTACGAAAAATCTCGCTTTATTTCCCTATTTGTAGTGGTTCTTAGCGTTGTTCGAGGTTTACCGATTTTCGATAGCAGACTTCATTTCGATCGATCCTTTTAATGTTCGGTTAACCGGGCATTTATCTGCTATATCAAGCAGCCTGTCGAGTTGTTGCTGGTCAAGGTTACCCTTAATGATTAGTTCTTTTTCAATCTTATCAATTTTGGCTGATTTTTCATCACAGTCTATACAATCTTCAGCATGGTCTTTGAAATATCGTAGTTCAACATAAATATCCTCTACCGGCCATTCTTTTCGCTCGGCATACATTCTCAGTGTGATTGCAGTACATGAACCCAGTGCCATGAGCAGATGATCATAAGGATCGGGACCTTTATTTTGACCACCCGCATCTACAGGTTCATCTGCAATAACCTCATGACTTCCGGCTGTGAGGATGGTTGTATAATTTTGATCTCCCAGGTGAACATGAACAATTTTCTTATCTTTGGATTCAGGCATCACTTCCGTTGCATTCTTTAATTTTTGTAGAGAAAAACTGTCCTGCAAGATACTTTTTTTAGTGCGGGGAGTGAATTGAATCAGAGAAGAACTTATGAATATCTAAAAATAGTAAGTTAGCTTACCGCCAGCGCCTTTTTATCTCTAACAGTAAACTCAAGATGAAATAAAGTGCCGCCTTCCTCTCTTCTCGCCAGCTCAAATGTTCCGTGAAGTTGTTTTACAAGGGCGGTGATAATTTTTGTGCCAAGCGAAGATAGTTGCGACATATCAAAACCTTCGGGCAACCCTACTCCGTCATCTTCAATTGTGAATATCACTTCATCCCCTTCACGATTAAGCGTAGCTTTAATCCAGCCGTGTTCACGACCTTTAAATGCGTGCTTGTACACATTTGTAATCACTTCGTTGATTATGAGCGAACAGGGAACGGCTTGGTTAATATTGAGCTCAAATGGGTCCGTATCTATTTCAATTTCAATCTCCTTGTTTGAGCTGAATGAATTATGTGTCGCTTTGATGAGCTTATTTACAATTTTCGAAAACTCAAGCTTTGAAAAACTACTGGACTCATATAATAGCTGATGAATACTTGCCATCGTTTCTACTCTGAGCATACTGTTGTTCAGTTTGTTCACAACTTCTTCATTCTCTTCGTCGAATACCTGCATTTGCAACATTCCTGAGACCAGAGCTAAATTATTCTTAATTCTATGATGAATTTCTGCAAGTAAAATCTCCTTGTCATGTAGCGACTTCTGCAGTTCTTCATTCGCATATTTCCGCTCTGTAACATCTCGGCCAATTGCGACCATGCGACTGAACTCCCCATTTTCATCTGCTACCGGAACTAATAAGGTTTGCACCCAACACGTACTGCCATCCTTCTTGTAACACAACAATTCCACTTCACAAGTTTCGCGATTGAATATTGCGTTTCTAAGTCTTTGCACATCATCAGGATCAGTTTTCTCTCCATACAGCAAATCGATTGTGCGGCTTTCTACGTCATCAAAACTGTAGCCGGTAAGATCACAAAACCCATCATTTACATATATAATTATAGACTCATAGCCTCTATTAGCAGAATCTAAAATAATCACCGATTCGGTAGTATTTGTAATAACTGATTCAAACAGCTTTCGCCGCTCTTCAGCTCTTAATTTTTCCGTTATATCATTGGCAAGTACTACTGAGGCGTCTATATTTTGATATGTAATGTGATTGAATTCAATCTCAACCTTAATCACCTCTCCATTCTTTTTTATATGCTTCTGATATCTCTCTTTAGCAGGAGCAACGTTCGCCACAGATCCATTCATTACATCTTCAGGGGCGATGATAACCTCCTCAATGCAAATTTCTTCTGACGACATTTCGAGAAATTCCTCTTTACTATAGCCATAATGCTTAACTGCAGCATTATTTACATCTAAAAATTGCTTTGTTACATTATCAACCAGCCACATAGGCTGCGGGCTCAGCTCAAACAGATCCCTGTATTTTTTTTCGGAGGCTTTTATCCTTTCCGAAAACTTGTTTCGCTTTATACTGTAGAGTAGACTTTTATACAAAAATGCAGGAGTGAGTTCATCCTTTAACAGATAGTCGGAGACACCTTTTTCCAGGGAATTAACGCTGAACGAAAGATCTGTGAACCCTGTCAATACAACTATAGGTGTATTGTCTGCCCTGCGAACAACTTCTTCAATCAGCTCATCACCGCTTTTATCAGGAAGAGATAAATCAAGGATGATACAATCGAACGATTTGCCATTTACATCGTCCAAAACTGATTTAACTTCATGAAACGTAGCAGCACGGATAATTGATGGAACTGTGAACTGATCATTAAGGTATTCCTCAACGAGTGCAAAATCACCTCTGCTGTCTTCAATTATAAAAAAATTATATCGTTTGTCGTGCTGTTCCATACATAACTATAAATATTAGCCTAAGATCTTCGCGGAAGTTTTACGAGTTGAATCCAAAAATTTTCAATCTTTGTAATTGCCTGTAAAAACTCATTCACTTCTACAGGCTTGGTTATATAGCAGTTTGCGTGATTTTTATAGGACTCTATAATGTCTTTCTCAGCAGACGATGTGGTTAGCATCACCACCGGAATTTGTTTAAGGTTTGGATTATTTTTGATGTAGGCCAACACTTCGTGGCCATCTTTTCTGGGCAGATTCACATCAAGCAAAATAAGATCCGGAGATTTTGCATTTTTAAATGATCCTGTTTTATCCAGATACCATATTGCTTTTTCACCGTCCTTTACTGCACTTATTGAATTCAGGATGCGGGCTTCTTCAAACGCCTCTTTTATAAGAAGAATATCACCCTCGTTGTCTTCAACCAGTAGAATATGTATTGAGTCCATGCAAATGGGGTTACGTACAAATGGGGAAACAAGACGTAATTCATCCTGTTATCGGCTAATTGCCAGAATTTATTTAACCTAAAGTATTTTTATTGATTGCTAATCTTATAATGATCACGCGTGCAATTGTAAGAATTGTCTGCGCAATGTTGATCTTCTTTTACCGGTGAGAATTCCGAAAGCCAATCTTCAAAATTCATACTACCGCAGCTATATTTTCTTGTGCCAAATATCGTTTTTCAACCGCAAAAACCCTAAGATTCGATTGTTAAATATTCTAATTCCAGTATATCAGATTTATTTTCTAACTATAACCCAAAGATGATAATTGTTATTGCACTTTTCAGATTATCAATTTTACGGAATCTTAATTAATACATAATGTACGAAGCTTATATCAACTACTTTATAATGAGATCAATATAACGCACTATCATCAATCTTTCTTTAGAATTCTATAATTACCACGCCGAAACAAATGAGTAATCACTAATTGTTCTCCTCTTTACTTCGTTTTTTTGCTATGGTAAAATAAAATAGACTTCCTTCACCCTCTTCAGATTCAACACCTATCTGGCCACCATTTTCCTCTACAATTTTTTTACATATGGCAAGCCCTACTCCTGTTCCGCTGTACTTATCATTAGTATGCAAACGTTGAAATATTTTGAAAATCTTGTCTGAATATTCTGGATTAATACCAATGCCATTATCTTTTATAAAAAACTTCCAGTGCGAATCAGTTTCTTCTGCCCAAATTTTAACAATCGGTATGTTGCCAGATTCCTGGTAATTTAGGGCGTTGTTCACAAGATTTTGAAAAAGTTGCTGCATGGGTAAATGCGAGGCATATATTACCGGCAAATTCTCCCAGGTTATTTCAGCATTTTTTTCTTTAATTAATTTTCTGTTCAAAATCTTCACATCAGCGAGAACTTCATTTATATCAACATTTTCAAGTTCTTCTTCTACCCTGCCTACTCTTGAAAAATCAAGAAGATCAAGTATAATTTGCCGCATTCTTTTAGCACCATCTGTTGCAAAATGAATGTATTGCTTTGCCTTTTCATCAAGTTTCTCTCCATATTTTTTTTCAAGCAGAGCCAGGAAGCTTGTGACCATACGCAACGGTTCCTGCAAGTCATGGGAAGTCACAAATGCAAACTGTTCTAATTCGGCATTAGAAGCCGCCAATTCTTTCGCCTGCTTTTCAAGAGAACGGTTAAGATTCTTCAGTCGCTCTTCGGCTTCTTTTCTCTCAGTCACATCCCTGAAGAATACGGAAAGACCGCTTTCAGATGGATATGCACTTACTTCGAACCAGCTTTTTGTTCCAGGATAATACTCTTCAAAGTGTACAGTTATCTGTTCACTGACAGCTTTATGATATTGTCTATAAAACTCCAGTTCCACCGCATCATCAAATTGGTCCCAGAGATTTTCACCAACGATTTCATCCCTGGGCTTACACAGGATATTCTCGGCTACATTATTCCAATAGGTTACAATCCAGCTTTTATCCACCGCAAAAAAAGCATCTCCGATACTTTCCAGAATTTTATCACGCTCTTCCAATGCTTTAATATGAGCGATTTCTGCCTCTTTTCGCTGGTGGATATCCTGCAAACTACCGTATAAACGTATGCATTTACCATTCACAAACTCTGTTTCTCCGATGGAACGGACCCATTTCTCAACTCCTGACTTTGTAAGAATCTGAACCTCTATATCCCAGGGTTTTCCATATTCCATTGCCTGCTGAGCAGCGCTCAACATTTTTTCCCTGTGCTTTCCTTCTTTATAGAATTCAATATTATTTTCTACAGTAGGCACAAAATCAGGGTCCACCTCAAATATTTGGCGAATAACATCCGACCAGTAAATTTTATTCGCAACCAAATCCAGTTCCCAACTTCCGATTTTAGATAGTCTGTTAGCCTGTTCCAGCAAGATCTGAAGTTCTTTCTGACCGGTAATGTCCCGGCCTGTACTGTAGATTTTCCCCTCTTCATAAAAAGTTTGTGTGGTCCACGAGAGCCAGATAACTTTGCCTGATTTTGTTAAATACCGATTCTCGAATTTGATGGAACCTTCGTCACGATTTATAGCGTCAATTTCCGATTCCGTGCGAATGCGATCATCCGGATGAGTGAAACTTGAAATTGGATGGCTCAGCAGTTCATCCTGGGTATAGCCCAGCATTCGACTCATTGCCGGATTTACTTTTTTGAAATAACCATCCAATCCGGCTATACAAATAATATCCGGAGAGAAATTAAAAATCCGGTTTAACTCCTCTTCAAGCTGCTTGCGTGTAATTTCATCACCGAGGTCTTCTCCCAATTGTTCCAGGAATCCCATGTAATAACGCGGGCGCTCGATTCCCTCCTTAACACCTAAAAGTAATGCACCTCCAATCTCATTATTGATTCTTATCGGGATACAGTAGGCTGTATTGATAGCTGAGTTTTTTGCAGCCTTACCTCTCAGAAATTTTTCATGATTCCCAAGGTCCTGCCAAAATTGCGTTTCATTCGTCTGCCATGTAATTCCAGGCATGCCCTCTCCTTTTCGAAACAATTGTATTCGCTCTGAATCATCATAAAACTGGTTCACTGATTCATCAATTGTTTTATATCCAGCCAGGCTAATAGTTATTTTATTCTCATCTACAATCCACAATTCAGCAAGGCTAAACTTGCCAAACCTGACGATTAATTCCAGTACAAGATCAATAGTATCGCTGACTGAATTCTGTTCATTAAACAGTCGGCTAATATCAGACTGTAGAGTTTTTACAAGTTCACGGTTTTTTCTATCCGTTGCATCTCGTTTAATTACAATAAAATGGCTGCAATTTCCCCCGTCATCAAATACCGGTATTAATGAGAGATTGACCCAGAATTCTTCGCCATTTTTTTTATAGCAGAGGAGTTCAGCTTCGGTTTGTATTTGGTTACTAAAAGCCTCTCTTATCTTTTTCTGCTCTTTACGCCCCGTATTCGGGCCCTTAATAACATCAATTGTTTTCCCAATTACTTCATCAGCCGTATAACCTGTCAATTCTGTAAAGGCCCGGTTAACATATATTAACTCAGGGAGCTTTGTATATGAATCCTGAGCAGAAGTTATCATTACAGAATCTGTCGTGTTTGTAACCACCGATTCCAACATGGACAGGCGCAGCCCTTTATTAGCTGCACTTTTCAGATCAGTAATGTCAGATGCCTGCAGTAATCTAAGCTCTTCATCATGATCATTATTAAACGCAGATATGGCACATTCACAAACTATGTGTTTACCATTCTTTAGGATACCCGTAGCCTCAAATGTCTCTCCCTCTTGCAGGGAAATCAATAGAATATCAGAATTGGATTTTAGAAATTGAGTGTAATTCAGACCTGCAAACTCTTCAGCACTATAACCAAACATTTTGCGGGCTGCAGCATTGGCGTCGAGAACAATTCCAGCTTCTGTAATTATTATACATGCAGAGAGTGAATGTTCAAACGCAGCCCGATAGTTATTATTCATTCCGACAGTATTTTCAAAAATAAAACTTAATTAGAATATATTGGCTGATGAAACAACAATTTACTAAAATCTATACACCAGACAGACAATATTATAACAAAGAAGGAAAACTATGATAGATTGTCTGTTAAGGAAGCTAACTTTCAAGATTCTCTATTTTGGTACTAACGGGAATTTCAACGTTCACAACCATACCTGAGATGTCAGACTGATTGTATCCAATATAACCGCCCAGTCTGAACACCCTGGAATTCAAATTAATTATACCTGCACCATGAGTTGCCAAGTTGCTGGGATCGAAAGTTTTTCCATCATCTTTAATCGAGAGGCATAGGTATTCACCCGCCAGTTGCGCAATTATTTCCGCTTTGGTTGCGCCAGAATGTTTGATAATATTTACACAAAGTTCCTGAACCACTCGATATAAATTAACTTTTACTTTTACCGAAAGATTGAATGCATCTGGCAGGTGATCTTTCAGCTTGAATTCAATGCCTGATGTGGTTGACAACTGGCGAATAAGCTGTCGCAGCAGATCCGAAAATGTCATCACATCAAACTCAGCAGATTGCAAATTGTGTGATAAATCGCGAGTCTGCAGGGTTGTTTTTTGCAACAAATCGAATAGCCTTGAAATTTTACCTTCCAATGCATCCGGATTCGTTATTTCATCCATCAGATTTTGCGTAAACATGCCACAGGCAGCAAGTTGTTGTACAATGCCATCATGTAGCTCTCTTGCAACCCTATTTCGCTCCTGTTCCTCCGCCTGAAGAGCACTTTCAATTATTTTTTCCTGAAGATCTATTTTCTCCGTAACATCATTAAGCAACATCAGAGAAGCTGTTTTTCCTTTATAGTCCAGAATATGGCGATTCACTTCGGCAAAAAATATTTTCCCGTTCTTTTTTCTGTGTCGCCAGATTTGTTTGTGCTGAGAGTGAGAATTGTTAATACCGTCGGTTTCCTTTCCGTTTAAAGGACGTTCAAATTTATTCAACTGAATATCAGTCACTGTAAGTTGCAGAAACTCCTTCTTATCATATCCATATTTCAGTTCAGCCTCGGTATTTGAATCAATTATTTTTCCAGAAGGAGGATCGCATATAATCATAGGGGATGGGTTATTCTCAAATAACTCCCTGTATTTCTTTTCCGATTCCTGCAGTTTTTTATACATCGAATTTCGTTCAATACTATATCGAATACTTTTCCAGAGGGAATATGGTTCCAGTTTATCTTTAACGATATAATCTGAAATACCCAGGGTGAGTGAGCGTACACTAAACGACATATCCGCGAAACCAGTTAATACAATAACAGGGGAAGGGTTAACCTGTTTAATAGTTTCATGTATTAGCTCTACTCCTTCTTTATCAGGAAGTTTTAAGTCAAGTAAAACAGCATCATAGGGCTTTGATGATTTTAGAATAAAATCCTCGAGATCAGAAAAGCTGGCAGCATGATCTATTTCGTCAATAAAACTAATGGATAAGAGATGCTCCTCAATCAGGGCAAAATCTCCGGGATTATCCTCTACAATTAAGAGCCGGTATTTTTCATTTGAGTTGTATATCATTTGTTAATTAGATCCTGCACGAATGGATTTATCCGTCGTTAAATATCAAAACCAAAACATTCAAATCACTATGTTGTGGCTTATTTCACCTTTGAACTTCCAATTCCGGAGGCATCCGATTTGTTAAATCTGAGTGTGAACTCAGTGCCATTCTCTGTGTTTTTCAATTCCGATTTGCCGTTCAGCTGTCTCGTGAGAACCTTTATTAGATGGAGCCCCAGTGAATCACTTTCCTCCGGATCTAAACTTTCTGGCAGACCTATACCATTATCGGTTATTTTCACAAATACTTCACTCTCTTCACAGTTTAGTATCACCGACAGTACTCCACCATTCCTGCCCTCAAATGCATGTTTATAGACATTTGTCACCACTTCGTTAATCAACAGCGAACAGGGGATAGCCTGGTTTATGTTTAACTCAATCGGCAGTTTCTCAATCCTGTGTTCAATATTTTTGTTTTTACCCAGTACCAACTCCAGGTTATCAATCAGTTTTTCGATGATATCAGAAAAATTAAGCCTGGAGAAGCTGCCAGACTGATAGAGTATTTCGTGAATGGTAGCCATGGTACTTATGCGAAATACACTGCCATACAACCTTTTTTTTAGCTCCTCGTCCTGGGAACTAAAAGCCTGAAGTTGCATCATACTGGACACTATAGCCAGGTTGTTCTTTACCCTGTGGTGGATTTCCGACAGTAATACCTGCTTCTCATCAAGAGAATCTTCCAGTTCTTTTTGATACTCTTTTTGTTTTGATATATCTCTGCCAATTGCAGCCCATTGTACATGATTTCCATCAATATCTGTAATTGGAACCAGTGAAGTATGAACCCAGAACGAAGATCCATCCTTCCGATAGTTTAAAAACTCTACATTGCAGATCTCCTGATCTTTCATCGCTTCGTGTAGCTTCTCAACCTGATGTGAATCAGTTTTTTCGCCATACAGTATATTCAGCGATCTGCCCAATACTTCTACTTTTTTATACTGGGTCATATCAGTAAACGCATCATTCACATATAGAATTTGGCCCAGTTCACCCTCAGAAGAAGCATCTTCCAGTATCACAACAAACTCTGTAGTATTTGTAATAACCGATTCCAGCTGTTTTAGCCTCTGTTCCTCCTTCAGCTTTTCTGTGATATCATCAGCCAGAACAAGCCTTGCATCACGGTCTTTATATTCAATAGAACTTCCCTCCACTTCTACCTGAATTATTTCCCCACTCTTTTTTTGGTGTTTGGCAATAACAACATTAATCTTATCCGGCTGTAATCGGACTGATTTTAATGCTTTATTCAGATCTTCCTTTGTCTCTGGCGGGCGAATATCCTGAAGTGTCATGTTTAAAAAATCCTCTTTGCTGTAGCCATAATGCTGAATGGCAGCTTTATTCACATCCAGAAAATTAAGAGACTCAAGATCATATACCATCATAGGTACAGGGCTGAACTCAAAAAGATGTCTGTAATTTTGTTCAGATTTTTTCAGTTTTCGTGAATAAACATTCCGTTCAATGCTATACACAATCGTTTTATAAAGTAATGTAGATGAGAGTTCATCTTTTAACAGATAATCTGATATACCTTTCGAAAGAGACCGCCTGCTGAATTCCACATTTGTATATCCCGTAAGAATAATGACAGGTATTGTCCCGGAAAGTTTCAAAATTCTATCTACCAGGTTCATTCCATCAGAATCGGGAAGGGACAAATCAAGTAAAATTGTATCGAATTCCTGTTCGCTATTAAGTAATTCGCTGCCACTCTCTAAAGTAGTAACATGAGTCAGTTTCGCGTTTTTGAATGCTTCATTTAAAAACTCCTCCACCAGAAGTGCGTCCCCTGGATTATCCTCTAAAAGCAGTATATGAATAGGTCTCTGATCTTTGGACATAGTTTAATGTCTTGTTGGCAATTTGGCTAATCTCATCCAGAAATTCTCGATACTTGTAACTGCCTTCAGGAATTCATCGCCTTCTACTGGTTTGGTGATATAACAGTTAACATAATTTTCGTATGATTTTATAATATCCTTATCAGACGAAGAGGTGGTAAGCATTATGACGGGTAATACCTTAAGTTCACTGTCAAATTTGATAAATTGCAATACTTCATGCCCGCTCTTCCGGGGTAAGTTTATATCGAGAATTATTAGATCAGGGGTAATTGCATCCTTATATTCACCTTTTCTTTTAAGATATTTAATCGCTTTTTCGCCATTTCTCATAACTGTAATATCATTTATAAGCCTCGTCTCCTCAAACGCTTCTTTGATAAACAGGATGTCACCTTCATTATCTTCTATTAATAAGATATGTACCGGTTTCATCTTCTAATTTTTCTTTTTAATAGGTATAAAGCAGTTTTTTCTATGATTATATTATGTAATGTTTCCATAATGACCACTATATTTTTTTTTATAAAAGTATCTAAAAAGTTAATAAATATTAGTTTTAAATTACTTGCTGTAGTTTAATACTTAGATCCTTAGAATAAGTATAAACTATAATAATGATTTTATCTTATTTTCTTCACTCAGAACATTGCTTTTCTAAAGTAAAAGAAAAGGTGCTTCCCTTTCCTTTTTTTGATTCTACCCATATCTCTCCTCCATGCTCTTCTACTATTTTTTTACATATGGCCAGACCCATTCCTGTTCCGCTGCTACTCTCTGACACATCTACACGCCTGAAAAGATCGAAAACAACCTTATGATATTCCGGATCGATGCCCTTCCCATTGTCTGAAACCGAAACGAGCCACTTCCCTGATTTTTCTTCGCATTTTATCTCCACAACCGGCGGTATACCCTCTTTTCGATATTTGATACTGTTAGTAATCAAATTGCTAAACAGCTGCTTCATCGGCACCTCCTGACAGATAATCTTGGGCATTTCCGTCCAGGTAACCGTACCCTGATGTTCATCGATATACGATCGGTTCAACACCACTACGTCTTCCAATACTCTTTTCAGATCCGTTTTTTCAAAACTATTTTTCTCTCTCCCCACACGCGAAAACTCGAGCAGATCATCAATAAGGAGCTTCATTCTGTCTGCCCCGTCCACGGCATAATGGATATACTTTTTTCCTTTTTCATCAATTCCATCACTATACCTTTCATTCAGTAATTTCATAAACGACCGCACCATTCGCAGAGGTTCTTTCAGATCATGTGAAACACTATAGGCAAAATGTTCGAGCTCCCTGTTACTTTCTTGGAGCTGCCTGTTTAGATGCACAATCTTTTCGTTCTGTTTCACCAGTTCTCTCTGCGCATTGATCAGCTCATTATTCACTTTCGACATCTCGTCGTACGGGTCAAAAGAAGATGGGTCAGTCGTTTTATTCAGCTTTCTGAGTCTCTTCTCCGCTCGCCGGATCAGGTTCTGCTGTTCATTATTCATCAACATTAACTCTTCAAGCATTACTTCAAGATCCTCCTCTCTTGCAGCGGCAATAATCCATACCCGGTTATTGTATCTGCCAGCAGAAAATTTTAAGGGTATCGTTTCTCCTTCATCTTTGGCCACCAGCAGTTCATAATCTACAACAAACTTCTGGCTCTGAATTTCTTGCCAAAATTTTGATGCTTTTGAGATATTATCTTTATCTATTATTTCAAGAAATGTGACCGGTAGTTTCCGGCCCGTCAGGAGCTCAAGATCATCAAACAGAACATTCACAATCTGCCCGTTTTTATTACAGATTAAGTATAATCCGTTTTTTATATGCTGTAAATCTTTTCCCATCTTATTGTACCAGTGCGTTTGCCGTTTCAATAGCCTGCCCCGCTGACTTCGCAGTTGCATCCGCACCTATTTTCTTTTCCAGATCGGGAATGATTGCAAATGGGTAGCCACCTGCCATTATTTTCAGATCTTTCAGGTCATCTCTTTCACGGATTTGCTCTATCAGTGTTTTCACTTTTCCAATATGCACTGGCAGAGTAACGGATATTGCAAAAAGATCTGCTTCGTTTTCTAACAAAGAGTGAATCAGCTGGGCATTGGGCATATTGCTGCCCATATAATAAGTGTCCCATCCGTTCATTTCAAAAAAATCGGAGACCATGCGGATCCCCATTTCGTGCAGTTCGTTTGACACAGAACAAGCCACCAGTTTGGCGCCGTGTTTTGATGTAGAAAATATAATCGGGTAAAGACGAGACATAATCAACTGTGTTGCCGCTGTGCAGTAGTGCTCATGAGCAACATTAATTTCGTTGCGCTGCCATAATACTCCAATTTCATACTGGGTAACCTGGAAAATATGTTCGTAAATATCCTGAACAGATACGCCCCGCTCCACCAGCTCATCAATTAACTCCGCGGCATGGCCCCGTTTGGCATCCAGCAGGAGACCTAAATAGTCACCGGCTTCTTCATACAGCGGATTGCTTTTCAGCAGATGTGTTTCACTGCGCAGATGCAGGTTTTTAAGATGCTCAACACCACTTTCAATAATTTTATGAGCCGACTCAGTACCTGTACCGCCGATATGTTCAGAGATTGCCGAGTGCATGAAACCAATATTGGAAATAAGATCATGTTTCGGAATATTCCGGGCCTCGAGCATATGCCATGCCCACTCCAGGTAGTGATTAAACAATTCAATGCTGTCAAATTTAACGGCTTCAATCAGGTAGTTCAGATGGTGAGATGCATCCTCTTTACATTTCTTCTGGCCTGCTTCTCCGTATCTCTTCACAAGTTCCGGATGATGAAGAAAGTGAAATTCCGTAATAACTTCCGCAAGTTTACTCTTTTTTTCTTCGAGCTCTTTGATAAAGTTAAACTCTTCCGATTTCATGAATTCCCATTCTTATGATGTAACATGTTCAAAAAAACGCAGCTCAAAACTTCTTTTCACCAGCTTCAGGCCTTTTGGTATCCCTTTATGCGACTCACTTCTGTGATGTTTGTGCCAGTGGTGGAAATGATCTTCGGTTTTCCAGTGGGTGATCAACCAAAACTCTGCCGGATTTTCCATCGGTCTTAACACATTCAGGCCGATAAATCCATCGGCACTTTCAACCAGCTTCGGGCGATTAATGAACGCTTCTTTGACTTCTTCCTCCATCTGATTACGAACTTCAAACTTGCTGATTGCTGTAAAAGACATTATTCCTCTCGTTTGTTATTTATCGACCATCTGGCTGTGGTCCAATAAGATTCTTATAAGATTAATAGTGTTTAAATCACTACCGCGTACAATGTAAAGCTCTTTTACGCTATTGTATAGTTGCGATTTACAAATTATGTTTGGAATTTTTTATCACCGTAGAAAAGCCAGTCTTCTCAGAGTTCTTTTGATAATGTAAAGAACACCTAATTCTACCGATACTTACATCCTATTCAATGAATATATGCCGTAGATTGAATTCAGAATTCGAATCATACCGCACCTGCGGCGCTTCTTACATTTTTGACTTCCTGCAACCTATGAATTTACGTTGTGAAACTGTGCGGCTACAGATATGCCGCCCGGAATGTAGCTGGTGTCAAGCTCTGTGTAGTGACGTAAGCACCAGCGATGCGCCATATCAAATCCATAGCCCATTGTCAGTGCATACGATGACCATGGGTTAGATCGAGCTCTAATGATGGGAGCGACGCAAGCACGGCATTAGGTTTGAAAAAGAACAGAGTTAATATTTCTGGTATAAAAATTTCATTCAATCCCTTTTGAGAAATACTTTTTTCAGCTCTTTATGATGTATTATATTTTTGCAGGTTTCCATACTCAATGGTTTTTCAATGAAATCTATTACATGCCTGTATCGGTCGGATTTTTCACGATCGGAACGGTTAACGGAGGAGGTAACCATTACCACAAATACGTTTTCATGAGGATCCATACTTTCAAGCGTTTCTAAAAAATCCCAGCCGCTCATTTCAGGCATATTAATATCAAGAAATACAAGGAAATTTTTTTCGGTTTTTAGTCTGCTTCTGAGAAAGATCAGGCATTTTTCTGCACCGTCAAACACTTTAATATTATCTGACATGCCACTTTCCCTCACCATCAGCTCATGGAGAAAAAGTACGCCCTCATTGTCATCAACAATCATTACCTGCAAACCCATTACTTAGTTACCAGTTGGTCTAATTCATCAATCTCTGAATTAATCTTGCGAATAATTTGGTCCAGCTCAACCGCAGCCTGATCAATTTCAATAATTATCTGTTCCTTTTCTTTTCCTACCTTCTTATAACTATCATAGTTTTTCATCACTTCCAGCAAACCCAGCATTCTGGATAATGGCCCCCGCAGCTCGTGCGACTGGACCCAAGCCACGTTTTTTAGCACTTGATTTTGTTTTTCAAGCTCGATCATTACTTCTTCCATTTTGGAGTTTCTCTGCTGTATTTCTTTCGTTTGATGATCCACCTGTTTCCTGAGTTCTTTACCAACCACAATTTTTGAGTGATACGCTTTAACCAGAAATCCTGCCAAAAACAGACCCATCAATATCAGAATTCGAAACCAATTCGTTTGGTAAAAAAACGGCTCAATATAAAAAGATAATGATGCAATCTCTGACTCCACACCAAACTGTTCTGCTTTTACTTCGAACGTGTGATGACCAGGCTCTATAGATGTGAAATAGGCCGTATTTCTGTTTCCTGTGGGCTTCCACTCACTATTCTCATCTAAAATTCGGAAATAATAGTTGATAGTTTGAGGTTTTGCAAAATCAAAACCTATGTACTTAATCTCAAAATTTTGAGTACCGGCAGGTAATCTCAGGTCATCAAACAATTCGACTTGTTGATCTCCATATCTCAAATGTTCAATAAACAAGGGCAGTTGTTGATCATGCCTCGTTAATTCAGAAGGAGTTAAAACGGCGAGTCCCTGCATCGTTGGAAACCAGATTTTGCCATCATCCATTTTCCATCCTGCAGGAAACACACCCCCATTCGTTTCCTGGTTGAGCATACCGTCACTTCTGTCATACAGTGTTACGGTTATCTTTTCGAGCGGATTCTCTCCATTTTTCAGTTTATTGAGTTCACTAACCTCTATGTGCTGTATTCCGTCTGACCCGCTAAGCCATAGATTAGTACCCTCAGCCACTATTCTGTAAATAGAATTTGAATAAAATCCGTGGCTTACATCAAAGAGATTAAACTCTTCGTTCTGTTTTAACAAAAGACCAACATCTGTTGCCATCCATAAATCACCCTCAGAATCTTCATAAAAATCGAGGATTACCTCAACTGGAATTTGATCCCGCAAGTGATATTCTCTCACCTCCCCGGAGGCCTCTAATTGCACTATTCCCATCGATGTAGAACCAAACCATAAATTTTGATGGCTGTCTTCGAAGACATTAATGAACTCGGCGTGTTCAAATTCGGCAGAGAGCTCCAACCTGGAAAATGTAGAATCCTCTTCCATATAGTGAATACCACCCTCACGGGAGGTAACCCATAATCTTCCCCGGGAATCGGGATAAACTGCAAAAACGGTATTGTTCGCAAGTCCGTCATTAGTAGTAAAGTTCCTGTCAATCTTGTCCAGGTCCAGGTTAAAACGACTCAATCCAATACCGGTTGATATATATATGTATTTCTCTGTTCCATAGATCCCCAAAACAACATCGTGGGCCAGCCCATTTTGTTGCCCATATTGAGTTATCTCACCATTCCTGATCCGGTTGACACCCGCACCGGCAGTTCCTGCCCATATATCACCATTTTCATGCTGGTAAACAGCCAAAATTACATTGCTCGACAGACCCTGTTCTGAGGTAATATTTTGTACACTTCCCTCCCTTATTAAGACAAGTCCGTACTCCGCACTGCTAAGCCACACTTCATGATCACTTCCTTCATACATGTGACGGATTTCTGTATATCGTTTTTCAGTTTCTGAAAAAGTGGTGATTCGATCATTCTCGAGGAATTGTATTCCCGAAGTTCCCGTACCTATCCAGAGCGTGCCGTCATCAGCGGGCATCAATGCATTAATAAAATCATCTGAAAGGCCGTCATCGGTTCCAAACCTTCTGGTTTCATCACCCGTCAGCTTAAAAAGACCGTGCTCCATAGTCCCGGCCCACAATACGCCTTCTGCAGATTCAGCAACTGTCCTCACATTCATATCCCTTAATTGGGGAATAGATTCGGGTTCTCTGCCTGTATGTGGATAGTGCCAGAGCCCCCGATCTGTCCCGATCATTATTCCGGAACGTGCGCGTTTCAAAATGTTGATGGATCCGGATTCATATTTTTTCCAACCTGCCACTATCAGTAATTCATCTCCATTAAACATGTAGAGGCCACCGGAATTCGTACCCACCCATACGTTGCCGTCTTCTCCTTCCTCAATCGAGGTAATCAGGCTGATATCTTCAACATATTGCCGCAAATCAAAAACAGTCAGCCTCCTGTTCTGAACCCTGATAAGGGCATTGACCGTTGATGCCCAGATTCCTCCATCCTCACTGCTAATAACATTGTGAACCCAGGATGTTAACAAAGCCGGTGTATTTACTGCGTTATATACAGCAAACTCTCTGCCATTATACCGCACAAGACCAGCTTCTGTTGCGGCCCAAATATATCCGTTATCGTCCTGGACGATGCTTGTTACTGCGTTAACTGGCAACCCTTTGGTATTGTCCCATTCACTAAACACATATTCCCTCTCTGAAATTTCTGCCGATGAATCTTGAGCAAATAACAAACCCGATTCAGCTGCGGGGTAAAGTAGCAGAAATAAACATCCCGTAATTACCTTTAAACAATTATAGCAGGCAGGCCAAATAGCACAAATATTTTTGTTCAAATTGGTTTATCTAAAAGTGAAGAACATGTATAACAATAGCTATAAATATATTTTTATCGTCATTCTCCGAATAAAATTAACACGAACAAGACGCTTTTTAAACCCTTCAGAACTTTTAAAATTGTTCTGGCTAAAGGTTTTAGTTCAAATTCTCACTTGCACAATTATTAGAATTTTTTTTGATGCTAAAGTAAAATATACTCCCTTTATTCTTCTTTGATTCTACCCATATCTCTCCTCCATGCTCTTCTACTATTTTTTTACATATGGCCAGACCCATTCCTGTTCCGCTATATTCATCGTTTGTATGAAGCCTTTGGAAAATATTGAAGATCTTATCAGCATATTCTTCTTTAATTCCGATACCGTTATCCTGAACATGAAAGTGCCAATATTTTTCTCTTTCTTTAAAGGAAATCTTTATAACCGGCTTATTATCTTCTTTTTGATATTTAATTGCATTGTTTAGCAGGTTTTGAAACAGTTGACGCATCTGTCCTTTATCTGCAGTGATAACAGGCAGATTATCTATCTCAATTTTTGCCTTGCTGTTAGTAATCAGCCTTTTATTCAAAGATAAAACTTCTTCCAGCAGTTTGTTCAAATTAATTTTCTCCTTTTCTATATTAACACGTCCTAATCTTGAGTATTCGAGCAGATCCAGGATAATCTGTCGCATTCGTCTGGCTCCATCCGTTGCGAAATAAATATATTTTTTACCTTTTTCATCAAGCACAGAATCATACTTTTTCTCAAGCCGGGAAAGAAAACCGGTAATCATTCGCAGGGGCTCCTGAAGGTCGTGTGAGGCTACAAAAGCAAATTGTTCCAGCTCGGCATTGGAAGCAGCTAATTCTTTTGCTTGCTCCACGAGAGATTGATTTACTTTACGTAATTTTGTCTCCGCTACTTTCTGCTCGGTAATATCCTTGATAGTCAGCACCAGTACGTTCCCGGCTTCTCCGGTGTCGCTGAACAGTGCGGCGGTAC
>CAYOLE010000020.1:0-26338 GCA_964404705.1 uncultured Rhodohalobacter sp. | reverse complement strand
GCGACATCAGAACAATAAAAAATGGCATGCCGGTACCCTTGTCTGAAAGCATGGCACTCATCTCAATATTGCCGGAGCTGCTTTGATGCCCAAAGTGGAAGAAACTGATGAAATGGCAAATACATTGAATAAAATTGTTAAACGATAGATTACTGTGTTGCATCCTGGCATGCAATGGAAACATCGGGTCTCTGCCGATTCTCAGTAAAATCAAAAACTACATAAACGAACCCTTCTCTGATTGTGATGGTTAATCGTTCTTTGATTCCTTATCATTTAAGCTTATTTCAAATCCGCTCGTAATGAACGATAATTTAACTTTTACGCTGCCATTTTCAGATCCGGTGATGATCTTCGCCCTGGTGATGCTGATCATTCTGCTGGCGCCCCTTATTTTTAACAAGTTCCGTATTCCGGGGATTGTGGGTTTGATACTTTCAGGAACCCTGGTAGGGCCGGGTATGCTTGGGCTGCTGGAGCGAGACAGCACGATTGAACTGTTGGGTACAGTGGGATTGCTCTATCTGATGTTTATGGCAGGACTTTCGATCGACCTGAACCGTTTTGAAAAACTTCGAAATAAAAGTATTGGCTTTGGAACTGTTTCGTATGCTTTTCCTGCTCTTGGAGCCTATTTACTTGGAATTCACTTTCTGGGGTATTCAACTGAAACCTCCCTTTTGTTAGGTGCAATTGTTGGATCTCACACTTTGCTTGCTTACCCAATTGTGGAACGCCTGGGAATTACAAAAAATAATGGGGTTACACTTTCGATGGGTGGGACGCTTGTTACAGATACCTTCTCTCTGGGAGTGCTTGCGGTAGTGGCGGGTACGGTAGGAGGAACAGAAGGAGCCGGGTACTGGATAGGTTTTGTAACCTCCGTGGCAGTATTTTTAATTTCCGCAATACTGATACTTCCCCGGCTTGGACGGTGGTTTTTTCGGAACATAAAGTATCAAAACAACACCGATTTTGTATTTATGGTGGCAGTTTTGTTCACCACCGCTTACCTGGCTGAGCTCGCAGGTCTGGCTTCAATTATAGGAGCTTTTATTGCCGGGCTTCTTTTGAACAGGCTGGTACCTGAAAGCGGCACTCTAATGAGCCGTATTCAATTTGTTGGGAATGCATTGTTTATTCCATTCTTCCTGATATCAGTAGGTATGCTGGTGGACATACAAGTTCTTGCCAGTTATGATGTATGGGAAAAAGCAATAGCATTTACATTGCTTGTATTCATTGGAAAAGGAATTGCTGCTGCAATTATAACCGGAACCTATAAATATTCAAAAGAAGAAGGTATGGTGGTTTACGGGTTAACCACTCCACAATCCGCCGCAACACTGGCAGTTACCCTGCTGGGATACGAACTTGGCTTTTTTGATCAGACAGCCGTAAATGCCGTTGTTATTCTGATACTTTTCTCGTGCCTGTTAGGTCCGTGGCTGGTTGAAAAATATGGACGAATTGTTGCAGCGCAAGAGGAAGAAAAACCCTATAGTCCGGCTGATGCACCTCAGCGGATTCTTGTACCGCTTGCAAATCCCGAAACATCGGATGCACTGATGGATATAGCCTTTATGGTAAGGGATATTAAATCAGACCAGCCAATCTATCCGCTTACTGTTGCCCGGGATGGCTTGGATGTGGATGGTAATGTGGCGAAAGGGGAAAAAATACTCAGCCATGCCGTAATTCATGCAGCCTCCGCTGAAGTACCCGTAAATCCTGTGACCAGGATAGACCTGAATGTAGCTCGTGGAATAGCCAGGGCAGTGGAGGAGAGGCGAATTTCTAACATAGTTATAGGCTGGAACGGGGAGGTATCAACAAGAAGAAAGATCTTTGGCAGTGTGTTAGATCAACTTCTTGAAGAAGTAGATGAAATGGTAATGGTTTGTAAGATTGAAAAGCCTGTAAACACATTTAAACGTCTTATTGTAGCTGTTCCTCCATTTGCTGCTCTGGAAATCGGATTTCACGGTACAATCCGATCACTCAAGTTGATGGCTGAACAAATGGGTGTGAATATGATCGTAATTTCTACAGAGGAGCGTTATCCATATGTTCAGAAAGGAATAGATAAAATAAAACCTGCCATTGATGTGGAATACTTTAAAATTAATATTTGGTCAGATATGCCCAGATGGCTCGATGATAATCTCAGTGATCATGATTTGTTTGCACTTATAAGTGCACGTGAGGGTACAATTTCATGGAGGCCGGGGCTTGATCGTCTGCCGCGGGTGATATCGAAGCGATATCCAGAATTGAGTTTCGTTACTATTTATTCATCCGAAGTTGAAGAGGAAGCGGATCAGGGAATGAGTTATAACGCCAATTTTGACATAGTAACTAAAAGCAGAATTAAGCTGAACCTAAACAGTACTGATATTGAAACAGCTCTGACAAATATTATTAAAGGAGATGTTATACTGGAAGATATTGCGGCTGAAAGGATTACCAGACGCTTGCTTGAAAACAGTGTGGATTATTCTCCTGAAGTTATGCCTGGTGTACTTTTCTATGAATCTCACACATCCAAAGTACATGAGCAGGTGTTGTTTATTGGAGTTTCAAATAAAGGAATTAATGTAGAAAAGACTGCAAATCAGGCCCACATAATTCTTGTGCTTCTAAGTCCTAAAAATATGAAGGTTGAAGATCATATACGCATGATTAACAAAATCACAAAATTGATCGCGCCGCGCAACGATGTTGAAAGTATCAAAAATGCGAAGGATCCAAATGATGTAATCAAAACCCTGATGGCAAGGTAAAAGGCTCCAGATACTGGAAAGGAAAGGACGCGTGCAGCTGCTGCCGGATATTAAATCATGGTTACAGTTTGCTACAAAACCTGAGATCGTTTTACTGTTACCAGCAGACACCAACGTGGTTTTGTCGCAGCGTCAGCTGTTGGAATCTTTTCATAGTGATCCCGACGACCGGCTGATCACAGCTACTTCCATCCTTTTAGATTCTTCATTTGCCACTCAAGACAAACGAATACGGGTTTCAAATGTTTGTGAGATCTGAAAACTATAGTGTGTAAAATTCTACAGAGGTTATTTTGGCATGTGTATTTTAGACCCTATCTTAATTTTTTCTAATTGAGATATTTAATTCGATAAAAGTCATCTGAAATTAAAGCTTTATTTGTTTTAGCAGACTCGTTCTTAAAATAACTGCCGGAAAATTATTTATAAACATTCATTATGGATGTATTTTCATCAGCACCTCATCATGATGTGTTTCTGCTTGTTTTTCAGGTTTCAATATTACTGTTAGCCGCCCGTGCATTTGGCGAGATTGCCACCCGATGGGGGCAGCCATCTGTGGTAGGCGAAATTTTAGCAGGGATATTATTAGGGCCTACACTTCTTTCAGGGGCAATACCTGCCGTTGGTGAACTCATAATTCCCCAAACAGAGGTCCAGGGATATCTCTTGGAGTTGATTAGTCTGCTTGGTGCGATGTTTCTATTATTAATTACGGGCCTTGAAACTGATATTAATTTAATTAAGCTTCATGCAAAAACCGCTATCAGTGTATCATTCGGCGGAATTAGTATAACATTCATCTCCGGATTCATCCTGGGAATGTACCTGCCTGAGTTCCTGCTTGCCGATGCAGACGAGCGGCTTGTCTTTTCACTTTTTGTGGCTACAGCTTTATCAATATCTGCTATCCCGGTGATCGCAAAGGTTCTGATGGATATGAACCTGATGCGGCGTGATATTGGGCAGACGATCCTTGCAGCTGGTATGAGTGATGATACCATCGGCTGGATTTTACTCTCCATTGTGGCCGGTATTGCCGCAGGTGATGCTGTAACAACAGGTACAGTTCTTACCACGGTAGGCAGCGTACTTGCATTCCTGGTATTTAGTTTTACAATTGGCCGCTGGATGGTTCGCAAACTGCTGATTTATGTTCAGGATGAAGTGATTAGCACGGATCGAATTCTTACCCTGGTAATCGTTCTCACATTTCTCTGGGGAGCTGTTACACAACTTTTGAACCTGGAAGCCATTCTTGGCGCATTTATTATGGGGATTTTGTTTGGTATGATGCCCCGCCTGCCCGAAGACGTGATTAACAAACTGGAAAGCATAGCCCTGGGAATCTTTGCACCTATCTTTTTTGCCGTAGCAGGTTTAAAAGTCAATATTCTGAATCTGCTTGACCCAATATTGATTATCATTACATTGGTTGTAATTACTATAGCCACACTTGGAAAAGTAGCAGGCACCTATACCGGGGCACGGCTGATTGGTGGAAAAGATCACTGGACTTCTCTCAGTTTTGGAGCAGGATTAAATGCCAGGGGAGCGATGGAGATCATAATTGCCACCATTGGCCTCAGGCTGGGGATTCTCTCGCAGGATATGTTCTCAATAATCGTAGTTATGGCGATTGCCACATCGCTAATGGCACCTTTTGCGCTTCGGTGGGTACTTAAACGGGTAACTATTGGCGCTGAAGAACAACAGAGGCTGAAGAAAGAAGAGCTGGAAGCTAAAAGCCTGATCGCAGATATTCACAGGGTACTTTTACCCATACGGGCCAAAGATGCTAAAACGGTTGTAAAAAAAGAGATTCATTCTGTAGAATCACAAATCCTTGAGTTAATAGGCCAGGATTCACAACTTTCACTTACCTTGTATACGGTTGCAAGAGATATCAATAACAAAAAAGAGTGCGAAGAAAACCTGAAGGAACTCTCCGGTTTTTTTAACCTCCACGAAGTGGTTACAAAAGTAGTATTGAGCGACAAACCCGGCGATACCATTATCAATGAAGCAAAAAAGAACTACGACCTGCTGGTGCTGGGTGCAACGGAAAAAAACACAGACAGCGATCACCTTTTCAGCCCGATTATAGATTTTCTGACCCGGGTATCGCCATGCCCCACAATGGTTGTTCAGGCGGGGAAGGTATCCGGTAACTGGTCTCCACAGCGAATTATGGTTCCCACCAATGGCAGCCAGGAAGCTAAAAATGCGGCAGAGCTTGCATTTTTTATTGCCAAATCAGATAGAGATAAGGAAGTTCTTGCCTTAAATGTGAAGATGGATGATATTCGGCCGGTACATACAATTAAAGAGAACTATTTAAAAAACAAAGACAGGTTCGCCGACCAATCGGTTCAGGAACTTAAAGAACTCGGTGAAGCATTTGGTGTGAAAACCGAAGCGATGATTGTGAAGGGGAAAAGTCCTGAAGAAAAGATTGCCGAAATTGCTGAATCTAATCAAATAGATCTAATCATTGTGGGTACCAATGTGCGGCCAGGATCCAATCGTCTCTACCTCGGGCCCAGGGTAGAAAATATCCTGCAGCTCTCATCATGTCCTGTTATTGTTTTAAATACTTAATACCTGGTATTCTATAATAGTTTTTAAGGGTGAAAACACTCAGTCTGCCCAACAGGTGCGTCACCCCGCGCCCGATGCGCTCATCTTTTGAATCCGTCGGCCGACGGAAAATCTCTCCTCCTTTCAAAGGCAGAAGATTCCACGCCTGGGTGTGGCATGTCGGTATTGATACTAAATTGATTTGTTGGACGCCTTTTTTGGACAGCCTGAGTCACTTTTTTCTCATTTTATAATCGAACCCAGGTTTAATAAAAATTTATTTCCAACGGAATTATTATGAGCTAAAATTTGATAGTAGTGTTAGTTATAATTCCTGGCTGCTCAATTTTCATATTGTTTCTTATTATAAAATCAGACATAGACCACGATCTAAAGAAATCTGTTCTAATCGATCTAAATATATCTATATCTGATGCCTGATTTAAGTAAACAAGGTTTAAAAAAAGAACTGAAATTGTTTGATGTATATGCAATCAGCACCGGTGCTATGTTCAGTTCAGGCTTTTTTCTGCTGCCTGGTATAGCCAGCGCAGAGTCGGGACCTGCGGTTGTACTCGCTTATTTTATCGGTGGCTTGATGGTGCTGCCTGCTATGTTCAGTGCTGCTGAATTATCCACGGCCATGCCCAAGGCGGGAGGGCCATACTATTTTCTGGATCGAAGTATGGGCCCGATGGTAGGAACAGTTGGAGGTCTCGGAACCTGGATGGCACTTATCTTTAAGAGTGCATTTGCTCTGGTTGGAATGGGAGCTTACCTGGCCATTTTTGTGGATGTGCCTATTAAGCCGATTGCAGTAGGGCTGACCGTTTTTTTCATGGTTTTAAATATTATAGGGGTTAGGAAAACCTCAAATCTGCAGGGTATGCTTGTGGTAATGCTTGTATCGATTCTGATCTTTTTTGTAATTGCGGGTTTCGCCAGCATTCTGAATCTGGGATTATTTGATATTACTGAGATCCAGTTTACCCCTTTTATGCCCTTCGGATTTGATGGATTAATATCAACTATCGGGCTGATTTTTGTATCCTATGCAGGGCTGACACAAGTAGCCAGTGTTTCAGAAGAAGTGGATAATCCCGACAGAAATATTCCCCTCGGAATGATTCTGTCACTGATAACTGCGACTGTGGTGTATGTTTTAGGTGTTTATGTGATGGTAGCACTGCTTGATGAAAATGCTCTTCGTGATGATCTGACACCTGTAGCCACAGCTGCAAATGTGTTTTTAGACTGGGTACCGTATGGTATGGGCCTGATTTTAATAGTAATCGCAGCAATTGCGGCATTTGCGTCAACAGGAAATGCCGGAATCATGTCAGCAGCTCGCTACCCGATGGCGATGGCCCGGGATAAGCTGATCTGGCAGCCATTGTCTGGTGTTGGGAGATTTAATACACCGGCATACGCAATTTTACTCACTTCTCTGGTCATGATCTTTTTTATAATGGTACTAAATGTGCAGGATATAGCTAAGCTTGCCAGCGCATTTATGCTGCTGATTTTTGGATTACTGAATTTTGCAGTGATTATCATGAGAGAAAGTAAGATTGAGGAATATGACCCGGGATTTAGCTCTCCAATGTATCCATGGATGCAGATAGCAGGAATTCTGATCAGTATCTGGCTGATTGTCGAAATGGGAATCCTCTCGGTATTATTCACACTTGGAATGATACTCTTCTGTATTGCCTATTACTGGTATTATGCATCAGACAAAGTGGAGCGGTCAGGGGCTATTTTTCATGTTCATGCCCGCCTGGGTGAATATCAGTATAAAGAGCTGGAAAGAGAGATGAGAGGAATAATGAGAGAAAAAGGGTTGAGAGAAAATGATCCTTATGAAATAGCTATTGGCAGGTCTGTGGTTCTGGATATGAAAGAACAGGGACATATAGAAGATGTTACGCGGAAAGCATCAGAAAAACTTTCGAAACGAGTGGATATCTCTGCCAATTCTCTGAACCAGCTATTTTTAGATGAACAAGCAGAAGGAATTTTGCCACTTGGGCATTCTACTGCTCTTAAACATATCCGAATTGATGCAGATATAGATACTGAGATTGTTCTTGTACGGCTTCAAAAAGGAATTAAAATAGATGTAGAACATTTTGAAGCGGAAAATGAAGAGGTTGAAGTAGATAAGGAAGTTCTCCATGCATTGATATATATGGTCAGCTCAAATAAAAAATCAGGCCAGCATCTGCGTATTCTTGCTCATCTTGCTGAAATGATTGACAGCAGTAGTTTTTATAAACGCTGGATAGAAGCCAGGGATGAAGCCGAATTGAGAGAAATTCTTTTGCGGGATGAGCGATTTTTGAATATCACAATTAAAAAGAATAGTCGCACCGAGACAATGATTGGAAAAAAAGTAGAAGATCTTGGTCTGCCCGGAGAAAGCCTGATTACAATCATAAAACGGGAGGGAAATATTATTTTTCCCCATGGCAAAAGCATGTTGAAAGAGAATGATAATATTTCCATTATTGGTGAAAAAGAAGACATTGTGGAACTTCAGAACAGGCTTCTCTGAGAGCGAACATCTCCTGTTTAAAATTTCGAAAGAATATCATCCAGTGAAAGAGATTCCTCTTTACTCTCTTTCATATTTCGAAACGTAAATTTCCCTTCTTTTAACTCATTTTCTCCGACGATAATAGCATAATGTGCATTCTCTCGATCGGCGTCTTTCATTTGGGCTTTCATGGAGCGGCCTTTATAGTCCATAGTCGCAGAGATCCCTTTTTCGCGTAATTTTGACAGATGCAGAACTGCCCATTTCCGGGCCGATTCTCCCAGCGTGACGATATAGACATCTACTTTTTTTTCATCTCCAAGCTGGATCCCGAGTTCTTCGCATGCAATCAGTAACCGCTCTATACCTGCAGCAAATCCCACGGCAGGAGTGGGCTGACCACCGATTTCTTCAACCAGAAGATCATAACGCCCGCCGCCTGCAAGCGCGTCCTGAGAGCCAAGGTCCGGGCTGATTAGCTCAAACGCAGTTTGAGTGTAGTAGTCCAAACCCCGGACCAGATAAGGATCTTCCTTAAATGATATTCCAATATCATTCAGATACTCTTTTACCTTGTTGTAGTGTTTGATGGATTCCTCATTCAGATAATCATTAATAACCGGGGCTGATTCAATAAACGGCTGATCTTCCTCCTCCTTCGAATCCAGGATACGAAGCGGGTTATTTTCGTACCTTTTTTTTGAGATCTCACTGAGTTTCTCAAGATTGGGTTTGAGGTGAGCTTTAAGTGCTTCTATATATTTATTTCGGCTATCAGGATCACCGATAGAGTTTAGTTTAAGTGTAGTGTTGGTGATGCCGATTTTGTTGTAAATATTAATCATGAACGCGATCACTTCCACATCTGCAACGGCATCATCACTGCCTATTACTTCAACGCCAAACTGGTGAAACTGGCGCTGCCGTCCTTTTTGAGGCCGCTCAGCACGGAACATCGGCCCGATGTAGTAAAGCTTTTGAGATCCGCCACGCTGATCAAGATGGTTTTCCACATACGACCGAACCACAGGTGCTGTAAGTTCCGGGCGCAGCACATAATTGTCATCACCCCGGCTGAATGAGAAAATTTCCTTAGAAACAATATCGGTGAGTTGCCCAAGTCCACGGACAATCAGCTCGGTTTGTTCCATGATGGGTGTTCTAATCTCCTCAAGATTAAATTTTTCAGCCTCATCCCTGATTAATTTTTCAAGATATTGCCATTTACGAACGTTATCAGGAAGAATATCTACCATTCCGAGATGGGTGCTGTATTTTGGCTGAGCCATGAATTTGAATATCGGTTATCTGTTATCAGATATATTTTATTTTAACCAATTAAGATACGATTGATTTGGGAAAATAGACATGTCATTGCTGAGATGGGATCTCAAGAGAGGTATTTGTACATGTAGTTTAAGCTTGAATATCCGGCTCCAAATATTTCAGAAGATTTTTCTATTTTCAACGAGAAACAAGTAAATAGATTCACATGAGTAAATCCTTAGTTATATCTATCCTGCTTATTATTTTTATAATTCCACAGGTAATGGCTCAGGAGGGTCTGCTTTACGAATCTGGTGGGGAGTTAAGCTCTGAGCTTTCCGTTTACAATGTTCATCACTACGAACTCGACCTGGAGATTATTCCGTCGGACAGTACAGTGCACGGAACTGTGGCAGTTCATTTTGAAACTGTACATCCAACAAATGTAATTGCACTGGCTTTGGATCCGGGATTGTCGATTAAACGAATTATCCAGAGAGATGATTCTGAAAATGAGCTGAAATTTTTGAGACAAGGAGACAGCAAAACCTTTAAAGTGATGTTTCCCTCAACACTTCAGCCGGGGGAATCGGCAGTGGTGGAGATTGAGTATGGTGGAAAACCGGTCGTTGCAGCAAACCCTCCCTGGGATGGAGGTTTAGTTTGGGACCAAACACCTTCGGGAGAACCATGGGTTGGAGTGGCGTGTCAATCGATTGGCGCCTGGGTATGGTGGCCGAATAAAGATCATCCTTCAGACAGACCCGATTCGGTTGCGATTGATATTACGATGCCGGATGACTTAATAGTAGCATCAAATGGCCGTTCACGAGGGCTGACTGATCTTGAAAACGGCAAAAAAACCTGGCACTGGTTTGTATCCACTCCTATCAATAATTATAACATTACATTTAACGCCGCTCCGTATGAAACGATCAGTGATACCTATACAAGCGTATCCGGTGACGAAATGGAAATAAATTTCTGGGTGCTTCCCGAATTTTTAGATGAAGGCAATACGCTATTTCCGCAGTTTATAGAGCACATGGATTTTTTAGAAGAGATTCTTGGTCCCTATCCCTTTCGTAATGATAAATACGGAGTTGCACATGCTCCATATCTTGGAATGGAGCATCAAACGCTCATCGCTTATGGAGCGGGATTTGAAGATGGAGCATTGTTTGGTGAACCTGCGAAATTTGATGATCTTCATCAGCATGAGCTTGCCCACGAATGGTGGGGAAATCTTGTAACCGTGTGGGACTGGCGTGATTTCTGGATCCATGAGGGATTTGGGACATATATGCAGGCTCTTTATACAGAACATGTAAGTGGCGATGAGGAGTACAGGGAGATAATTCAACATTTTGAAAACCGGATTACATCTCTGCAGCCAACTGCACCGCGGCAGCGAATGACAACCCGTGATATAACGGGAGGCGGCCGGGGGGGAGATGTATATTTCAAAGGAGCCGTTTTCCTGCATACGCTGCGATTTTACATGGGGGATGAACTTTTTTTTGAATCGCTGCGCCGGTTTGCTTATCCGGAGCCCGTAATGGAGCAGATTACGGACGGCAGCCAAATGAGATATGCCACCACTGACGATTACTTGACACTTGTGAATGAACTAACGGGTGAGAATCTCGATTGGCTGTTTGAGGCCTACCTGAGAACAGCGGAGTTACCAAGGCTAATAGTGCAAAGGTTTGAAGAGCATATGATTTTGCAATGGGAAACTACATCAGGCACACGATTTGATATGCCTCTTGAACTTGTTGTAGATGGAGAAAGCATAACTATACAGCCTGAAAATGAAATGTATAAAATTGAACTTAATGCTGAGGAAACTGTAGTAATAGATCCTGACGGATGGGTATTGAAGAGTGTTGAATTCAAAGATCAGGATTAAAAGTGATTGTATCTATAACTAACAGTAATTGTACACTGTAGCACTGAGTTTTATTTTTGCTTATCCGTGTTTGCGAAATTTATAATCCAGGCTGTACCGGCCTGGGCCTGTGATTAAAAGAGACACAAATACAATCCCCATGGATAGCGGATGTGCAATTCCGGAGAAGCCGGATTCTCTCGCAATGTGAGTGATTGATGCTACCAGCATGGTACTGATTAACAGCAGTAGGGCTGGAAATGTGAAAAGCCCGAATATTAAAAAAATACCGCCGATAAATTCTGCGAATCCGGCCAGAAAGCCAAATACGGTGTGGTAAGAGTCAATCCCCATGTTCGCCATAGCCTCACCCACCCGGTTCCACCGATCAACCCCTCCAAACAGTTTAGGATAGCCGTGTAATATAAAGACAACTCCTAAACCCACGCGCATTATCAATAAACCGATATTCAATCTCATTTTTTCGGTGGCTGAGAATCTCATGGAACTCAAGTTTTCGTTGAACTGAGGATAATTTAAGTTGTGCTCTCGATAACTAATTTAGCGTCAAATCGGTTTCATGTATTCAAAATAAATTATCTTCAAATATCTGCATTGTTGTGTGATATGTTTTTATGGAGTTGAAATATTTTGTACTATATGTATAAAATATGTTAAGTATGGAAAAGCAGCCATTACGCGGAAGGGGAACATCAGACAATCCCCGCCACAGATTTACGGACGAGCATCTGGAATATGATGTGGATGAAGCTACAGGACAGCTCCAGCGCCCGAAAACAAAAATATTGACGGATCATACAAAAGAGATAATTTCCCGTAATAACAGTCCGGATATTGGTTTTGACGTCAGCCTTAATCCTTATCGGGGTTGTGAACATGGATGCGCCTATTGTTACGCACGACCAACACATGAATTTCTGGGGATGTCTGCCGGTCTGGATTTCGAAACCAGGATTGTCGCAAAATATAATGCCCCGGAACTTTTAAGGAAAAAACTTGCGTCAGTATCATGGAAGCCACAAACCCTGGTTATGAGTGGGGTTACCGATCCCTATCAGCCGGTTGAGAAAGATCTCAAAATCACCCAAAAATGTATTGAAGTATTGGCTGAGTGTAATCATCCGCTGGTGATTATTACGAAAAATCATCAGGTAACAAGAGATATCGATTTACTGAAAAAGCTTGCTGAAGTAGACGCTGTCCGTGTAGTGTTATCAATAACAAGCCTTGATAAGAAACTGATCGGCACTCTTGAGCCCCGAACATCCCGCCCCCGAAAACGTCTGGAAGCTGTAAGAGAGTTAACGGATGCCGGTATTCCTGTTCACGTAAATATCGCCCCGCTGATCCCTGGTTTGACCGATGATGAGATTGTACCCATTATGGAAGCTGCAAAAGAAGCAGGCGCTCAATCTATTTCCTACACGATTTTACGCCTGCCGTATTCGGTGAAGGATCTGTTCCTGAAGTGGCTGGAGGATCATCAACCCAATCGAAAACAGAAGGTGATTAACAGACTCAGAAGCTTGAAAGACGGGCAGTTAAATCGATCGGAATTCGGTGAGAGATTTCGCGGTGAAGGAGCGTATGCCGAGCAAATCAGGCAGTTGGTTCAGATCCACAAGAAGCGACTCGGATTAAACCTGGATCGCACAGAACTGAACTGCACCGCCTTTAAACGTCCTGAAACAGATCAGCTTCGCCTGTTTTGAATATAACAGAAGGTCTGGTTTCACATCCACTTCAAATAGTTGGTATATTTAGAATTACTGAATGAGAAATGACTATCAATTGTTATGGGATGGAGTTAAATCATAAATCCTAAACTTAATTTTTAGACAATGGCTGCTGTAAATTCAACAATGTTAGAGCTGGGAACTGAAGCACCGGATTTTTCACTGCCGGATACTATTTCAGGACGAAATTACAACCTGGATGGTTTTAAAGGTAACAAGGCGTTACTGGTAATGTTCATCTGTAATCACTGCCCATATGTAAAACTGATAAAAGAATCACTTGTAGAATATGCCTCCGATTACATGGATAAAGGTGTTGGAATAGTTGCGATCAGTTCGAATGACGTGGAGAAATATCCTGAAGACGCTCCTGAGAAGATGAAAGAAGATGCCGAAACGTACGGATATCCATTTCCATATTTGTATGATGAATCTCAGGAAATAGCAAAAAAATATAAAGCTGCCTGTACTCCCGACTTCTTTTTGTTTGATGAAAATATGAAGCTGGTATACAGGGGGCAGTTCGATTCAGCACGACCAGGGAATGATGTGAAACCCACTGGCAAAGATCTACGTGATGCTACTGAAAAAGTGTTAAGTGGAGAACAGGTATCTGATGATCAGACTCCAAGCATGGGATGTAACATAAAGTGGAAAAAAGGAAATCAGCCCGGCTATTTTGGATAATAGTATAAAAAAAGATTTAGCCCATTTACGCGAAAATTATACAAAAAGCGGAATTTCTGATGAGGATTTGCCGGCCGACCCAATGCCGATGTTCAGCCGCTGGATTGAGGAGGCAATACATGTGGAGGCAAAAGAGCCCAATGCCATGTCACTGGCAACCGTTTCGGAAGATGGCCGCCCCAATGTTCGTGTAGTACTTTTGAAAGGAATCGAAGACAACACAATCGAGTTTTTTACGAATTATTTAAGTAAAAAAGGAAAAGAACTGGAGAAGAATCCCCAGGCTGCAGTTGCTTTCTGGTGGCCTGAACTTGAGCGTCAGGTCCGTATTCGAGGCCCTGTTGAAAAACTTAGTCGTGAAAAAAATGAAGCTTATTTTCAATCCCGGCCCCGGGAAAGTCAAATTGGCGCCTGGGTATCCGATCAGAGTACTCCTGTAGAAAGCAGGGAAGTTCTGAAAGAAATTATTGAAAACGTTACGGATCGGTTTGAGGGAAGCACTGTGCCAACTCCGCCTTTTTGGGGAGGTTATAGTATAAAGATAGAGGAAATTGAATTCTGGCAGGGCCGTCCCGCCCGTTTACACGATCGGATTTTGTATACCCGCTATAGGGACAGATGGCAAAATAAGCGGCTTCATCCGTAAATTAATTTTATAAAAGATAATAGACTAAAGCTGAAGATTCTCAGCGGCAAGCCAAGCAAGTAAATGGGAAAGAATAAAATTCAGCGATACGCGGATAACGTAACTCATGAAAATGTATTTGAACATACTGATTTTGATGATCATGAAACTCCGGCCGGCAACTGGGCAGCAGAAATATTTGGTAATAAGAATCCGGTTGTAGTTGAACTTGCGTGCGGTAAGGGTGAATACACAACAACGCTTGCTGAAAAAATCCCTGGGATAAACTTTATCGGGATAGATATAAAAGGAGACCGTATCTGGAAAGGTGCCCGGCGGGCTATAGAAAAAAAATTAGAAAATGTTCGCTTTCTGCGGTGCTATATCGATCACCTGGATAAATTTTTTACGAAAAATGAGATCTCAGAATTCTGGATCACCTTTCCTGATCCATATCTGAAGAAGTCAAAAGAAAAAAAACGTCTTACGTCCCCCAGGTTTTTAACGATCTATAGAAAAGTAGCTATGGACGATGCAGTTATTCATTTAAAAACGGACTCTACACCATTATTCAGTTTTACAGAATCTGTTATTGAACAGCAGGGACTCCGGGTTTTGAATTATTTTGATGATCTCTATAAACAAAACCCCGATGACGAAATTCTTACGATAAAAACCTACTACGAAAAGAAGCATCTTCAAGAAGGGCGATCAATACAATTTGTTAGTTTTACGCTGAATCCCTGAAATCTTTCACCCGTGCGCTATTGACTTTTTTCATGAAAATAGTAACTTGGTAAAGTCTACTTAACAGTGTTAACCTCTCTATTATGTCTCTCAGGGAAGATATTCTAAAAGTCAGCCGGATTCTTTTGATTAAGGAAGGATTTGGAAAAATGTCGATGCGAAAAATTGCCGGTGAGATAAATGTATCGGCAACCAGCATATATCTGCACTTCCAAAATAAAGATGAACTGCTGCTGGCCCTTATTGAGACAAGTATTGAAAAATTATCTAACGCTTTGGATGATCAACTGCAGGAGGGAGATGATTCTGTGCTAAAGCTTCAAAAAATGGCAAATGGATTTATCTCGTTCGCCCTTACAAATCCTCAGGAATATGAGATTATCTATATGGTGAGGCCGGAGGAAATGCCAAAATATCCCCGGGAAAAATTTCAGCAGGTGCGAAAGATCTACGAGAAGCTTGCGGATATTATTGAAGAGGGGCGTATAAAAGGAATTTTTGAAGTTGACAATCCGCTCATGAGTGCATATACGCTGTGGGCACAACTGCATGGAGTGGCATCCGTTATTATCAGTAAAAGACTGGATACACGAATACCGACTGAGACGTTCGTAAGGCAGGCAGTTGATCATATCGTTCAGGGTTTTATATCACAGAAAACAACAGTTTAACGGAGTCAGTTATGGAATCGATTATTGAGCAGTTGGCATTTTTTGCAGAGATCCCGGCATGGATATCCTGGGGGAGCGTAATAGCAATTCTGCTTTTATTAAGTTACACCGGAGCTCCCCTCTGGCTCTGGGCAGTTGCCGGTTTGGCAGCACTGACAGGTTTCGGCGCACCTGTCTGGTTGATCGCCGCCTATCTGATTCTGGTTTTGATTTTCAACATAAAACCATTGAGGCGAACTCTATTCTCCGGACCGATTATGAAACTGCTTGATGCACTGAATATTTTGCCGGTTATTTCAGAAACCGAGCAAACCGCTATTGATTCGGGTACAGTATGGATGGAAGGGGAGCTTTTCTCGGGGAAACCGGACTTTAAGACGATGCTGGATCAGCCATATCCTGATTTCACGAAAAAGGAAAAAGAATTTCTGGAGGGTCCGGTTGAGGAACTGTGCGCGATGGTTAGTGACTGGGAGGTATATCAGCGAAAAGAATTTGATGAGAAAACCTGGTCTTTTATGCGTGAAAAAGGTTTTTTCGGCCTTATAATCCCAGAAAAATATGGGGGGTTCGGTTTTTCAGCTAATGCCCATAGCGCTATTGTGGCAAAACTTGCGTCAAGATGCGGTCCGCTGGCTACCACGGTTATGGTGCCAAATTCTCTCGGTCCCGCTGAGTTGCTTATGCACTATGGCACGGAGCAGCAGAAAAATCACTATCTGCCGAGGCTGGCTGATGGACGCGAGATGCCTTGTTTTGCATTAACAGAACCCAATGCCGGATCGGACGCAGGTTCGATGCAGAGTACCGGTGAGGTATTTAAGGCCGAAGATGGCAAGCTTTATCTGAAACTGAATTGGGATAAGCGTTACATTACTCTTGCCGCAATATCGACCGTTATAGGGCTTGCATTCAAACTGAAAGACCCAAATGAACTTCTCGGAAAAGGAAAAGAGCTGGGCATTACATGTGCTTTGATTCCGAGCGACAAAGAGGGCATAGAATTGGGCAAACGGCACGATCCGTTAGGAGTTCCGTTTTACAACTGCCCAACCCGGGGTAAAGATGTGATTGTTCCGATTGATACCATTATCGGTGGAAAAGAGGGTGCAGGAAACGGCTGGCGTATGCTGATGGAATCTCTGGCGGTGGGTCGTGGCATTTCACTGCCTGCGCAATCTATTGGTGGAGCAAAGATGGCGTTTCGGGCCATTGGAGCATATACAGCCATTCGAAAACAATTTGGTCTTAATATTGGAAAGTTTGAAGGTATTGAAGAGCCAATGGCAAGAATCGGTGGTTATACGTACCTGATGGAAGCAAGTCGCAGTTATATTTGCGGAGCGCTGGATAAAGGAGCAAAACCGGCCGTTGTAACAGCAATCGCAAAATATAATTTTACGGAACTGGGCAGAGAGGTCATTAACGATTCGATGGATATTGTCGGTGGAGCGGGGATCTCGCTTGGCCCCCGTAATTTGTTTGGCCACAGCTATATTTCAACGCCTATAGCAATCACGGTTGAGGGTGCAAATATTCTTACCCGAACACTTATGATTTTCGGGCAGGGGGCAATAAGAAGTCATCCATATGCACTGAAAGAGATCAATGCACTGATGGCAAAGGATGTGAAAGCGTTTGATGATGCATTCACCAAACATATTGGCCATGTGGTTCAAAACAAAGTGAGGGCATTTCTGTTAAGTTTAACACGCGGCCGATTGGCAGTCTCACCTGTGAGCGGGCCAGCAGCAATATACTATCGAAAACTTGCCTGGGCATCTGCATCATTTGCATTTATGACAGATATTGCCCTGGGTTCGTATGGCGGAGCTCTGAAAATGAAAGAAAAGCTTGCGGGACGTTATGCCGATATCCTGAGCTGGATGATGCTTGCAACAGCAACTCTTCGGCGATTTGAAGCAGAAGGCCGCAGGGAAGAGGATCGAATCTTCTTTGATTGGGCAATGCAACACGCGTTTTATCGCATACAAATCGCGTTTGATGAGATCTACAGTGAAATTACTGTTCCCGGTTTTAGCTGGGTATTTCGTGGTCCTGTTGCACTTTGGTCGAGAATAAACCGAATCGGTAAAAAACCGTCTGATAGGCTCGGCCATAAAGTTGCCCAGGCGATGCAGATGCGCGGTGAACAACGCGATCGATTGACAGACGGAATTTTTATCAGTAAATCAAAAGATGAGGCGATTGGTAAATATGAGCATGCTCTGAGGCTGATTGAAGAAACATTCCCAATCTATAAAAAGTTGTATAAAGCAACCAAAGCGGGTGAAATCAAAAAAGACAATGTTCTCAATCAGCTTGATTCTGCTGTGGAAAAAGGCATCATTACCAGCAAAGAGGCTAACAGTGTAAAAGAGACAGAAGCAGCAAGATTTGATGCGATTCTTGTAGATGAGTTCACACTGGATGAATACAAAAAAACTGCTGCGGAACCGTCCGAAGAGTCGCACATGGATAAAGAGAAAAATCCGCTTATAGCCTGAAGTGGTAACTGGTAAAAATCAGCAATAGGTTATCAGGTTGATTAACATCTACAAAATGAACCTGATTCCAATTCCCCAATAAAAAGTAACCCGATCATGATTTATCAGGATCGCTTGTATACAAGCCTTCCGCTTTTTGTGCGGACAAAAGAATTCCTTTAATCATTGCCGAGCTAAAGCCGCTGTGCTCCATCTGGTTCAGACCCGAGATGGTACAGCCCCTTGGCGTAGTTACACGATCAATCTCATATTCAGGATGGTTATCCTTATCTGCCAGTAGTGATGCGGCACCTTTAGCGGTCTGTGCTGCCATCTCAAGCGCTTCATGCGCATGAAAACCAATCTCGGTACCTCCCTGGGACGCCGCACGGATCGACCGGAGGAAAAACGCGATGCCGCAGGCGCACAATGCGGTGGCAGCAGTCATCTGCTCTTCAAGAATGGTCATTGTTTTACCAACAGTGTTAAAAATTTCTGAAGCGGTCTTAAGTACTTCCTCATCTCCATTGTCGGTACAGATGCAGGTCATCGATTCACCTATGGAAATAGCCGTATTGGGCATAGCGCGAACAACAGGCACACCTTCACTGATCAGAGATTTCATATGACCAATCTTTACCCCCGATACTACAGATATAAGCTGGTGACTCCCCGATTCTAACGTTCCTCCTATCTGCTTCAATAATGCGTCTACCTGGCTGGGCTCAACTGCAAGAATTATAATTTCGGAGTTCTTAATGGCGTCAAAATTATTGGAAGTTACTCTGAATCCTTTTTCCTTGTAGGCCTCAATCAGGTGAATTCGTCTGCGTGTAAGTGTGATGGAGTCAGCGGTATATTTGCCGGATGAAACCAGTCCGGAGGCGATAGCGGTCCCGATATTACCGGCTCCAAGTATGGCGATTGATTTACTCATAGCACTATGATTTACTTATTGAAAGATATCTTATTAGCATGTAAACATTAATTCTGTAAAATGCAGAATCAATCTTATATGTAACATTTAATAACTGAAGAAAACAGGTTTGATGAAAAAAAGAACAGGGAAATTAAGGAAGCGCTTTTAATTCAGAATGTGAAAAAAAGTCGAAAATATCCTGGAATTAACTTGAACAGGAAGCCACAGTTGACTAACATAAATCGCTTCATACCACAACATTAATGAATATTTTTATGCAAGTGCTGAAGTTTGGGGGCTCATCAATGGGTTCTGCCGGGTCCCTTTTAAGCGTGTTATCGATTATAAAACAGCGAGTGGAAATAGGTTCGGTTGCTGTAGTTGTTTCAGCCATGAGAGGGGTTACCGATCAACTTGCGGAGACCTGCGATCGTATGGAGCGAGATTCGTTTAACTATGAGGAAACGATTCAGGATCTGGAGGAAAGGCATTTTAATATTGCCCGAAAGATGCTGCCTGCCCAGGAGCAGAGTGAACTTATCACAGACTTGAAGATGATTTTAAATGAACTGGAGGATGTGCTCCAGGGTGTTTCGCTGGTCCGGGAGGTTACATCAAAAACCCGTGATTTTGTAATGGGATTTGGTGAACGGCTTTCTGCAAAAATTCTCACATATCTTTTAGCCAGCGAAGGTATTAAAGCAACATACACAGATGCCCGCTCTTTTATAGTTACAGATTCCCGGTTTGGTAATGCACGTGTGGATGAAGAGGTTACCTACAATAAAATCAGGAATTATTTTACAGGTTCGAACGACACCCAGGTTTATGTTGTGACAGGCTTTATTGCTGCCACTGCTACCAATCTCCCCACGACTCTCGGCCGCGGAGGATCAGATTACACCGCATCACTTATAGGAGCCGCTTTAAATTCTGAACTGATTGAAATCTGGACCGATGTAAACGGCCTGATGACAGCAGATCCTGTAAAAGTGAAACGTTCGTTTCCCATTACAGAGATCTCTTACGAAGAGGCTATGGAATTATCTCATTTTGGGGCAAAGGTGATCTATCCGCCAACGTTAATTCCGGCGCTGAAGGCACAAATTCCGATCGTAATCAAAAATACATTTGATCCCTCGCAGCCGGGAACCACTATTAGAAATGAGATTACCCCTACTCATAACCTGATTAAAGGACTCTCTTCAATCGATAATATCACGATGCTGACGATTAAAGGCAGTGGCATGATTGGAGTTAGCGGAATCGCAGCAAGAATATTCACCTCGCTTGCCGGAGCCGATGTTAATATTATTATGATCACCCAGGCTTCTTCGGAGCACACAGTGTCAATCGCGGTGCTGCCGAACCAGGCTGAAAGAGCAAGAATGGCCATTCAAAACGAGTTCGAGCAAGAGTTGCTCGGATACGAAATTGATGACATTGAGGTGGAACATGATCTGTCGGTCATTGCCGTGGTGGGTGACAATATGAAAAACATACCCGGTATTGCAGGCCGTGTTTTCCGGGCTCTGGGCAGAAATGGGGTAAATATTCGTGCCATTGCACAGGGTTCATCAGAACGAAATATCTCATTTGTTGTGAGTAATAAAAATGAAAAGAAAGCGATAAATACGTTGCATGATGCATTTTTCCTGGCCGGTGTTAAAACTGTGAATCTATATGTAATTGGAACCGGATTAATTGGCGGTACGCTGCTCGAGATGCTTCGGGCGCAATTGCAGGTATTTTATGATGATTACAATATTGATTTTTGCCTGCGGGGAATGGCCAATTCCCGTCACATGCTGATTAGCGAGACAGGAATTTCGCTATCCGACTGGAAAAAACAGCTGGAAAAAAATGGTCAGCCGACATCACTTAAAGATTTTGTGAATCAGATTCAACAACACAACCTGCCAAACTCCATTTTCGTAGACTGTACCGCCAGTGATGAAGTATCGGAAATCTATCCGGAATTGTTGTCATCAAGCATATCAGTAGTTACCCCCAATAAAAAAGCGAATTCCGGTACATTAACATATTATAAAGAGCTGCATGATTTGGCCGGCAGGCATAATGTAGCATTTAAATATGAAACGAATGCGGGGGCGGGCCTTCCGATTATTTCTACAATAGATGAGCTGGTGTCTACCGGCGATCACGTGGAGAAGATTGAGGGAGTGCTGTCCGGGACCCTCAGCTATATTTTTAACTCTTATACGGGCGATCAAAGATTTAGTGAAATTGTTCGTCAGGCACGGGATAAAGGTTTTACCGAGCCCGATCCCCGCGAAGACCTGAACGGCCGAGATGTGGCAAGGAAGCTGCTGATTCTGGCGCGTGAAGCAGGATTTCAAATTGAGCCTGAGGATGTTGAGGTGCAGAATCTTGTGCCCGAATCAGTCCGGAATGGAAATGATGTGGATAAATTTTTTGAGAAGCTTTCGGAGCATGATGCTGAGTTTGATAAAATGAGAATTGATGCCGAAAAGGATGGAAAAAAACTATGCTATATTGCCCGTTTCGAAAATGGAAAAGGGATTGTGAAGCTGGAAAAAATTTCGAGCGAACACCCCTTTTATGGTCTTGATGGCAGCGATAATATCCTTGCACTCTATACGCGTTACTATAAAGAAAGCCCCATGGTAATCAAAGGGCCGGGAGCGGGTGCAAATGTTACAGCCGGTGGAATTGTGGCGGATATACTCCGGGTAGTTAGCACAAAAGCGTCAAGCAACGCCGGATAATATTATGAACAAAAAAGAGTCTGATCATGTAAAAGCATTTGCCCCCGCATCGGTCGCGAATGTGTCATGCGGCTTTGATGTACTGGCATTTGCAATTGATGGCCCCGGTGATATCGTTGAAATTAGTCGTACAAATATACCCGGGGTATCCATCGATAAAATTGAAGGCGATAAAGGTTTGCTGCCGTACGAACCATTCCAAAATACCGCCGGAAGGGCTATCCTGTCGATGCTGGATAATTTGAAGAGAGAAGATGATACAGGAATATCAATACGCATTAAAAAAAAGATGCCGCTGGGCAGCGGAATGGGATCGAGTGCTGCCAGTTCGGTGGCGGCTGTGGTAGCGTTGAATGAACTTCTGGGCAGACCATACACTAAAATGGAGCTGCTGCCTTTTGCGCTGGAGGGAGAGCTTGCTGCGAGCGGGAGCCCTCATGCCGATAATGTATCGGCATCACTTTTGGGAGGATTTACACTTGTTCGGAGTCAGCATCCGCTGGATGTAGTGAAACTTCATGTGCCCGATGGTCTTATAACAGCAGTTTTTCATCCCCATCTCTCTATCAGTACAAAAAATACACGTTTGATCCTGCGTAAATCCGTTCAGATGTCGCAGGCTATTAAACAATGGGGCAATGTCGGGGGACTTATTGCAGGGCTCTACACAGAAGATTTTGACCTTATATCCCGCTCAATGCAGGATCACATCGTAGAACCAGCGCGCTCCATTTTAATTCCGGGTTTTAAAGATATGAAAGAGGAAGCCATGAAAGCAGGCGCGCTGGGGTTTAGCATTTCCGGCGCGGGCCCATCGGTTTTCGCGCTTTGCCGGTCGGAGGAGGTGGGAAAGCTGATACACAAACAGATTATAAGGATATTTGATACCTACAATCTTAAAGTTGACGCATATATTTCTCCGATCAATCGGCGCGGTTGTTACATTCTGGAAAACGAACAGGATAAGGAATGAAGTTTTACAGCACCGGCAATCAATCTCCTGAAGTTACTTTTCTGAAAGCAGCTGAACAGGGACTTGCTCCCGATGGCGGACTCTACATGCCGCGTGAATTTCCAATTACTGATCTGTCTTTTAATAAGAAAATATATGACCTGTCTCTTACTGACCTGGCAAAAATATGCAGTTATCCTTTTTTAGAAGATGAACTGACTCCTGATGAAATTGATCATTTAATCGAAGACGCGATTAATTTCGATGCGCCACTTGTACAACTGCATGATAATTTGTTTATCCTGGAGCTGTTCCATGGCCCCACACTGGCATTCAAAGATTTTGGGGCAAGATTTATGGCCCGGCTTTTTTCGGCACACCGTAATAAAACACGCGGAGACCTGGTGATTCTTGTTGCCACATCTGGAGATACCGGCGGAGCTGTAGCCAATGGTTTTTACGATCTGCCCGGCGTGCATGTATGCCTGCTCTATCCCCAGGGAAAAGTGAGTGATATTCAACGCAAACAGATGACAACCCTCGGGAAAAATATAACGGCCCTTGAGATATCCGGTACTTTTGACGATTGCCAGAAGCTGGTGAAATCAGCATTTTCAGATAAGAAACTTAATGAAAAGTTAAATCTTAGCTCTGCTAATTCCATTAACATCGCCAGGCTTTTGCCCCAGTGTTTTTACTATTTACATGCTTACTTTCAGCTGAAATCATACAGCCAAAAAATCCCGGTCTTTTCAGTTCCGAGCGGCAATTTTGGAAATCTCACGGCGGGTTTATTTGCAGAAAAAATGGGATTGCCGGTCAAAAGATTCCTTGCTGCAACCAATCAGAATGATGTGGTTCCTAAATTTCTCTCAGGCCGTGATTTTAAGCCGGGTTTATCCGTTCAAACCATATCCAATGCAATGGATGTTGGAGACCCGAGTAATTTCGCAAGGATCCGCGCACTTTTTAATGATGATGAGAATGCCATTCGAACTCATCTCTGGGGTGCGGCTTATTCTGATCAGCTTACCAGGGAAAAAATAAAACAGGCCTATGAAGAGTTTGATTATATAGCCGATCCGCATACAGCAGTGGGTCTTCTGGCGGTTGACTCCTATCGCAAAGAAACAGGAGATCAACATCCGGCAATCGTACTTTCTACCGCACATCCTTCAAAATTTAAGGAGGTGGTAGAAGAAGAAATAAACAGGAGTGTGGAAATACCTGAGCGATTAAGAAAAGCTACTGAGAAAGAGGAAAAGTCAATTCCTCTACATGCAGAATATAGAGAAATTAAAGCCTTTCTGAAGCAACAGTATATTGGGTGAAATTAGTTACCCTGATTCAGGAGGATTAATACATCAATCTCTCAGCAATTCCTCTAATTCCCATGCCGTATGAACCGGCGTATCACAGGAAAAATTGCGACATACATAAACCGAAGTAGTTTCATCTATCCTGAACTGTTTTAGAAATTCAGAGTTTTTTTCTGCCTGCTCTGCATTTTGATCTGTCTTCAGCAGAACTGAATTTTTGAACCGGTCTTCGGTTTTTAGAAAGCGTAAAATTTGTTTGATCTTTGGCGCATCTGCGGGACCGGTCACTGCAATTTCAGCCGGTTGATGTTCTTTTACCAAAAGCGTAGTAAGCGCAAACGTATAGCCTGAGGGATTGTCTTCAATCATATCAGAAAAGGCGGTGTAGATTTGCTCCGAATGTTCATCAAAGTTCATATTTCCGGTCAGGCGTGACAGACGAAAACCGTTCAGTGCTGCGACCGAATTGGAAGAGGGCAGAGCGCTGTCGTAGATCTCTTTTTGCCGGCCAAGCGGGGCTTCAGACGAATCGGATGTGAAATAAAAACCGCCATGATCTTTATCAAGAAACTGATTCACAAATTTTTTGTGAAAACTGACTGCTTTTTCAAGATATTCGGGATTCAGCGTGGTTTGATGAAGTTCAATGAGGCCCCAGACAACAGCGGTGTAATCATCAGCCATCCCTTCAATTGCAGCGTCACCATCTCTGTAGCGGTGGAGCAGGGTATTTTCTTTGGTTACCATTGTGTTGCTTAAAAATTGCTCAATATCCTTCGCTGCGTGTGTAAATTCAGGATCATCAAAAATAGCCCCTGCTGTTGCGAATGCAGCCATCAAAAGACCGTTCCAGTCCGTTAATATTTTGTCATCGAGCAAGGGATGTGCACGGGTATCGCGAAGGTCGTAAAGAGCATTTCGTGCTTGATTTAGATTTTCTGAAAGTTCCTCGGAATCGATCTCCCAGTTTTCAGCGATATTTTCAATCTTATCCTTCAGATGGGGAATGTTTTTTCCGGTATATTCTCCTGAGGCTTCATCTTTGAAATTTCCTTTATCGCTGATATTGTAAAATTCGCAAAAGAGATCAGCCTGGGATTTGGTGAGCTCATCATAGATTTCGTGTTTTTCCCATACATAAAATTTGCCCTCTTCACCCTCGCTATCTGCATCCTCAGCAGAATAATACGCCCCTTCATCAGATTTCATCTTTCGGTTCAAATAACTGAAGATGTTGTAACAGGTCTCCCTGTAGAGTGGATTTTCGGTGATCCTCCAGCCTTCAGCATAGGCAAGCAACAGCATTGCCTGATCGTATAGCATCTTTTCAAAATGTGGCAGCAGCCAGTGAGCATCGGTTGAATAGCGATGAAATCCGCCGCCAATGTGATCCCAGATCCCTCCGATGCGCATCTGTGTGAGAGTTTTTTCAACCATCTGTAATGCATTTTCATCATTACTATATGATGAATAGCGAAGCAGAAACAGGAGATTGTGCGGCGAGGGAAACTTTGGATGAGATCCGAAACCGCCGTGTTGCTTGTCGAATCTACGTCCAAGTTGTTCTGCAGCCTCAATTATAACTTTTGCTGATATTTCGCGATTTGACTGACCCAGCTGAACTGAGCTTTTGAATCCGTTCTTTATTTTTTTTACAGATTCCATTATCCGCGGCTTGTCGTTCTGCCAGATTGATTTTATCTGGGGAATGAGGTCGAGCATACCCTGCATTCTGTGGCTCGATTGTTTTGGAATATATGTAGCAGCAAAAAAAGGTTCTTTGTCTGGCGTCATGATTATAGTTAGCGGCCATCCGCCCTGACCGGTAAGCATCTGGCAGATCGTCATATACGTATTGTCGATATCCGGCCGCTCCTCACGATCTACCTTGATGTTTATAAAGGCATCGTTCATAAGTTCTGCAACCTGATCATCCTCAAAACTCTCATGTTCCATCACATGGCACCAGTGGCAAGTGGCATATCCTATGGAGAGAAAAACCGCTTTATTTTCAGATCTGGCTTTTTCAAAAGCGTCATCACCCCAGGGAAACCATTCCACAGGATTATCGGCATGTTGAAGAAGGTAAGGACTTTTCTCTCTTGAAAGACGATTCATAATGATCCTCATTTATGGATGAATAATAGTTCACAGATCAATAGTGTCCTACACGCTTTTAAGAATTGGGAAAAACCTGTATTTATCCAATATATAGACGTATTGGCTAACAAGTTTAAAAATCTATCCCATTTGTTTTCTCGCTAAGTTTCGCTGAGTGACCCGCTGAGTTTTGCGGATGATCTTTTGTCCAAATCTATCGTTATTCAGCGCAACTCTGCGATATCCTCTGTGGAAATCTGCGAGAA
>CAYOLE010000019.1:10706-28813 GCA_964404705.1 uncultured Rhodohalobacter sp. | reverse complement strand
GAATTGACTCATCCGATGACTCAAACCCGCCATTTCATCATTGACACGTCACTAACGAGTGCACGACTAAACGGATGCAAGAAATGCTGAAATGCTTGATTAAAGAGGAAGGTACCTCAGGCCGGGAGCATTCTATCATTACTCTGAGGCACGGATGGCTATCAGGTTTTTGGGGCTGATTTGTCTGCAACTTCATCGAGCTGCTCCAGAGATAATCCGCTTATCAGTCCGTCGTAATCGGTAAGATCTTTGGGCAGGATGATCTGATTCTCATCCTTGCCAAGTCCATCCAGTACCTCGAGATATTTCTGTTTCAGCTGAAGTTTCATCGCTTCTTTCCCCTTTGGCTGCGAAATGGCTTCCGCTATTTGCTCAATCGAAACAGCGGTGGCTTCGGCAATTGCCTCAATTTCATTCGCCCATCCTTCAGCTTCGTTAATTCTGCGCTGCATTTCTGCTTCTGAGATATTGACCATTTCAGTCCGGCGTCCCTGGGCGTCATTAACATTCGAGTCGCGAACCCCTTCCGATTTTGCAATCACGGCACGGCGTTCCCGTTCAGCTGTCATTTGGCGCTCCATAGCTTTTTGAACCGTGCGGGGCGTGTTGATATTTTTGATTTCATATCGATGCACACGAATGCCCCATAAACGCTCAACATCCCCCAAAACTTCAACAACTTTTTTACTCATTTTGGCCCGTTCCTCGAAAGTTTCATCAAGGTCGAGAAGGCCAATTACAGACCGGGTTGTGGTTTGCGCCAGCTGTACAGCTGCGTATCGATAATCGGTAATGCCGTAGCTGGCATTTACCGGATCCACCACACTGATATAAAGAACCCCATCTACTTCCACTTTCACATTATCTTTTGTGAAACACTCCTGCGGTTCCACTTCAATAGTTTCCTCGCGCAGGTCCTGTTTGTATACAACCTTATCTACGAACGGGATCAGCGCGTGAAAGCCGGGTCCCAATGTTTTATGATAATTTCCCAACCTCTCTACAATATGTGCATACTGATTAGGAACCAATCGCAGCGCCTGCAGAAATTTAAACGTAAGATAAATTGCAAAAAGAGCCAGTACTACCTGGCTGAATATGTTTAATGCACTCATGATATGTTTCCCTGTGGATTTGTGTGAGCGGAAGGATTATTGTTCTGAACATGCCGGTTGACCGTGCCAACACCTTCAAAAAAGGTTTTAAGATTTGCTGTTTCTGTTGGTAATACCGAAACATTTGTGCTTTTGATAATTTTTCCAAACTGGTCGATATATTGTTCCACAAGCTTTGTTTTCACAGCGATATCACCCCCTGGTTTCTCAATCGCTGTGGCAACGCGGCGAATACCGTTGGCGGTGGCAGTGGCCACAAGTTCAATCTCTTTTGCACGGCCTTTGGCCTCGTTGATCCGGCGCTGCCGCTGGGCTTCTGACAGCAAAATCTGACTCTGCTGTTCGCCTTTCGATTCGTTGATTCGTGCCTCACGATATCCCTCGGAATTGGTGATTTCGGCCCGTTTTTCACGTTCAGCTTCCATCTGCTTCTCCATTGTGTCCACGATATCATTGGATGGGCTGATATTTTTGATTTCGTAGCGCATCACTTTTATACCCCAGGGATCAGCAGCTTCATCGATCTCTTTTACTATATTTTCGTTCATCATATCTCTTTCCGAAAACGTATCGTCGAGCGTAATTTTTCCGATTTCACTACGCATGGTGGTTTGTGCCAGATTTACCGCAGCCGCAACGTAGTCGGAAATACCATAACTGGCACGGTGAGAATCCATGACTTTCAGGTAAACCAATCCATCAACCGCCACCTCAATATTGTCCTTGGTAATACAGGTTTGGCTGGGCACGTCAATAACCTGTTCGCGCATCTCCTGCCTATAAGCAGCCCGGTCCACAAACGGAATCATAAAGTGAAACCCCGGCGATAAAGTGCGCTTATATTTTCCAAGCCGCTCCTGGATTACCTCCTCGCGAAACTCCACAATTATGAAGAGACGGGTGACAATTACAAATAATATGACGAAGAATATTAATAGTGCTGTCCACATAGTCAGTGTTTATTAAGATTACGAAGTTGTTGTTTAGTTGGTTCTTTAATGCCTGCCGGCTCAACAATCCACGTTGTGTTGTCCCGGTAACGTATTCGTACTTCCTTGCCCGCTTTAATTTGACCTTCCAGCGAGCGTGCTCTCCATATTGTACCATCAAGTCTGATTTTACCGGTGTTATCATCTTCATTTACAGTTTCAGTAACTACTGCGATCTGGTCCATCGCTTCGTAGTCTTCATCGGCATACTTGGTATAACTTTCCGGTTTAAAATACTTGTTCAGAAACGGCCTGATCAAAATTGTGAGAGCTACAGAAAGAATCAGCCAGGCTGCGATGGATGTACCGGTGCCGGATAATATTCCTAAAATTCGGAGTATTCCAACACTTAAACCGCTGAAACCCAAAAATAAAGCAAGCCCGCCGGGCAAAATCAGCTCAAGTATAATTAATATGATACCCCCGCCAAGAAAAATCCAGGTTAGCAGATCTGTTTCCATATTGCGAACAGGTTGATGTTTTTGGTTAGATAGGGATTTGTACGGTTAAAATCTAAAAAAGTTGTCTTTTGATCTACATAAAATCTCTATAGCAAATAAATCAAAAAAATGTATCGTTTTCACTATTATTTGATCTATTTTGTCATCCAAATAAAACCAATGACATACATTTATTTACAATGAAAGCAGAAATAGATATTAAACAGGGTACCTTTGAAATTGAATTGTTTGATGATGATGCACCGGGTACGGTAAAGAATTTTGTATCTCTTGCAAAAAAAGGATTTTATAACGGGCTGACCTTTCATCGTGTGATACCAAATTTTATGGTTCAAGGTGGATGCCCGGAGGGTACAGGAGCAGGAGGACCGGGTTACACCATCGACTGCGAATTGAATGGAGATAAGCAGTACCATGATCGCGGGGTGTTATCTATGGCGCATGCAGGACGCGATACAGGTGGTTCGCAGTTTTTTATCTGCCATAACCGAAAAAATACTGCTCATCTCGATGGCAATCATACGGTGTTCGGAAAAGTGGTAGAAAATGTTGATCTGATCGATCGGATTAAACCCAAAGATAAAATGATAGAAGTACGAATAATTGAGGATCAGGAATTGTGAACTGAATAATGTGGCTGATCCTTTCCTTCTAAATCTGTTAGTTTGAGCTTAGTTGGCTAAGAGTTTCAGCTTCTTCAGCAAGAGACATAACTGCGCTTGTGTAAAGTTCGCTGGGGTTGTATCGAAATACTGCCCTGTCGATGCTGCCGGTTCTTTCTACAAAGTATGCCAGATAATTGCCAACCGACATAATATTGTTGTTCATGTCAAAAATATCATCTCCAACAAACCATTTATTAAGCGAGTAGGGAATGAATTGTGCAAAGGTCATTGCACCCGCGTAGCTTGATTTAAGTTCAAATACATCGATGCTGTGGCGATTTACAAATTCCATCAGTTCCTTCAACTGCGCACGGGCAAAATCGGCCCTGTAATCAACCGCATACATAGAAACGTAAGAATTGAATGGATTGAAACTTCCGATATTTTTGCCATAATCAGATTCAATTCCAATAATCGCCGCAATCACATATTTTGGAATTCCATACTCTTCTTCGGCTTTCTCGAGATGATCCCGGTTATTATCTATAAACTCGGATATCTTTGCTTTTTTATCGTTGAAGCCAAGTACTCCTTTATATTCTTCAAAGCTTAAAGTGCGGCGTTCTGCAGAATTACGAAATTGATCTCCAATTCCTTCATAGAGTTCAAAGCGGGAATCTTCCAGCTCTTTATCGATTTCTATGCCGTTGGATTGAAAGTATTCCTGGAGAGATGTTAAGCGTTCTTTATACTTCTCCTTTTCATTTTCACCGGATTTGGCTTGGACAGGTAACGTAGTTACAAGCAATAAGAGAACAGATAAAATGAGAGATGATATATTTTGGAGCATGAGGATCCTTCTGTTTAATTGTTAATGCGAATATAGGGTATAAAAAATGTTCGTTAACAAGCCAATAAATGTTAAAAAAGGATTGAGTGCAGTTTTTCTACACCAGTTCAATAAAACGAAACAAGACGTATAAAGAACTATCATTTACTGAAGCAACAACACTCATTACCTATTACGAAATAGTTATCGACCATTCAACGAAATGCATTACCCCTTATCTAATAAAAATGAAGGATCGATAACTTAACTAATTTGTCAACGATGATTATTAAAATAACTGCTCAGAAAATGTAATTATTGTAGAAGGCTTTGCAAAACCGTTTTTTTGTCAAATTTCTGCTTATCACTCTGCTTTCGCGTTTTTGGGAATCGCTCTGAGCAATCGGAATGGAAAACCACCAGCTTTTCTCGATACGTAAAATTTAAATTATTAACAGATATAAACCACGTATTCATCCGCCGGTTAAAGTACTGGTCTTGAACCGTGACAAAATCCTGGTTTTGCAAACCTTTTTATAGTCAGTTAGTACTTGGTGTAGATAATAATTTCAGATAAAGTGTAATAGCTATTATTCCGGGAATCAACAGTACAAATTTACCCCCGGGGTCATCAAAAAACAGGTATTCGGTTAATACAGGTTCAATATAAACAAGAGAGGCGCATGCGATCATCAGACCAGATGTAGCGGCCAAATGATAGTTTACTTCCATTACTTTTCTGCTATAGATCCCCAGAAAGAAGGCCATTACCCCATAGCTTGCAAGTGTGGCGGCCGCCGATCCCATCATGCCAAATAACGGTATAAGAGCCAGGTTTACAGCGAGCGTAATACCCGCGCCCAACAAAGTGATTTTATAGAGGATAGAAGTTTTTTCCTTGATGAAAATACCGGAGGAAAAATTGATATACCATCCCTGAAACCAGTATGCCCACAATAGCAGTGGTACAATTTCGAGTCCCGCCCAGTAGTTCGCGTTAATGAGGGTCCAGTCAACTACGGGGATGTTTATTGCCACAATTTGTTCTCTGAAAAGTGAAACCGATAAATAGGCAATGGCTGCAAAAGCGTTAAAATAGATAAACGCCTGACTAAACACGGAGGTTGCATCTTCATCTTTTGAATGCCGCATGAAAAAAGGCTGCCATGCCATACGATACATCTGTACAATAAGCAGCATAAAAACGGCGAGTTTATAGCAGGCGCTATAGATTCCCACCACATCTTCCGGAGTGGTTTCTTCTCCGTAGAGGCGTTCCGCTACCGCCGGATCCATATTATTTAGCAGAAACCGATCCAGCATTTCGTTGATGGCATGACCCAGTCCGGCAGGAATAAACGGGAGTCCGAAACGAAGAATAGTACCCAGCCATTCACGCTTCCATTCCCCGTGCCAGAGTTCAGCTGTATAGATCCAGACAAGGATTGTCAGCAAGACCGATGCAGTTAGATTTGCGATAAAAACCGCCTCAATTCCATAGCCGAGAGCCAGTATCAGGTAAAAATTCAGGCCAACATTAATAATTACATTCAGAGTTTTAAAAACGGCAAACTGAATTGATTTTCGAACCAGCCGAAGCTCAGCCAGTGGAACAATGGCAAGCGTATCGAACCACAAAATTCCCAGCATCATGATGAAAATTGCCGAGGTATCGCTGTCCAGGTTCATCATGGAAAGAGTAAACGGCATTACTATCCATAGTAAAAGCACAATAAGAGTAGACACACCAAGCAGGGTTATCTGAATGGTCTTAAAAATATTCGATGCTTCTTTCCTGTCCTCGGCATACCTTAAATAAGCCGATTCCATTCCCATCTGTACGATAACATTGAGAAATGTAAGAGCGGCGTACGCCAGACCAACGATACTGTATCGGGCCGGCGAAAAGATATCGGTATGAAAAGGTACCAGCAGGTAGTTCATGAAGCGTGCTGCCACACTGCTGAAACCGAATATAATTGTGTCGGAAAAAAGTTCTCGCAGTTTGCTCACTCAGTCAGCCTCTGGTTGCAAGTTTCTTTGCCGCTTCCACACCAAGGTGATAACTGAATGATCCAAAGCCGGTAATTATTCCATCCATCATTACTCCCGTAACAGACCTTTCTCTGAACTCTTCACGACCGTGAATATTGGATAAGTGGACCTCTACTTTTGGAATTGTGAGTAACTCAAGAGCATCCCGGATTGCAACTGAAGTATGGGTGAAACCTCCCCAATTAGCTATAAGGGCATCAAATGATCCATCACGTGCGTTTTGAATCGCATCAATAAGCTCGCCTTCGTGATTGCTTTGAATATATGTAAAATGACAATCCGGAAAAGTGGCATTTAATTCACGGGTAATGTCAAGCAAAGAAGCTTTCCCGTAAGTTTTTGTATCCCGTTCACCCAATAGGTTTATATTAGGGCCGTTCAATACAAGGATGTTCATTTTTTTACCTCTTTTGTAATCAATTCGGCAATCTGTTTCATTTCTCTTTCTGATACATCGATGGAATGGCCCAGGGAAAATTTTTGTGTCTTCTTAAAAATCGGAACCAGGTGTATGTGCGCATGAGGTACCTCGAGTCCTTCTACGATTATACCAGTACGAATTGGAGAAAGAGCACGATCTATTGCTAATGCTATTTTTTTCGAAAAAATCATCGTTTCTTCCAATAGTTCATCTGGCAGGTCAAAAAGATAATTGATCTCCTTTTTGGGAACCACCAGTGTGTGGCCTCTTGCAATTGGATTAATATCAAGAAACGCTATATGCGATTCATTTTCAGCGATTTTGTAAGAGGGAATTTCACCCTTAATTATTTTAGTGAAGATAGTCGGCATATTAAAATTTTTTTAAACACTATGTTATGTTAACTGTACGTTGTATTATAAAAACAATGTATTAAAGCTTCTTTGTTTATGCAGGTATTTAATTAACAATTTTTGAAAACTTTTCTCGATCAGTTGATTTTAAGATCGTCATCTCCTTATCTTTGGAATCTTGGAAGGAAATGACGAATCGGTAGCTCAGCTGGTAGAGCAACGGCCTTTTAAGCCGTGGGTCGAGGGTTCGAACCCCTCCCGATTCACTGCAAAATAGTAAGAATCTCTCTTGATTAACCCTTATCGGCTGATACCCGGTAGGGGTTATTTTTTTGAATATTTATAGACCCAATCTCTTGACCAGCTCCAAAATTGTTCCCGAACTGCTAAAACGTTCTCAGTATTTGTTTAAAGCTCTATTTTACGCTAATTTCCTGCCAACAAAAGGATATCTGATGAATACCAAACACTTGAATCCACTTTACTGGAAAAAATCTTTTCTGATCAGTTTTCTGATCGGCTTTATAGCTTTGTGGTTCACTTTTTTTGATACATACAGTTTATTAACACGTTATCAGCTCCATGCTCAAAAAAATGATCTGATTGAACGTACAGAAGGTCTGGAGCTCAAAAGTGAAGAATTGCGTCAAAAGATAAAAGATCTTGAAAGCAATCCCGATCTTCTTGAGAAAATTGCAAGAGAGGAATATGGCATGCGTAAACCGGGTGAAACAGTGTATCGGATTAATCCGGCTGATTGAAGATTTGATGACATTCATTAGTACTTTTTTCTGTATTTTCGCTTCAATCTTGCAACAAACTCTATACGAATGGTCTCAATTGGTGTTGATTTAGGCGGTACAAATGTCAAACTTGCCTTAATTGACAGGAAAAAAGGCTTTATAGCTACCACTTCTTTTCTCACACGAGCCGAACTTGGAAAAAAACACATATTTGATTCGTTATCAGAAGAGATTAAAGAGCTGATTGAAAGAGAAAAAGCCAAACCTGTTGGTGTAGGGATGGGCGTTCCGGGTATGGTGAGTCTCGACCGGCGAACTGTTAAAAATCCACCGAATCTGCCAGGATGGAAAGTAGAAAATGTTGCAGATGAAATTGAAAAACGGCTGGGGTTACAATGTGTAATCGACAATGACGCAAATCTGGCAGCACTTGGTTCGGCGCGGTTTGGTGTTGCCAAAGATCTCGACAGCTTTATAATGATTACCCTTGGCACCGGGGTTGGAGGAGGAATTATTTTTCAAAATAAAATCTATCGCGGAACAACCGGATCCGCTGCCGAACTTGGGCATGTAATCATTAACTATCATGGACCGTTATCCCATAGCAATACCCGGGGTGGTATTGAAGCATATTTAGGCCAGCGATTTTTAAGTCGTTACGCAGCGGATGTGATCCGGCAGCATCCAAATAATCCTCTTTACAAAGAATTCAGCAAGGACTTTGAACTTCTGGAACCCGTTGACTTATCACGCGAGGCTAATGCCGGAAATGAACTTGCTATCGAGATACTTCGAAGCACCGGTCAAAAACTGGGTTATGCTATCGTAAACTATGTTCATGTGCTGGATATACGAAAGATAGTAGTGAGTGGCGGTGTGGCGAAAGCAGGCAAATGGATTTTGAAACCGGCAAAAGAAACAGCCATTGAAAATATGATGCCTCCGTTTCGTGAAGATTTTGATATAATCTATGAATCACTCGGCAATGAAGCAGCAATGCTGGGAGCAGCAAGCCTTGCGTTTGAAGAACTGAGCTGATCAATTTGAGTTTATGCAGCATCCCATATCCATTAATTTATTTCTTATCACCCTTTTGTTTTTGGGTTGCGGAGCTACAAAAATCTATTCTCAGGTCGTGTCCGATACTCTACAAACGGGGGTAAATGATACTATTCCGCCTGCTGTGCCTGATACTGCAGAAATTGATACATTGCAGCCCCGAACTGTTCCGGGCGAGGTTCAGCAAAGACCCGATGCCCCAGGTGCAGACCGAAGAGCTGCCGGCGATACGGTAAATTTTCAGGCCCGCGATTCACTGGTCTTTAACTTCAGGGATCAAAGAAAAGGATATTTGTACGGCTCGGCTAATGTAAAGCATGAATCCGGTACGCTTGAAGCCGGTACCATCGATATGGACCTTCGCATGAATCAGGTTGAGGCCCGCACCCAAACACCCGAAGATACCCTGTCGTATCCTGTGCTCAGACAAGATGGCCGTGATCTTAAGAGTACCCGTATTCTGTTTAATTATGAAACAGAAAAGGGGAAGTTCGAGGTAGCGGAAATACAGGTTGACGACGGTTACCTGATAGGTACACAGGTAAAAAATGTCTCTAATACAGAGGTGTTTATCGAGGACGGCATCTATTCGAGTTGCCCGCCGGATCATATGTACTATTACATCAGGGCGCAGCGAATGAAAGTTGTTGATGAAGATGAGGTATTTTTTACGAATGCCAGGCTTTATATTCTTGATATTCCTTACCCTTTAATATTTCCATTTGGTTATGTGCCATCGGGAATCGATCGCAGGCAATCCGGTCTGCTTGAACCTACATACCTGTTTCAAAACACCGGGTCAAGAGGTCTGGGACTTCAGAATTTAGGCTGGTTTCAGTATTTCAATGATCACCTGGTAGGGGAAACTTCTGTTGATATATTTACATCTGGTACTTTTTACAGTAATACTCGCTTTCAGTATAGAAAAACTGACAGTTACAATGGAAGTATCACTTTTGGATATTCACGTTTGCGGGGGCTTGAACCCACTGATCTAAATTTTCAGGAAACTGTACAAAAGAATTTTTCACTGAACCATGATCAGCAACTTTCGCCATACGCCAGCCTAACTGCAAATATAAATTTACGGACCGAAAATTATTTTCGGCAAAATTCATTTGATTTGGATGAACGGGCACAAACCAGCAGTACATCGCGTGTTTCCTATCGTTACAACCACCCCGAAGGTAACTACAATTTCTCTGTCACATCAAATCTGAATCAACAGTATAACACTGGCGTTACACGATTAACCGGCCCTGAAATGACTTTCTCTATGCGCCAGTTTTCGCCGTTTGAATCCGATCAGCCCGGAACAACTGAACAGAGCTGGTATGAACGTATTACAGTTAACTACAGGAATAACTTTCGGTCGTCGTACAACTTTACTCCTATGGACCAGGATACAGAAGAGATTAACTGGATTGAAGCTTTAATCGACCCTTCAAAATATCGAGAGGCAACAGGGGATGATCGGCATATCCAATACGGATTTGTGCAGCGTGCGCAGGTACGTGCAGGCCAGTTAATACCCAGTCAATACTTGAATATTAGTGCAAACATTGATTTTAATGAATATTGGTATCCTACCACAACTCGTCGTGTTCTGAATCCGGATGAAAATCGGGTGGAACCTGTACGGGAACTTGGTTTTGCTGCAGCACGAGATTTTAATACAAGTCTTAATTTCTCCACCACGTTTTACGGCATCTCACAAATGTCGGTCGGTAATTTTGAGGGGATCAGACATACGGTCCGGCCAAATTTCAGCCTCAGTTACAGACCCGATTTTTCGAATGATATTTGGGGGTTTTATGAAGAAGTGCAGGTTGACACCCTGGGTAACACACAACAGTTTTCCCGGTTTGACCGTGAGGTTTTTGGAGGCCCTCCAAGAGGCGAACAGCAAACAATATCTTTCGGTATAAATAATGTATTAGAAACTAAACGCGTTAGAAGAGATTCTACCGGCGAAGTACAATCTACCAACGTACGACTGATTGATAGTTTCTCCATAAACTCTAATTATAACTTTGCGGAAGACAGCCTGAATTTTGGAAGGGTTAACATGTCGGTTTCATCGAGTGTATTGGAAGGAATTCGCCTGCAGGCAAGTGCTAATTATTCTGTATACACACGAAACGAATTGGGACAGGAAATTGATACTTATATCTGGAATGATGGGGCCAAAATTCTTCAACCCCTTTCTTACAGTGTTAGTGCACGCACGAGTTTCAGCGGTGGCGAAAGCGGACCGCGGATACAAACACCTGCATACCGCCCATACGACCCTTATAATCAACAGTTTTTTAGTCCCATCGATCAATATTTTAATGATCAGCCGGTCCAGCCGATTCGTTCAACCTGGAGTCTCGGCCTCGATTTCAGCTACAGGTGGACCTACAGACCAGGTGATGATGCTAATCAAATAGCAACACTGAATGCAAACAATATTCAATTTAATCTGACCCCTAAATGGAGTGTCAGTACCCGGATAGGTTATGATTTCATAGAAAAAGAGTTAACGCCTGCTCAGTTCAGATTAAGCCGGCAAATGGTATGCTGGAACCTGTCATTTCAATTCAATCCGTTTGGCGATTTTCAGTATTACTCCTTCCGGTTATCACTTACAAGCGGGCAGATATCCAGCCTGTTCCAGAAGCTGCCTGGACTGAATAATCTTGAGAGAAGCTCAACAGATGGAAGACGGCCGCCACCTCGCAATTAAGTTTAGGGAAGAATTGTTGATCAGCATAGGCGAACCATCAGTACTTGTCACATACTAACTTTTTCATTATCAATTATCTGTATTATCCATTTCTCTTCTTTCGAGATATTGCACGATATATTTACCAAAGATATCGAACTCCAGATTCACCGGGTCGCCCTCTTTTTTTGTTGATAAATTAGTGAAATCCCATGTGTAGGGGATAATAGCCACCGTAAAACGATTTCCCTTATTACGCGCAACGGTTAGGCTGATACCGTCAATTGCGATACTACCACGGCCAACCACATAATCCTGATACATGTCAGAAAACTCGACCGTGATCAGAATATCCGACTCATTTTTTTGTATCGATTTAATGGTTCCAACCGTATCAACATGACCCTGAACTATATGACCTTCAATTGCCTTTTCGAGTGTAAGTGATCGCTCCAGATTTACAAGGCTCCCAACTTTAAGGGTGTTGAATGATGTTTTACGAAGTGTTTCTTCCACGCATTGAACCGTAAAACTACTCTCATCAAATGATATCACAGTTAAACATACTCCATTAACGGCAATACTTTCATCAACATGAGTATCATCCGCAAATGAGCATTCAATTGACATCTGCACTGCACCGTTGTGCGGAATTATCTCTGTTATTTTGCCTGTTTCTGATACTATTCCTGTAAACATTAAACTTATTATAAGTCTGCGGTTAATAACATGTCTGGCCCAACTTGCATCCACTCGAATTTACGAAAGGGTATCAGATCTTCCATACGATTTATTCCGAGTCCCTGAATGCTTTTAGCTCCACCTCCAAGAATTTTTGGCGCAATGAAAATGTGAAGGCGGTCCACTAATCCTGCTTTCAGAAATGCACTCGACAGATCACGTCCTCCTTCTACAAGAAGGGAAGTAATGCCAAGATCTGCAAGTGCGTTCAGGCATTGCCTGAGATCCGTATGCCCCTTATTTTCATCAACGGTTACGACTTCACCCCTAAAATAATTGCTTTGCAACATTTTAAGCATTGGATCGGCGTGTGTTTTTGATTTTTCCCGGTTGTGTGTGATAATCACAGTTTTTTCTTCATACTGATCAGAAAAAAGATTCAAATTTTCCGGCAATTCAAAAGGGCCGTCGATAACCACCCGGCGCGGTTGTCTGCCTTCTACGAGACGTACAGTCAGTGAGGGGTTATCAGTCATTGCCGTATTGCGTCCTACCATCACAGCATCGATATTGCTTCTCCAGCGATGCACCAAAGTCCGGGATTCCACAGATGTTATCCATTTCGAATCTCCGTTCGGGGCAGCAATATATCCGTCAGCGGTTTGAGCAATTTTAAGTGTAACGAAGGGTCGTGAAAATTCAATATAATGAAGCCAGGCTTCATTGAGTTCCTGTGCTTTCTCCTTTAATACTCCCACCTCAACGGTTATGCCGCGATCTTTAAGTAATTTAATTCCTTTGCCATTTACATCAGGAAAAGGATCTTGCATGGCAATTACTACTCGCTTTATCGGCAGTTCTGCAAGCATATTGGCGCAAGGAGGTGTTTTGCCATGATGTGCACAAGGCTCCAGGGTTACGTAAACAGTAGCATCTTTCAGCAAACGCTGATCTGATACGGATTCAACCGCAAGCACTTCGGCATGTGGTTTGCCATATTTTTGATGATATCCTTCCCCAATTATATTATCCTGTGCCGATACTATAACACAGCCAACCATTGGATTGGGTGATACATAGCCCCGGCCTTTCTCAGCAAGGCTGAGTGCTCTCTGCATCCAAATATGATCTTTTTTGTTTTTCATTGATAACTCTCTTCGGGAGATCTTACGTTTCCAAAATAAAAAAGGGCAAGAAAATAATTCTCGCCCTTTTCAGATTTATTAAAAAATTTCTCAGGACTATCTGCTCAGCACACGGCTGCGGTTGTCGGTAATACTTGCCTCCTCTTTCAGCTGATCAATAAAGACTTCATTGAAAGATGAAAACTTTTGCTGCTCCAGCTGGTTTTTAATTTGTGTGCGATCCGAAGAGGACATTTCCTCCGGATTTGCCATACTGAGATCATTCACTCTTAAAACAAATATCGCATTTTCGCCTTCCACAGGGCCTGTCTGTTCACCCGGTTCCATTGAGAAAATGGTTCCAATAACGCCGGGTTCCCGTCCTGCACCTGGAATTGAAGTTCCGCTCATTCGTATACTTTCAGCCACCTGGACTTCCTTTCCGGCTTCATTTGCCAATTCTTCCAAATCGGAAGCTTCGCTATGAAGTTCTCTTACCCGGTCTAACATGGCTGATTTCCGTTTATTATTTTTTATGATACTTTCGATTTGGTCGCGTACTTCTTCAAAAGGCCGTGTTCCTTCAGGGATTCTTTCCAGTAGCTGAACAACAATAAATTGATCATCCAGTTCGATAGGCTCTGAAATACGATTTTCTTGCAAATTTTCAAGCTCAAGGAGAGTTTGATGGCTTTCTCCAAGTCCTGGAATAAATGGATTCCCCTTCGTTGCAGTTGCTGTGTGAATTTCATAGCCTCTGCGTTCTGCTTCTTGTTCAAATCCATCATCTGAAGCAAAAAACTCAAAATCGCGGGCACTTTCAGCAAGACGGTCCACCGTCGCTATGGGGTCAGCTTCAACCTGATAAGAAAATGCGGCAAATTTTACCTCATCTCCACGTTCATCAATTTTCTTTAAAATATGCGGAGCGCCATCAATCATAAGGACTTCCGAAACCTCTCCTTCTTCGAGGTCCAATACAGGTCTATATTCATCTCTGATCTGATCACGCTGCATATAACTGTCTCTGAATGGAGTTGCGGATTGATTCTGGATAAAAAATAATGAATCATCTTCCGCCTCAGCTAATCGCGGACGCATCTCTTCAACATCTCGAATGGCATTTACCGTATCCTCTTCTGTAGGACTGATATCCCAGCTTACATATCGAAAACGATAGGTTTCGCTGCGTTTAAACTGCTCCGGATTGTTTCGCAGATAACTCCGCATTTCTTCTTCAGTAACTGAAATTTCATCATCTGATACATCAGCATATGGAAAACGTACATATTCAATATCTGCATAAGAGTTTTCTTTAATGTATTGATTTTTTACATCAAGATTACTTACCCTCATGCCCGAGCCGATGAAGTTATTCATTTTCTGCTGCCGGCGTTCGTCGCGGAGCTGTTGTTCAATCATAATCCAGATTTCGCTGTTTTCAGGAGCATCGATGGCAGCCTGCAGGGCAATTCTATCGATGGTGCCATCCTGTTGCTGAAACTGCTGGCGAATAAAAGGGGCGGGATTATCACCCGTAACCATGTTCAAAAGTTCGCGGTCGGTTACCGATATTCCCATTTCGTTCATTTTTTGTTGCATCAGTCTTGATGCCACCAAATCTTCCCATGCCTGCTGTTCAAGTGCAGCGCGCGTTTCGGTGGTCATTGCTCCATCCTGATTCTGGCTATACTCTTCCGTATAATAACTTACCCTTTGATTATATTCTTCAAATGAAATAGTCTCGCCATTTACTGATCCCATGTTCGACGGCCCGGCGGTTATTCCGCCAAAAAAGTCTACATCAGCCAAAACCCAAAGTATTCCAAAAGAGAATATCAGTATCCACAATATTGATGCGGTGCTGTTTCTCATTTTTTCCATTACACCCATAAAAAACCTCTAAAACAACTTTATTAACAATTGATTAAGTAGCAGGTAGAAAAATTTTTTCAAACTGAATTTACACGATCTGATTTCCCTAACTCCCAAATAATTGGTTTCGTAAAATCCGTGATATGATTTGGTAAAGAGCCTGAAAAGTTACAATAACATCACTATAATAGCAACGAACACCATAAGCGAAAATTGAACCATGGGTTAGAATATTTCGATTATATTCATATGTCTTAAATAACGACCAGGATTTTCGTTAATCCCCTTTACAAGTTCATTAAGCTCTTTTGTAAGTTCATCAAGATTATCATAAACAGCGGGATCATTCACCATTTTCCCAAGTGTGCCCTCTCCATTGTTGATTTTATCCATTATTTGATTGAGGCCGGTTGTGGCACCTTCAAGCTCTGTGCGTATCTGTTCAAGATCGTCAATACTTTTTTCCAGCGTCACCATCAGTGTATCAAGCCTGGGTCGGTTGTCGGTGGCAAGGGTATCGAGCTGTGCCAGCATTGAGCTGCCTGATTCGATTGCCATATCAATTTCGATCTGCTTGTTTTCAAGAATAGCGGCGATACGTTCTGTAGCTTTCGAGGTGCTTTGTAATGTTTCGTTCAATGTAACTCTCGCATCATCATCAAGTGTTTCGTTAAGTTGAGCCAGAAACTGGTTCAGTTCAGTAAACGTGCTGGATAGGTCACCACCTAATTCCTCACCTCGTTTCCCAAGGGTTTCCATCATGCTCTCCACATATACTCCTTCTATAAAATCGCCATGTTCTACTTCCTGTGGTGAATCACCCAGTTCTATTACGATCGATTTTCCCTCGATGAGGCCAAGGGAAGTCAGGTAAGCAACGGATCCTTTTGGCAGGGGGCGGGGCATATCAAGCCGCATGGAAATTTGTACACTATCAGCTGCGGTTAATTGAACCCTATTTACAGACCCCACTTTTACACCGCGTACAAATACCTGGCTGCCGGTTCCAAGCCCGTCAACGCGTTCAAATACGGTTTTAACTTCCTGCGATTGTCGCAGAATCGGAAAATCCGACATAAATCGAAATCCCACAACTGCTGCTATCGCGGCAAGTAAAACGGTTATTCCCACTTTTGCTTCGCTACTAATATTCAATGTCTACCTCAGTATATTAAATTTGATATTCGCTTGCTTTTATAAACATTTCAAGATCTCTGTGATTACTAACGCGGAGCTCATCAATAGTACCAGACCAGCTTAATTTTTGCTTATCTAAAAATGCTACTTTATTTGCAACTTCTAAAACGCTGTGCATATCATGCGTTACAACTATTGATGTAATCTGTAATGTTTCTGACATTCTGATTATTAATTCATTTATTTCGTCAGACGTTTGAGGATCGAGACCTGAAGTCGGTTCATCGTACATAATATATTCAGGTTCAAGAATGATAGCTCGTGCAAGCCCAACTCGTTTGCGCATACCGCCCGAAAGCTCAGATGTTTCTTTATCATGTACATTTTCGAGGTTCACCTGTTGCAGAGCATTCATTACAATATCGCGAATTTCACTTTCTTTTTTATCGGTAAAATAGCGAAGCGGAAATGCGATGTTCTCAAACGTATTTATGGAGTCGAAAAGTGCAGACCCCTGGAAAAGAATCCCGAATTTCTGTCTTAGTTTTCGTTGTGTTACATAATCCTTCTCGTGAATATTGTTTCCATCTATTGTAACAGTTCCTGAATCGGGGTACAGCAGTGCGTTGATATGCTTTAATAGCACAGATTTTCCACAACCCGAACGTCCTATAATTGCTATTGTATCACCATCTTGGATGGTTAAGGATACGTCTTCCCATACAAGGAGGTTTCCAAAGCTTTTTGTAAGATTTTTTATTTCTATCATTCTGATTTTGTTACAGTAAAAGGGCAGCAAGCAGAAAATCAGCCAGTAAAACAATCATACAGCTCAAAACGGTAGCGTTGGTTGTGCTCGTACCCACACCTTCTGCCCCACCTGTTGCGTAATATCCCTTATAACAGGATATGGATGTGATGATAAACCCAAAAACAAACATTTTTACAAATCCGAAAATAAGTGTCCAGGGACTAAAATACATACGAGCTCCTAACAGATAGTCAGAAGTGGGTACAGTGCCAGTAAATGCACCGGCAAGCAAACCTCCGCCCACTCCAAAAATGCTTGCAACAATGTATAAGATTGGAAACATTAAAATTCCGGCCAAAACCCGGGGTACCACCAGGAATGATATGGAATTGAATCCCATCGATTCGAGCGCATCAATCTGCTCAGTAACCCTCATGGTTCCAAGCTCAGTAGCAATTCTGGCTCCAACTTTTCCGGCAAGTACCAGGCTTGATATCACCGCAGCAAGTTCAATTAATATCGATTCTGAAACTATTGCACCAATTGTGGAGAGGGGAATAAACGCAGAATCAAGCTGATAAGCTGATTGTATGGTCATTACAGACCCTGTAAAAAAACCTGTGAGCATGATAATTGGTACCGAATCATAGCCAATTTTTACCATCTCATGGAGAAAGCTTTTTCGGTAAGTACCAAACTCTGGAGATGATCGTAGTCCCTGATACAGTAAAGAACTGTATTTGCCTAATTCTTGAAATGCATTCATCTTTTGATAAATAAAATCTTCAAGCTATCTGTCCGTTTGTTCTTTCAGGTGGTTTGAATTTGATTATATTACGAAACATTTTTTCCAATTGTGGTTCAATTTCTGTGGCGTTTTTAAAACTATCTTTGATCATCTTTATTCTTCTCCCGTCTGTTGCAGTTCAGGCTCAACATCATGGAAACACTGTATTCCGATTTCTCGAGCTTAGTGCAGATGCGCGCACCGCCGCCCTGGGTGGCTCCCATGCAGCATTTATCGACCCGCAATCGTCGCAATTTATAGCTAATCCTGCGCTGTTACAGGCATCAGAATCGAACAAATTACACATGTCGTATCTAAATCATTTGAGCGATATTAGTTTTGGTACAGCAAATTATGCCTTCAGAGTTCCTGATCTTGGTATGATATCTGCCTCAGTTCGCTTTCTTAACTATGG
>CAYOLE010000019.1:0-10606 GCA_964404705.1 uncultured Rhodohalobacter sp. | reverse complement strand
TCAACCTATAATGGAATTTCTGAACCTTTACCTTTAAATATTGCTGCGGGAGTTGTGCACAGGCTTGAGTATATTCCCGTGCGACTCCATATTACACTTCAGCGGCTGAACAACTGGAATCTTGAAAGCACCTATGATACAGAGCCACCATCTTTCTTTGAAAATTTTTCCAGGCACCTGCTGGGCGGCGCTGAGTTTTTATTCGGTGATCGCGTAACGGGCAGAATTGGTTACGACTATTGGCTCCATGGTCAGGTACAAACAGGTAAACGGCTTGATGGTGCAGGATTGAGCCTCGGACTGGCCATACATTTAAACAAGCTGTCTGTGGATTTTTCAAGAACCAGCTTTAGTGATATGGGAAGTGTAGTCCAAATTGGAATCGCTCTTCCCTTATAAAAAAGTTATCTCCTGATTAATAAAAAAGTCTGCTTAACATTATATCCAGTCGTACTCAGATGCAAAATACAAGTAATAAATGATTGGCAGACTTATTATAAATTTTAGAACTTTCACATTATGATTCGTTATTTCACATCCGGAGAATCTCATGGTCCATCACTAACAGGTATTGTTGAGGGTGTTCCAGCCGGTCTTAGTATTACTGAGGATGAGATTGAGAAGCATCTGGTTCGCCGCCAGAAAGGATACGGGCGTGGCGGCCGCATGGCGTTTGAAAAAGACAGGGCCACATTTCAATCTGGAATTCGATTTGGCAAAACAACAGGTGCGCCTATAGCTCTAACGATGCCCAACAGAGCCTATGAAAAAGATAAAAGTAACTGGCCGGTTGTAATGGCCAAAGATGGCCCTCGCGGAGATGTTGAAAAAATTACACTTCCTCGTCCGGGCCACGCGGATCTTGTAGGTACACAAAAATACGGGTTTGATGATATCAGGCCGGTGATTGAACGTTCCAGTGCCCGGGAAACAGCCATGCGTGTGGCGTGCTGTTCAATTGCCAGAAAGTTTTTGCAGGAATTGGGCATTCGCATCGGGGGACATGTAATTCGAATAGGGGCAGTGGGGTATACTTCCTGGAATGAAGTGCGGGATATTGCAGATCCATTACTCAAAAAAGGTGCTGATCAGATTTTTATCCATGCTGATAAATCTGATGTTCGCTGCCTGAATCAAGATCTAAGTACCAAAATGCGTGAAGAGATTAAATTACGCCGCAAAGAAGGCACATCACTCGGTGGAATTTATGAAGTTCTTGTAACCGGCTTGCCCCCGGGCCTGGGAAGCTACGTTCACTGGGATCGAAAAATAGATGGGCAGTTAGCTCAGGCTATTGTTTCTACACAGGCAATGAAAGGAGTAGAGATCGGCCTGGGTTTCGAAGCCGGACACCGGCATGGTCACAATGTTCATGATGAAATTATTTATGAGAATGGCTTTAAAAGGCGTACGAATCGTGCCGGAGGAATTGAGGGTGGGATGACTACCGGCATGCCATTGATTATTCGCGGTGTAATGAAACCCATACCCACCATGATTAAGCCCCTGAAAACTGCCGATATAGAGTCTAAAAAGGAAGAAGATACCCGGTATGAGCGCTCGGATGTATGCGCACTGCCAAGAGCTGTTGTGGTGGCTGAAAGTGTAATAGCCCCCGTACTTGCTAACGCTTTACTTGAAAAATTCGGTGGAGACTCAATGGATGTAATTTTGAAACGTTATGACGAGGAAACAAGCCATGAATAGCAGTAAAAGCAAGATAAGTCAACTTGCGCAGGCGATCCGAAAAGATCCGGATGATACGTTTTCAAAATTTGCACTTGCACTGGAACTCCTAAAGCAAGAAAGTGTAGAAAAAGCCCAGTTGCTATTCGAAGCAGTATTGAAACAAGATCCTGATTATTTGGGAGTCTATTATCATCTTGGTAAACTATATCAGTCGCGGGGCATGCATAAAAAAGCGCTGCAGCTGTTTGAAGACGGTATTAAACTTGCAGTAAAAAAAAATGAGCTTCGAACAAAATCAGAACTACATGAAGCTATCCAGCAGCTTCGATTTGAATTGGACGACTAATTCTATGCTTAAACAACTACTTTTTACGACCGCACTTACATTGGGCGTTTTCGCTACACTTACGGTGCCAGAAATACTGAACGCACAAGATACAGGTCAAACCCATATCGTGCAGCGTGGCGAAACTTTGTTTAGCATCTCACGGACATATGATGTAACTGTTGGAGACCTCAGGCAATGGAATCAACTGGATTCTGACAATCTTAGTACCGGGCAGGAACTTCTTGTAGGACCACCGAACGATGAGGATTCTGTAATTCATACAGTTCAGCCGGGAGAAACTCTTTTTGCTATCTCAAGACAATATGGAGTCACCATAGCTGAAATCCAGTCGTGGAATAATATGGACAGTCCCCAGCTAAGCAACGGACAAGAGCTCACAATCTTTCCAACCGAAGAAGCTTCGCAACAGAGCGACTCACTACCTGAGCCAACTGCGGCGGAAGTGGTTGATCAGTCACCCCGGGAATCAATAGTGAGAGACAGAGACGAAGATCGCGGAACAACGTATTACACCGTACGCAGTGGAGATACGTTAACCCGGATCGCAGCAGAACACAACATGACAGTATCACAGCTTCAAAGCCTGAATGATCTACAGTCCGACGAGCTCAACATTGGTCAACAGCTTACTGTTCGCGAAGTTCAATCTGCTCCCTCTGTTGCTGAAAACGCCGAAGAATCCACACCCCAGGGTAAATTTGTGAATTACAGAATAGAGTCAGGCGAAACCATTGATGATCTGAAACGAAAGTTCAAGATGACGAGCGATGAACTTATTGCCTTGAATCCTGATCTTGATATAAGTTCACTCTCCTCAGGACAACGTATCACCGTTCTTTTGCCACCTTCCCGCAATTTTGATAATCCATATCAAAAGGGAGCATCTCTGGAGAATCTCGGAGAAATTCCGGTAACTCTATATGAAGATATGGATGAAGCAAATCCAACGACCAGCGGTGAGCTATACAACCCCGATTACTTAACTGCCGGACACGCTAACATGCCGTTGGGTAATATCGTATATATCGAGAATCCCGACTCTAAAAAGGGAGTCTATGTTCGGATAAACGATCGTTCATCCGGCAGCGGTATCAAATTGTCGCACAAAGCCTGGGATATGCTCGGATTTTCGAGTATTCAGCAAGCTAAAGTCGTAGTCTATACGGATCAGTAGCAGAGGGGCATTGAAACAGTCTTCCATCCAGACATATTTTCGTCAAACCGCTGGACTCTACTACAGTTATATATTTGCTCTTCCCTTATTTCTGTTGTATGAACTGTTAATTCGGTTTTCTCAGGCTGGCCAGGAACAGTTGGTTCGTATTTCCGTAGATGTTTGGTTTCAGATGCTTTTTTCTTATTTCGGACTCGATGGTTTGACGACTGCACTCACGGTTGCTGTTCTTATCGGCGCCTTTATTTTATACCAGAATAGGGGCGCACTTCCTACTTTAAAAGGTCGGTATTTTGTTTGGTTGATTACAGAAAGCGTGGTCTATGCCATTCTATTTGCAATTTTAATCAGCCAGTTCCTCGAATTTCTTTTAAATATGAATATTCAAGAAAGCATTAGTCAGCTTTCTAAACTTCAGCTCTATGCACTCTCTTTGGGCGCCGGACTTTACGAGGAATTATTTTTTAGAGTGATATTAGTTTCCGGATTATTTTACCTGTTTAGAAAAATATTTAGTCAGAAAAATTCGGCCTATGTTGCCGCAGCACTCATTTCGGCGGTCATTTTTAGTGGAGTACATTATGTAGGTAATTTTGCCGATACCTGGACTTTAGGTAGTTTCTTATTTCGTTTTTTGTTTGGCTTAACATTAAATGTTATTTATGTTATAAGAGGATTTGGCTGTGCCGCCTGGACTCATGCCTTGTACGATCTTATTGTTGTGTTCCGGCTTTAAAGCCATTTATATAAAATACTGTTCATTAAAACCTACACAGCATATTGAAAGTATCAATTTGACCAGCGATTGCTCTGTAACTATTTTTAATTTTAAAATGGTTGTTTTCACGTACGTAATTTTAAAATGATCACTCAAGTTCTGGATAAAACGGGATGGCAGAACTAACTAAGAAAGAAATTCGAAAACAGGCCGATTTTAATGAGGAAATTATTCCTCATTTAGATGCTCTGTATAACTTTGGCCTGCGTTTAACGTCCGATCCAAATGACGCTGAAGATCTGGTACAGGATTCGATCGTTAAAGCGTATCGTTTTTTTAGCAGTTATGAAAAAGGAACCAACGCTAAAGCCTGGCTATTCAGAATTTTGAAAAATTCGTACATCAATAACTACAGAAAAAAATCCAAGAAGCCACAGGAGGTTGATTACGATGAAGTAGCCACATTTTATGAAACGATTCGAGCTGAGCGGACAAATACATCCGATCTTGAAGATACAATGTATCGTAAACTTATAGACGATGACATTACCAAAGCACTTGATCAGATTCCGGAAGATTTTAGAACTGTCGTACTTCTCTGCGATATTGAAGATTTTACATACGAAGAAATCGCAAATATGCTTGATGTGCCCATCGGTACCATACGTTCACGCCTTCATCGAGGACGAAACCTGCTGAAAGCACAATTGTTCGAATATGCTGAAAATCGCGGATATATTGATGATTAAATGAATGCAATCATCAGCGGGTCAGGCCGGTAGCGTTATGCGTATTGTTGTGCCCTTATTAAGATCAGATTTCAGTACAAATATCTTCCCTCCGTGATATTCCTCAATAATACGCTTCGTCAGGCTTAATCCAAGCCCCCAGCCTCTCTTTTTGGTACTATAGCCAGGCTTGAAGATTTCATTCATAAATTTCCGGTCAATTCCGGAGCCCGAATCTTCAACATCTATAATAACCTTATCCCCGTTTTCGAAAACATTTACAGATATAAATGCTTCTCTCTCCGTTTCTTTTATTGCGTCCATTGAGTTTTTGATAAGATTTTCAATAGCCCATTGAAACAATTCAGGGTTAAGTCTCAATTTGGAGTTTGTCTTGATGGATTTGCGAACTTCCACATTTTTCCCAAGCTGAGGCAGCCGGCGCACCATATAATCGATTACCTGATCTACAATCGGTTCAATTCTAATACTCTGAAGTTCTGGTTCAGAGCCAATTTTATTGAAACGTTCAGCAATTCCTTTAATTCGTCCTATATCTTTTTCAAGTTCGTAGGCAATCGTCAAAGATTCATCGTTATGCTTGTTGTTTTCTTTTAATAACTGAAGCCATCCATACATGCTTGATAGCGGTGTACCAAGCTGATGAGCTGCTTCTTTTGCCATCCCCACCCATAGATTCGATTTTTCAGACCGGTTGATACTTCTGTACGTTAAATAGCCAATTCCGATCAGAAGAGCTAAAAATCCAAACTGAAGAAAAGGAAAGTACCGCAGATACTGAACGGTTTGACTTTCGCCAAAATAGACGAAATTCTGAAAAGATTGATCACCCTCGCCGCTTGATATTACGATGGGATCATTAAGCTGAGCAAAGCGTTCCACCATTTCTGGTTCAACATCACCATTAATAAATCTCTGGGCTACAATTGCACCCGACTGATCAGTAACAATTGTTGGGATTGAATAGCGGGTGTCTACGACCAATTCATCCGAAACGAACTGTAGAGTAGGCTGGGTGGCTTCTACCTCTTCTATCAATCTCACTACGCTATCGGGCACTTCTTCAATTTCCTGTAAAACCTGTATTGATTGAATAAGATTGTTAGTGAGTTTATCATGTATTGGGTTAAGGTTAAACTCCAAAGACTTTGCCCAAAGCTCTATACTTGCGCGTTCATGTTCCAGAATTTCTTCAACGAGCATGCGGTTGTAAAAAAAAGATGCTGCGGCAAGAAGTATAAGCAGAGTGACCAGTGCAATTTTTATCCAGTTCAGAGGCAAGAGGTTCTGCATGTTATAAAAAATTTGTTCCAACAGAATGTGAGCGTCTAATTTTGCAAACAATCAGAAGTTTGCGAATCTGAAAGAACTAATTAACGAAAATGGACGACCAGATCGTACGGTTTCAGGGTTCGGTATACCTGTAAATATTTTTACTAAGCAGAAGCTTTTTGCTTTTCGTAGATTGGCGGTGCTTTCTTTTCCACCGTTTCGCGCGTAATGATGCAACGTTTCACATTCTTCATCGACGGAATAGTAAACATAATATCGAGCATAGCATCCTCAAGAATGGATCGAAGGCCTCGGGCACCAGTTTTTCTTTCGCGTGCCCTTTCCACTACGGCATTTAGCGCGTCATCTTCAAAGACAAGCTCAACATCTTCCATCTTGAACAGCTTTTTATATTGTTTGGTTATGGCGTTTTTGGGCTTAAGCAATATATCAATCATTGCTTCATCAGAAAGCTGCTCAAGTCCGCAAATAATGGGAATACGCCCGATCAGCTCCGGAATAAGGCCGAATTTCTGAAGATCTTCCGGCTCTACCATTGTAAAGATATCCGGATCGTTTTTATCAAACTTCACCTGATCAGCTGACTGAAACCCCATGGAACTGACCGAAAGGCGCTGGGCTATCACCTCTTCGAGTCCGCTGAAAGCACCACCGCAGATAAAAAGAATTTCTGATGTATCAAGCTGAATGAAACTTTGTTCAGGATGCTTTCGCCCGCCTTTTGGAGGAATATTGGCTGTAGTGCCTTCCAGAATTTTTAGAAGGGCTTGTTGAACTCCCTCGCCGGATACATCACGTGTGATAGAGGGATTATCACTTTTACGTGATACTTTGTCAATCTCGTCAATGTAAATAATTCCGCGCCGGGCTCTGTCCACATCATAATCAGCTGCCTGAAGAAGGTTGCTCAAAATGCTTTCCACATCTTCACCCACATAGCCGGCTTCAGTAAGAACTGTAGCATCAGCTATTGTAAAAGGCACATCGATAACCTGGGCGAGCGTTCGGGCAAGAAGTGTTTTACCCACACCGGTGGGTCCCATCAGGGCGATATTGCTTTTTTCAATTTTTGTATCGTCACCACTCAGAGACTGAGAACCTGAAATACGTTTGTAATGGTTGTAAACGGCAACAGAAAGTGCCTTTTTTGCACCTTCCTGGCCTATTACATACTCGTCGAGTTTGCCCTTAATTTCAATAGGCTTGAGCATTGGCCGATACTGCCGGTCTCTTCGCCGGGAGAGAGATGACAGATCGCTTTCAATGATGCTCGATGCGTCATCCACACAATGATTGCAAATGAATACTTCAGGACCTGCAACCATTGAATCTACCTCGCGGCTTGAACGTCCACAAAAAGAACAGTGTACCAATTCTCCGTCTTTCTTACCCATGATGCCTTTTTTTATAATTTATTTTTTATCGTCTGCGTTTTTACGTCGCATCACATTATCCACGAGTCCGTACTCGACAGCTTCATCGGCAGACAACCATTTGTTACGGTCAGAGTCTTTCGTCACTTTTTCAACATCCTGACCTGAATGATCGGCAATAATTCCGGTCAGTTCTTTTTTTATACGAAGAATTTCCGCGGCTTCAATTTCAATATCACTTGCCTGGCCCTGTACTCCTCCCAGTGGCTGGTGAATCATTACACGGGCGTGCGGCAAAACATTTCGTTTCCCTTTAGTTCCGGAAGTTAGCAATACTGCACCCATTGAAGCTGCCATACCCACGCATGTGGTTGATACATCGCACTTCAAGTATTGAATGGTGTCGTAAATTGCCAGTCCGGCTGAGACAACTCCCCCGGGGCTGTTGATGTATAGATTGATATCCTTTTCAGGATCCTGAGACTCGAGAAACAATAGCTGTGCAACAATTGTGCTGGCCACAGTATCATTTACGGGAGTTCCCAAAATTACAATCCGGTCTTTAAGTAGTCTCGAATAGATATCATAGGCGCGTTCACCACGGCTTGTGGTTTCAACCACCATTGGCACAAGATTGTTTTGAACCTGTGTGATGTCATTCATACTTGGAATTTCTAATATAGGTTGTTTCACAGTCTGTATACGTTTTTAAATTAGTTTATTTGAGTCAATTTCTTCTGACTCTTCTTCTCTCTTTTTACGAAATTCTTCCTTAGAGAGTTCATTAATAGTAACAGCATCGTTCAATTTTTCAAAAACTTTATTTTCACGGATGCTGGTGCGCAGACTTTCGAGCTGTTCTGGGTTTTGGGCGTAATAACTTTTCATCTGGTCAACCGGAACACCGTGCCGTGCTGATTCCATTCCAATAAACTCGTCAATATCCTCAGGTGTAATTTCAATATCATCGAATTTCTCCTGAAGCTGCTCACTGATAAACACCCATTTCCCTTCACGCACTGCCTGATCTTTCAGATTTTCCTTGTACTCTTCTTCATCGAAATTTGGAGGAAGCTGGCCGCCGGTTTGTTGTTTAGCATATTCAACATACGAATTCTGTATTTGTTTTACCATAACCTCGGGTATTTCAAAATCGTGAGCTTTGGTAAGGGCTGAGATCACATCTTGCCTAAACATATCATCCGCTGACTGATCGTAGTACTGTTGCATGCGGCTTTTGATATAACTTTTAAACTCATCGATGTTTTTTGCTTCACCGTTGCTTTGCTTCTTGGCCAACTCATCGGTGAGTTGCGCTTCTTCCATCTTTTCAACGAGTTTTACGTGCAGCTGAAAATTGTCAGCCTCTGATTCCTCATCAAACGTTACATCTACAACATCTCCTTTTTTCTTTCCAACAAGATTGTCGCGAAAATCGGCTGAACTGTCATCTCTCAAGTCCAGCTTCTGGTCTTCATCTTTTTCACCCTCTATCGGGTTTCCATCCTTATCCAGGGTAATGGCGTCAACTGTAACCCTGCATTCCTCTGTGATTTCGCCTTCAACCTCAACCCAATTGCCTTCGCGCTCCAGGGTGCGTTCAATTTCCTCTTCAACTTCTTCATCAGTAACATCATGCACCATTTTATCAACAGTGATTGATTTGATGTCAGCCAGTTCAAAATCAGGCTTTGCACCGATTTTAAACGTCACTTCAAGCTTGTCATCTTCCCAGGTCATATCCTTCATCTGGGTTTCACCAACAGGCTCATATTCCGGAACGATCTCATTTTCATACACTTCCTGCACATACGTGTTGATCTCTTCCAGTTCAATTTCTTTTCCGAACCTTTTCTTGATTAATCCTACCGGTACATTACCAGGACGAAATCCGGGCATCTGTATCTCTTTCTTATACTTTTTATATGCTTTATCAAACTTTGGATCCAGATCACTCCGATCGGCTTTAATTGTGATCTCTTTATCTACTGAGGTAATTTCCTGAACGGATAGTTCCACTTGCTTTTATTTTAGGTTTGGATATTTTTGTTGATGAGACTGGAACAAAAAACGTACGAGAGGGGGGACTCGAACCCCCACACCGGTAAGGGTACCAGATCCTAAATCTGGCGCGTCTACCAATTCCGCCACTCTCGCATTCAGTATGTAATTTAGTTTTTGAAACAGAGCCTAACAAGTTAAGGCTAATTCATTATTAGATCAAACACAGCTGGTTTTTATTTATTTTGATCTGATCATCTTCACAACAAGACTGTTCTTTTCTACTATATTTATTTACTAAACAGTAGCTTCACTATACTCAGTATGATAATCCAAAACGGTAAAGCCTTATGAATGATCCAAAAGTGTTATATGTAACCACCGGCGACCTTGCCGAAGCGCGTAGAATAGGAGAAATACTTGTGGAGAAGAGACTTTGTGCATGCGTGAATATTATCAATAATATGGAATCTGTCTATTGGTGGGAGGGTGAAATCCAATCCGATACAGAGTGCATTTTGCTTGTGAAAACCACTGAAAATTTTGTCGAAAGAGTTACCAGTAAAATCAAAGAAATTCATAGTTATGATGTGCCTTGTGTTATTTCGCTGCCCATATCACCCGATGAGGGTAACCGCGAATATATTCAGTGGATAAAGAAAAGTGTTACAATCAATTCTTGATATACAATCAGACTAATAGGTTTCTTTTCTAAATAAATCTACTCATGCCATTAATTATTGAGCGCTCACCACATGTTATCAAAGCCAGGATAAACCGGCCTGAAGCAAGAAATGCAGTTAATTTTAAGCTGATGGACCGGCTTGAAGAATTGCTGGATCAGCTTGAAAACGATCAGGAAACCAGGGTGTTTGTTTTAACCGGCAGTGGATCAAGTTTCATCTCCGGAGGGGATCTGCGTGAATTTCATCAGCTGAAAAAAGCAGATGATGCCAAACAAATGACAGAACGGATGATTCATCTGCTTGAACGAATTGAACGTCTTCCGTTCTGGACACTTGCCGCAATAAACGGTTATGCCTACGGCGGGGGTTGGGAAATTGCTTCATTTTTCGATTTCAGGATTGCCAGTAAAAATGCAAGGATTGGATTCACCCAGGGTAAATTTTACCTGCCGCCGGGATGGGGAGGAGTAACACGCCTGGCAGGCATGGTGGGAAAAAATCGGGCGCTTTTTTGGCTGGCTTCCCAGAAAGTAATAAGTGCCGGTCAGGCGCTTGAAGCCGGATATCTGGAAGA
>CAYOLE010000018.1:8324-29295 GCA_964404705.1 uncultured Rhodohalobacter sp. | reverse complement strand
ATGACCGGCTGTTTACAAAACAGCTGCTCTACCCCTGAGCTACACTGGCTTATGTGAGAACCCTATCCTGAGTTTACACTGACAATCAAAAAATTCAAATTTTCAAACTAAACTATATGTCTGAGGGCTATTTAAAATTAGCCTCACTGCGCAATTAATTTTAAACAGGCTCCAAAAGAGTTAAGTGAATTAGGCTGATACACCTCTCTCCCTTTCAGATCATTGAAAGACCTGAAACTTAGGGACATATTTAGAACTTGTCAACAAAAAAGAGCATTATTTTATTTTTCAAATTCACTTCCGCTTTCCAATTTATAATATCGCCCATACAGTAATTTTCCGGCGATTGCTATAATCAGCGCAGCGAATATAACCCAACCATAAATACGAAGATAATGAACAATCACCTGCCAGTTTTCATGAACCAGCCAACCCAAACCAAGCAATATAAAATTCCATACCAAAGAACTAACAGTTGCACTAATAATTGTAGAATATACTTTCGTTTGGGTAAGGCCAGCTGTTACGGATATTACTGATCGTGTACCTACCAGGAAACGATTAGCCATGATTACTCCCTGGCCCCATTGATGCATCCATCTTTTACCTCTATCAAAATATTTGACATCTACAATTTTCATCAGCCAAAAATCTTTTCGTTGCTCCTCAATTTTATCTCCGAAATAATACCCAATACCATACATGTTCATAAATCCAAGGACAGATGCAACAGTGGTGACCATCAGTATCAAATTAAATCCAACGATTTGTTCAGCAGCCAGGTAACCGGCAAATACAATCAGAAGATCTCCGGGAATAGGAGGTACTACATTTTCCAAATATGTAATAAAAGCAAATATGGCATATATATTCAGTGGAGAAAGTGTTAAAATCCATTCAATTAGATCGTTAACGTACGATTCCATATACTTTATACCCTGCTTATTAGGGCCACACTATGAACCGCAATTCCTTCTAATCTGCCAAGTGCACCTAATTTTTCATTGGTCGTTGCCTTAACGGAAACACTGCTTATACTACACTCAAGAGCTTCGGCAATACGGGTTTGCATCGCAGAAATATACGGTTGCATCTTAGGTTGTTCAGCTACTATAGTGGAATCTACATTACCAATTTCAAACCCTTTATCTCGCACAAGCTGAACCGCCTCTTTTAACAACAAATAGCTGTCAGCATTCTCAAATTTAGGATCTGAATCCGGAAAATGAGCACCAATATCTCCCAGGGCTACAGCTCCTAAAATTGCATCTGTAATGGAATGCAAAAGTACATCTGCATCAGAATGCCCCTTCAATCCCCTGGTGTTGGGAATCTCTACTCCACCAAGAATTAATTTTCTCCCATTACCAAAGGCATGGACATCATAACCAATACCTATCTTAACATTCATGATGATGATCTGATTTTAGGTCTCGAACTAATACTTCAGCAATCTTAAAATCGATTGGGTAAGTTATTTTGAAGTTATTTCTACTGCCACTTACCACTTTTACAGTTCCTCCGGCGGCTTCAACCAATGAGGCATCATCTGTTACCATCAAATTTGTAGATAACCCATATTCATATGCTTTAAACAAAACTGATCGTTTAAATACCTGCGGGGTTTGAGCCTGCCATAACCTGGACCGATCCGGAGTATCTAAAACTTTTCCAGATTCGTCTAATTGTTTAATGGTATCATTAACCCGAATACCAAGTATTGCAGCTCCACTTACTGCTGCCTCTTTAATACATTCCAAAACGGATGATTGAGAAACAAAAGGTCTTACGGCATCATGAACAGCTATCAGTTCAGATGCAGAATCAACTTCCTGAAGAGCGTTATTTATGGAATGCAGCCTTTCTGCACCACCAGGCACTACCTTGGTTTGCAAATCGGGCGCAAGACGATGCAACAATTCTTCTGTTTCTGTACGATAATGATCGGTAGTTGCTACAATTATCTGTTGAAGACCCGGCAATTCTATAAAACATGAGAGAGTATGTTCGAGTACAGAGCTCTTTCCAAGCATCAGATATGGCTTTGGAATGTTTGTTTGCATTCTCACACCGCGACCGGCAGCTGGAATAATTAATGAAAAAATCGGGTTAGCCACGGGTCACCGAATTTAGAGTATCAGCATCGCATCGCCGAATGAGAAAAACCTGTAATCTTTCTCTTTTGCTTCTTCATATGCTTTCATGATAAAATCATAACTTCCAAACGCAGCGGCAAGCATTAAAAGTGTAGATTCCGGTCGATGAAAATTTGTAATTACCGCTTCTGTGATTTTAAAATCATAATCGGGATAAATAAATTTATCGGTCCAACCGGTTCCCGGTTTAGACAAACCACTTGCCATTACACTTGTTTCAATCACCCGTACGGCCGAAGTTCCACACGCAATTACTTTGCTTTTCTTACTTTTCAGAGCCTTATTTATTTTATCGGAAGTTTCTTTTGAAATAAGAAAATTTTCAGAATCCATTCTATGCTTGGTAAGATCCTCCACCTCCACATTACGGAATGTTCCCCACCCAATATGCAAGGTAACAGGTAAAAATTCGGCCCCTTTATTCTCAATCTTTTCCACGAGCTCTTCCGTAAAATGCATTCCGGCAGTGGGTGCAGCCACTGCTCCTCGTTCTTTAGCAAAAATGGTTTGGTAACGCTCTTTGTCTTCCTCCACCGGGTCACGTTCTATATATGGAGGCAGCGGCATATCACCAATCATATCGAGCCGGCGATACAATTCATCATTGGGTCCATCAAAAAGAAAACGAATAGTTCGCCCGCGTGAGGTGGTATTATCTACCACTTCTGCCATCAGGTCTTCACCAAAATAAAGTTTATTTCCAATTCTTATTTTTCTGGCAGGCTCAACCAACACATCCCAAAGCATATTTTCGGGCATCAGCTCTCTCAACAGAAAAACTTCAATATCTGCATCCGTTTTTTCTTTTTTCCCCTTTAATTTAGCCGGAAAGACTTTTGTATTATTATAAACAATCACATCTCCTTCATTCACGTACTTATGAATGTCGGCAAATGTCTCGTGCGTAATAGACTGGTCCTCTCTGTTAAGAACCATCAATTTTGATGCATCTCTTGGTCTGACAGGTTCTTCAGGTATATTAAAATCTTCGATTTCGAATTTGAAATCCGTAAGTTTCATCTTCATACGGCAACAGTCTTTATATTTGTGTTAAAAAATCTACAGCTTGATAATATACCGGTTTTTTACTGCTACTACAATTACAACTTCGCCATCTATAATTTATGATGTGCTATCTCATTTTTTCCATTTAACGGTGAAATTGTTTACTAAGTCAAACCGTTTATGTATTATCAAAGACACTGAATAAACTATAATTCTACTGCCATGAAAATATTAGTACTACTTTTTTCACTATCTTTTTTTGCTGTTTCTATTGCTGATGCTCAACTGAGAGATGATTTAAATCCTCCGGCAGATTATAGCGGTGTGGTAAGTACCGATCACAAGCCGTCTACAGGTAGCTGGATGAATGCACTGAACATGACAATGAATCATTCGTATTCTATGAACTTTAGCAGTTTTGGCGGGCAGATGCAGAATATTAATGCCTATACCAATTCTATGCTGTTTGATATCAGCGACAACCTTGATGCTCAGGTAGATGTTTCATTTCTGCATTCACCTTTCGGTAATAATTTCATGACTAACGATAATGTGGGATCACGTATTATTATAGATCGTGCACGGCTTGATTACCAATTATCAGATCGAACAAATATTTCACTCGAATTTTCTCAGCGCCCTTATTATCATTCGCCTTTCGGTTACGGCGGATATGGATATAACAGGAGATATTATTCACCACTTGACAGGCATACTGGCTGGTAGCAGAATGTAAATGGCAGATAGCAATCAGGGACAAGACAAATCATCACTGCTGTTAAATACAGCAATTGGGTTTTTAGGATTTCTTCTTTTTATTCTTGTTTTTTCACTCATCACAAGGCTTTTCTATCCACGTATTATGGCTGACCGAGCGGAACAAGATCCCGCTTTAATAAGTAATGTGATACAAATTGAGGTATTAAACGGCTGTGGCATACCGGGACTTGCAACTGCTTATACCAGCACACTTCGCGGATATGGTTTTGATGTTGTGGAAACGGGTAATTTTGATCATTTTAATGTTGAATATACCCTTGTTATCTCCCGAAGCAATCAGATGGAAAATGCAAGAAGAGTTGCAGGAGCCTTAGGTATTGATGAACAGCATATACTACACGAAGTCTCCGGAGAATTCTATCTTGATGTTACACTTGTACTTGGAGCAGACTATGAAAAATTAAACTTATAATATAACCTATGAATACCGCCTATGACAGATAAACCTATTGCCCAATCAGATCAATTCACGACCCAGGCAAATAATAAAACAGCTGATTCATCTGAATTAATAGATACGATTACAGAAGCGTTACTTGATAAAAAAGCAAAAGATATTGTTCTTCTGGATGTAAGAGAGCTTACCACACTAACCGATTATTTCGTTGTATGCCATGGTACCTCTGATACTCAAATCAGGGCATTAGCTGGCAGCGTAACTGAAAAAACTAAAAAAAAGATTGGTGAATCTGTGTGGAAACAGGAAGGGATGGATGCCCGACGATGGATTATACTGGATTATGTGAATATTGTAGTACATATTTTCAGTGAGGAAAAAAGGGAATTTTATGGCATAGAGCGGATGTGGAGTGATGCGATAAAAACTGAGATTGAAGATAAAGAAATAGCAAATAATTGAATCTGTATTTCAAAAATCCATTAACACTTCCAGCTGCTTTATTTTTGATTGCGCTGGTATCATACGGGATTTTTGAACTCTTGCGAATCTATTCGTGGCAACTTCCGGATACTCCAGAGGCAATGATTGAAGAGAGTCTTGAAAAAGGTGAAGCCGTTTTTCAGGATTATCAGTCCGAGTTGATCAACAACACAACACATCTACTGGAAGATGTAAAACAGATAGTTGAACAACAACAAAATCTACAGTTGGCAAACCGGGCTTTATCAGAATACGATTTTTGGGGTGCTGTTCTTTATCGTGATGGGCTACTCTGGAGCTGGGATGGATTTCATTTGGTTATTCCTCCCTTTTTTGAGACAGATGAATCTGAATCTGTACATACGTTTTTACAAAAGCGTAATAATTTATCTCTTTTAATCTCACAAGTAACTTTTTTTGTAAACGACAATACCTTTCAACTGGTCACAGCAAGAAAACTTTCACACACTACTAATCTTCCAATTGCAAGCGACATTAATTTTGATCTTGCTCATCATCACTCTCTCAAAAATTATTTCCCGGTAAACTATAGTTTTTCTCAGCCCCCCACAGATGATATTTTTTCCTATCGTAAATTAAACACTACTTCAAGGGATTCAATAGGAATAGTATATGCACACCTTCAGGATTATGACCAATTTATGGCAGAGTATGAAGAGCGAATAGTTGAGCGTCAGAATGTTTTCCATATTTTTATGATTCTGACACTGTTTATTCTTTTTATTGTTTTTGCAATCAACCATAAAAGCTGGGCGGCCATATTATTCCAAATCGGCTTTATTTCGCTAATGTGGTTCCTTGCCATAAAGTTCTCAGTTGCTGAAAGATGGGGAATGTTATATTTGCCTGAAATGTCGGAGGTATCATTAAGTACTCAGCTCGATCTTGCTAATTACTTAATGAATGCACTTTTTCTATTGTTGTTTTGTCTGGTAGCAATCAATACAGTTCGGGGATTTACTGCTTTAAAGTCTGATAAAATGCAGTTAAAAGGATCGCTCCTTTCCTTTCTTTATGGTATTGCACTGCTATTGCTGATACTTTTTTTTGTAACAAGTACCAAAGAGCTTACCACACACTCTACTATACCGATGATGGATCTTGAGTTACTTCCTCAGATAACATCTTTAATTTTTTACATATCTGGCGCCTTATTTTTTACTGCCATTCTGGGAATTAGTCTTGCTATTTCGCGCTTTCTATTCAAATATGAAGGAGACAAAGCCGTAGTTATATTTCTCTCTTCATTTTTTGCATTTATAATTACTTTTTTTGGCATAGATCAAATTACAACTTACGACTTGTTTATCGGATGGCAGTTTCTGCTCATCATGGTTCTGTTTTCTACATTTATTTTTACGGGGTGGCTAATGGCCAAATACCCTGAGAAATTTATCACAATGTCTGGTTTCAGAAGAATGATGTTTCTTCTGCTAATCACAGCCGGCTCTCTGTACTATATTATCTTAAATACATATCCTGAACGTGTAGATCGTGAATTACTTGATGTTTCAAGGGAATATTACGCTGAGTCAGAAAGTAACGGGGAGGATATATTAACTGACATATTGAACAACCTTGAAGCTCAATTAGAGGAGGCAACTGAAGAAGAAGTATTTGTAAATCCAGAACGACTCCAGGCACGGTTTGAGCGGATTGTTGAAACTCTACCCCGCAGTGAATGGCTAAATTATAATCTCGACCTTCATCTGGTTCGAACAGATGGTAATGTGATATCCGATTATTCAACAAGTATTGACTCGCCTGGCTGGTCGTCGATCTTTGATTTTGATCTGATGAACCGCTCATACAGAGGAGAACAATTAAGATCGGAAACCAACCGACCGATTATATGGGGCCGGCCAACGGGGATAGGTGAAAATTTCCTCTCCTTTAACAGAGGCTGGATTCCACTTTATAACAGTGAAGACACAGATAATATTATTGCATGGATCACCGGATCTATATATCAGGAACGTCCTGATTTTAACAAACCTATCCGGGCGGTTTTGGCTGCTACCACGAGTGCTGAATGGAATAAGAGTTTCTATATGGCAGAATTCAGTGGTAACAGAGTAATTAGAAGCGCTATAAAAGGAATTTATACCGATCAGCCTGAATATAATCGACTCTCTGATATTGAACGTACAATCGCCTTGGAAGACTCTTTGGCCTTTATTACTACCAAAACCTCACAGGAATCATTTCGAGAGATTTTGCTTAGAGTAGATGATAATAATATTATTAAAGTAAGTACACCAAAACCCGGTTTCACGAATCATTTATTCTCCTTTTTTCGTGCGTTTCTACCGCTATTGTTTTTCGGGCTTTTTATCATGGCCATCCTTTCAATCTGTGGTTTAAGTTCTTTTCATCTGTTTAGCCAAAGTAAACGGTTTCAAAACAGGCTAATCGATGGATTCACACTGGCTACATTACTTTTTTTAACTGCTCTAATTTTTGCCACTCAGTTTGCCATCAGTAATCAAAGCGAAAAAAATATTGAAAGAGATTTGGTAAATAAATTAAAGAATCTTGGTGAATCCATTCAAATGTCAACAGCCGACCTTTCTACGGATGATTTCAACATTGATCTTGGCTCGATTACTTCACCCCTGAATGTAGATGCAATACTTTATCAAAATGTGTGGGTAATGGAATCAACCACACCACAGATATTTCAACAGTTTCTGATTCCTCAGATATTGCCTTTTACTGCCTACGAATTTATTTATAACCGCGAAAGGCGGCACATTGTATCTACCGTTGAACTTGGCAACGAGAAACTGATGGTGGGATACCGCGCCATAGTAGATGAGGATAATCAGCCTATTGGGGTCGCCGCAATTCCAACGTTTACCCATTCCCCTATCTATACAGAACAGCTACTTGAAACCACCAGTTATCTTTTTGGCATATATCTTGTCATATTTTTCTTGTTTACGATTGGAGCGCTGATGTTCTCAAATCACCTCACAAAACCTCTTGAGTTGATTCAGAAAGGACTGAATAAAATTTCAAGAGGTGAACAAAAAACAAAAATTTCTGTCACCAGCCAGGACGAAGTGGGGTCACTTGCAGAAGCATATAATCAAATGGTGAATAAACTGGATGAGGCTCAGAAAGAATTAATTAAAGCTGAGCGCGAATCAGCCTGGAAAGAGATGGCCCAGCAGGTAGCTCACGAGATAAAAAATCCGCTGACTCCTATGAAACTGAACCTCCAGCACTTACAGCGTCAGCTTGAGGCAAATCCTGAAAATGTGATGAACCTTAAACCGGTAATTGAAACTACTGCCGCAAATATTATTGAGCAGATCGAATCGCTAAACAAAATTGCCAGTGATTTTTCAAAGTTTTCAAAACCTATTCAGGAACCGTTTGAGCCAACTGATTTAAAAACGCTCATAGAATCAGTGGCCGACTTATACAGGTATGAAGAAGATGTTGAAATAAATCTCAGCTTTAAAAATAGTGATCTGACATTGAATTGTGTTGGTGATGAAATTCGAAGAGTACTGATTAACCTTGTTAAAAACAGTATTGAAGCTTCAACAAGAAATGGGCTTGTCATCGAAATCGAAGCTGACAAACGCATGAATGATGTTTACATCACAATTTCGGATAACGGAAGGGGCATTATTAAAGAAGATCAGGAAAATATCTTTGTTCCTAATTTTTCTACTAAATCATCAGGTACGGGTCTGGGGCTTGCCATTACCAAAAAAATAATTGATGCTCATGAGGGTGTAATATCCTTTGAGTCAACTCCCGGTGAGGGTACTACATTTACAATTCAACTGCCTTTAAATCATTCAGCTACCTAAATATTAGTGAGAGAGACATTTTCTGAGGCCAATCCAACTTGGGTTTCAATTACACCTTAAACTCATAGTTAATAAATCCATGAGGTGATTTAGTTCTATATTTTGTACCATCTGCATCGCTACAAAATCAGATGGAAAATCAGAATTTAATATATCGCCAGAAATTAGTAACTGAGAGCGGTCTTTTGATGAAGATTGGCGTGCCGGTGATTATCACCCAGCTCCTGCATATGAGCATGAGTTTTGTGGATACTATAATGGCTGGCCGCCTCTCCCCCGAAGATTTAGCTGCAATAGCTGTTGGTACAAGTGTATTAATGCCCGTTGTTGTTCTGTGTATGGGCTGCCTGATGGCTGTAACCCCAATTGTTGCACAAAACGTTGGTGGAAGAAAACTGCATGTAATTGGTAAAAATGCCCGGCAGGTGTTGTGGCTGAGCCAGATTCTTGCCTTGCCTGCATTTTTTATACTTCGTAATCTCGATATTGTTTTTTTTCTGTTACAGGTCACCGAAGAGATTATCCCTATTGCTGACGGATATCTTAAGGCAATCAGCTGGGGCATTTTTCCGGCATTTGCCTATGGCGCCCTCCGTCATTTTAATGAAGGTTTATCCGTTACCCGGCCGGCAATGTATATCGCAATTGTAGGCACAATTGTTAATATTCCTGCCAATTATGTGCTGATGTTCGGTAAACTGGGTTTTCCACAACTGGGGGCTATTGGTACGGGATATGCTTCATCCGTTGTCTTTACAATTATGTTTATCGCCATGTTGTGGTTCACAGTATGGCATCCACCGTACAAACGGTTCGATATTTTTGGTAAATTTCGCTGGCCCGAAAAAAAATATTTATCTGAGCTGGTGAACATCGGAACCCCTATTGGCATCAGTTCATCCATGGAGGTAAGTATGTTTGCGGCGGTTAGTCTTCTTATCAGTACCCTCAGCACCGTTGAAGTGGCGGGGCATCAGATTGCAATTAATTTCGCGGCAATCTGTTTTATGATACCGCTTGGTCTATCCATAGCAATCTCAACCCGTGTGGGCAATTCCATTGGGAGGGGAAAACCCGGCGAAGCACGTTTTCGGGGTTATGTTGGTGTGGGAATTTCAACGTTATTCATGCTGGGAACTGCCACAATACTGTTTCTCTTTCCTGAAGCAATTGCATCCATTTACACAACGGATGCAGATGTGACTTCAATCGCTGTACAGCTACTTTATATGGCGGCCATTTTCCAGATCTCCGACGGTTTACAGGTAAGCGGATATGGTGCCTTGCGCGGTTTAAAAGACACCAAAATTCCAATGTATGTAAACCTGATTGCTTATTGGGTTATCGGCATACCCACAGCATATTTGCTTGGTTTTACTTTCGGCTATGGCGCACCGGGGTTTTGGGTGGGATTGATTGCGGGCCTTACCGTGGCCGGAATTCTTCATAATGTGCGGTTCTTCATCAAAACCGATGCACTCATGAAAGAGTGATGGTTTTCTTTACAAAGCTTAGGCAGCATCAACAATCATCACGAACGAAAATAATGCTTTTGGACTTTAATCAGTATGGATTACAATAACTAAAATAAGCAATACATATTTGCGCATTTTAAAATACAACCAGCAATTGAGCTATTCACCCATGTAAACTATGGCTGTATTCATTCATAATATTGAGCAAAGTGTGCCCAGGCACAAATACCGGCAAGATGAACTTCGTGACCGGATGAAAGAGATTGTGAAGGGGGGAGAAAAAGAGCGACGGCTGCTACACCACATCTATCATCGTTCCGGCATCAACACGCGGTACTCTGTTGTTGACGATTTCAGGGAAGATGGATCATTCAGCCTTTTTTTTAATGGTCAGGGTGCATCACCAGGCACAAAAAGCCGGAATGAAATATTCATTGAAAAGGGAAGAAAACTTTTTGTTGATGTGGCTCAGAAACTCATAAAAAATTCCTTGTTTAAACCTGCTGATATTACTCATCTGATTACCGTGTCATGCACAGGATTTTACGCTCCCGGCCCCGATTATGATATTATAAAATCGCTAAATCTCAGCCCTGAAATTGAACGGTACAATCTTGGATTTATGGGTTGTTATGCAGCAATCCCGGCCCTCAAGCTTGCAAAACAGATCTGCACCGCTGATTCCGGTGCAAATATAATGATTGTGTCTGTCGAACTTTGCACATTGCATTTCCAGGCCAATCCAGTGGCAGATGATCTTATATCGGCTTCTGTATTTGCCGATGGCGGAGCCGGTACTATAGTGAGTAGCCGGGAGCCTGATAAGGGCAGTTTTTATCAAATCGACAGTTTTGCCTCGGCTATTACTGATAAGGGTGAAAAAGATATGGCATGGTCTATAGGAGACAGTGGATTCAACATGATTCTATCCAGTTATGTGCCTTCAATTTTAAGCGAAGGTATCAGACCGTTCCTGAATCCAGTGTTGGAAAAGCATGATCTTGGTATGGATCAGATCTGTCACTGGGGTATTCACCCGGGCGGACGGGCAATTCTCGACAGTATTGAAAAAACTCTCGATCTGCCGGTTGATTCACTCTCCGCTTCACGTTCAGTTTTGTCTAATTTTGGAAATATGAGCAGTGCAACCATACTTTTTGTACTCCGGAAACTGCTTCATCAAGCTGAACAAAATTCTGCGTCTCAAACCACACTTGCCCTGGCGTTTGGTCCCGGGTTAACGATAGAGTCTGCCCTGTTAACAAAAAAAAGGTGCTGATAAATGCCACTATTTCTATCAAACCGGGAACCTGAGCTGCGTGAAAAAATGGAGGATCTGGATTGTGAACTCGTCACGCTGCGTAACACGTACGAACAGTTTGGAACTATCAATAAATTACTTGGCGGATGGGAAAAAATCTATCGTGACTGGATTCGTCCGGTTATAAAAAAAGAAGGCGGAACTGCATCTATACTGGATATAGGCTGTGGCGGCGGAGATATCATCAGGGCGCTATTAAAAATGACGAAGAATGATGATTTTGATATCAACTTTACAGGGATTGATCCGGATTTACGTGCTATTGATTTTGCAAGGGAAAAAAATCTTGATCCCTTTTCCGAGTTTATCGAATGTAACTCAGCAGATCTTGTAGACATGCAACAGAAATTTACAATTGTAATTTCCAACCATCTGCTTCATCATCTCGGGGATGAAGATCTGAAAAACGTATGCAGAGATGCAGTACAACTTTCTACTCGGCTTGTGATTTTCAACGACATTGAACGCAGTGACCTTGGCTACGGATGTTTCCGTGCTATTGCACCTATTATTTTTAAGAACAGCTTTATAGCTGAAGATGGCATAATTTCGATCCGCAGAAGTTACCGGTCAGATGAACTCCGGGAGAAACTACCGTCCGGATGGATAGTTCAAACTCAGTTTCCTTATCGGCTGCTTGCAATTTATAAAAAGAACAAGGATGAATAAACAGCCTCTTGAATCAGATATCATCATTGCCGGCGGCGGACCGGTCGGGCTTTATCTGGCAGGTACGCTCGGAAATATGGGATATCAGGTAACCGTTCTGGAGAAGAAATCTGAGGTTGATCTTCATTCCAAATCTCTTGGCATCCATCCTGTTTCGATGGAGCTTTTTGATGAAGCCGGAATTGCCGATCGTTTCGTGAATAATGGCATTCAGATTAATAAAGGAATTGCATGTCTTGATCAAAAAAAAATCGGTGAGATAGATTTCGAAGCTTGTCCCGAACCGTTTAACTATATATTAGCCCTGCCACAATATAGAACCGAGCAAATTCTTGAAGGATGGATAAAAGAGATTGATACCGTTCAACTGATTCGCGGAGCTGAAGTTGTGGCAATCGATCATGGCGAAACTCATGTTTCCGTTACTTATTCCAAAGAAAATTCAACGTTTAAAGCCCGCTGCAAGTATCTTGCGGGTTGTGACGGAAAAAACAGCATAGTTCGAAAAAGTGCCGGCATTAAGTTGTTGAGTAAAAATTATCCCGATACCTATATAATGGGAGATTTCTCAGACAATACCGGCTTTGGTACCCATGCGGTGGTGTTTCTCCACAGAAGCGGCCTGATTGAATCCTTTCCCCTGCCGAAAGGTTACCGGCGCTGGGTCGTGAAAACAGACAATTATATAGAAAATCCGACCCGGGAAATGCTTGAGGCACTGATATTAAACCGGCTGGATCATAATATGAACCATCAAAAAAATATCATGATCAGCAGCTTCGGTGTACAACATTTGCTTGCAAAAAATTTTCACGCCGAAAGGATTGTGCTTGCCGGCGATTCAGCCCATGTTGTAAGCCCGATTGGCGGACAGGGAATGAATCTGGGCTGGCTGACAGCCAAAAATTTAGCTGACTCCCTAAAAGTATGTATGGAGAATCCCGACAGGGCCAGCCTGGTTCTTAGGGCATTTACTAAATCATCGCGAAAAAAAGCTAAAAAAGCAGCCCGACGGGCAGAATTCAACATGTGGCTGGGACAAAAACGAAGATTTCCGTTGATCAGAAACCTGATTGCGAGACTAATAGTAAATCCGCAACTAAATAAAAAAATGGCTGAAATTTTTACCATGAGAAAGCTTTAAATCTGAATGCTGCCGTTGCGGGTTGTTGAGTTCTATGAAATCTTTTTTCAGCCAAAACATAGCCTAAGAAGGACTATCCGTCAAACCTCATTTCAGGAAAAGGAATTTGCAGGTCAGCGACCTGCGCTACGAACCCAAACGCTGCCTGGAGCCTGTGAAAAACAGGTGGGTACTCTCGCAGGGCTTCAATCTATTCAAACAAAATCGTCTTGTGACGGTAGATAAATACCCGTTCTTCGAGCACGAGTTTAAGGGCACGGGTGAGGACGTTTTTTTCCACATCCTGTCCGGCTTGTGCCATTCCTTTTGCTGTATAAGAATGATTCACGGGGAGAACATCCTGCGCGATTATAGGTCCTTCATCCAGGTCTTCAGTAACAAAATGAGCCGTCGCTCCAATAATTTTAACCCCGCGATCGTACGCCTGCTGATATGGGGAGGCTCCGATAAAAGCAGGCAGAAAAGAGTGGTGAATATTTATAATTCGATTGTGAAAATGCTGTACGAATTCTGGCGTAAAAATTCTCATGTACTTAGCCAGAACAAGATAATCGGGAGCGTATGGTTTGATTTCATTCAGAATCTTCTCTTCATGTTCTGCCCTGTCCAAACCAGCAACCGGAATATGATGAAATGGAATTTTAAATGACTCCGCTAACGGGCGCAATTTATCGTGATTACTGATTACCGCTTTCACATCAGACGGCAACTCTCCATACGCATTTTTCAGAAGAATCTCGCCCAGACAGTGCGGCTCTTTTGTAGCAAACACCACAACCGGACGTCTTTTCATCGTTTCTATACGCAGTGTAACCTCATTCGGTAATACTGTGTTTAGATCATGTTCAATAACATTGCTCCACCCATTACTCTCTACCACCGTTCGCATAAAAAACATACCGGAGTCCACATCCACAAACTCCTGATTGCTTACCACATTCAGGTTATGATTATAGATAACTTTGGTGATGTTGTAGATCAGCCCTTTCTCATCGGGGCAATCGATCAGTATGATTCGATCCGGCATGTGTTCTTATCCTTTATCTTACTTTGATTTAACTCAGCCGTTATTATCGGGAAAGATAAGATGATAGTAAATGGGTCGACGTATTATGTAGAAATTCGTCCATGAGTAATGTACTTATTCAAATTCTGCAATCGTTTGGATACTTAACTTCCGTTCAACTATTTTAATAGGTCATAGGATGATTACTGCTCGCCTCCCAAGTAATACATTTACACTTAGCGAATAATTTATTTCATATACGGTAAAATCATTAGTTGGGACAAATGCCATTCCCTATTCTTCAATGATAAACCGGTTATGATTTTTCCATTAACTCGGTAAAAATCATTTATGTAAACAGGATAGAAGCAATAAAAACAACGATTACAGCTGTAGAGCCCAGGATCAAAGTTCCCGTTGTATACAGCCTGTACCCTGTTTTCGTTGTCATGCCAGAGAGCTGGGTTACAACCCAGAAAAAACTATCGTTTGCATGTGAGACAACTGCTGATCCGGCCCCTATTGCAATGACAACCAATGCTTTTTCAATTTCAGTTTCGAATCCCAGAGATCCCATCATCGGCATCATAATGGACGCAGCTGTGATTAATGCAACAGTGGAGGAACCCTGGGCTGTTTTAATGGCAGCCGTTAACAGAAATGGTAGAAAAATTCCAAGGTTCACATCTACAAGAAGCTCACTGAGAACATCCGCAATTCCGGAATTTTGAAGGATCATTCCGAAAATTCCGCCAGCGCCGGTTATCATAATTACCGAAGCGGAAGTTGCTATCGCTTTACCGATCCATCCTGAAGAAGAAAGCATGTCCGATTTTAATTTTCTGGGTAACGTAAATGCCAGCAGAACACCTATAAAAAGTGCAATAACGGGATCACCGATAAATAATATGAATTGATAAACATTGCCTTCGGGTATAATCTGGAGCCCTTCGACTACGGATTTCATCACGATCAGAACAATAGGTATAACAACCGGCAGGGAAGCTTTAAATGCACCGGGGGCATTCTTCGTAAGGGCCCTGATTTCTGCATCCGTCGTATCAGGTTTTGGATCGATATAGGTTTTTGCAGCATATTTTACCGCAAAAATTACCCCTGCAGTAAGTGCCAGCATGCTCACGGGTATTCCGATCATCATTACAAGCCCCAGGTCTGCCCCAAGAATTCCGGCGGCTGCGATCGGGCCGGGAGTCGGGGGCACCATGGTATGGGTGGCAGTCAATCCCAACCCAAGGGCAACAGCAGTACCTGCCAGGGAAAGACCGGCTTTTTTTGACAAACTTTTATTCAAAGGTGAAACCAAAATAAACCCGCTATCTGCAAAAACAGGAATCGACACAAAATATCCGATGATTCCCATTCCGGGAGCGACCTGCTTTCTTCCAATCGCCTTTATTATTTTATCGGCAAGAATATACGCGGCCCCAGAATTCTCCAGAAAAGCACCGATAATGACACCAAACAGAATAATTAAACCGATGCTACCCAAAGTATTCCCGAACCCATCGTTGATCGATTCTACAATCAGATCGAGTGGCATTCCGGCAAGAATACCATAAAAGATTGCGACTAAAAACAGGGCCAGAAAGGGATGAACTTTATACCTCGCAGTTAGCACGATGATAAGAAATACACTAAGAACGAGGTATAAAATGGTCATAACTGTGCGAATTTGTTACTAAACAATCACAGGGTTTTATATTTAATCGGTAATTTCTGAATCAATGAGATTCCCGCTTAACATCACTGCCGGATTTGCCAACCAGAAAATCCAAATCAGCGCCCAGGTGAGACTGTTCAACCCGGTTGATATACATATGCACGTAGCCCCGGTCGAAATCATGTTCAGGCGGCGACCAGTTATCTCTCCGCTTTTGAAGTTCTACATCGGATACATCAAGATGAAGTCTCCGGTTTTTTACATCTACTTCGATAATGTCGCCATTTTGCACAAGGGCCAGATTCCCGCCGATAAATGACTCCGGCGAAACGTGAAGAAATGCAGTTCCATAAGCCGTGCCACTCATGCGTCCATCTGAAATCCGGACGATATCCGTAACCCCCTTTTTTAACAGTTTTTTCGGAAGAGCCATATTCCCCACTTCCGGCATTCCGGGATAGCCTTTAGGGCCAACGTATTTCAATACCAATATTGAATCTTCATCGACATCAAGTTCCGGATCATCGATCCGCGCGTGATAGTCTTCGATGCTCTCAAACACAACCGCTTTACCACGGTGCTGCATCAACCTGTCTGTGGCCGCTGACGTTTTAATAACAGCGCCATCAGGGCATAGATTACCCTTCACAACTGTCGTTCCGCTATTTGTCTGAAAAGGTTCATCCACCGTTGCAATCACATCACGATTATAACATTCAACATCTTTGTTATTCTCTGTCAAACTTTTTCCGTTTACGGTGGTCACATCCTGGTTTAACTGGTCACTCATCTCTTTGATCACGACTGGCAATCCCCCTGCATAATAAAAGTCTTCCATAAAATGATCGCCTGATGGCATGAGGTTAACCAGCAGAGGAATTTCCCGGCCATGGGTATCAAAATCATCCAGTTTAAGATCCACACCAACTCTGCGGGCAATTGCCATCAGATGTATGATAAAATTGGTCGATCCGCCTACTGCAGAATTAATTTTTATCGCATTTATGAATGCCTCTTTTGTGAGTATATCAGAAGGTTTTATATCATCCTCTGCCATTTTCACAATTCTTCTGCCCGATTCATGCGACAGCACTTTGCGCCGTGAATCAGAGGCTGGGATCGCCGCATTACCCGGAAGTGTCAATCCGAGCGCCTCTGCCATTGAAGCCATCGTCGATGCTGTTCCCATCACAGCACAATGTCCCTGGCTGCGGCACATTGCACTTTCGGCTTGTTTAAACTCATTATCATCCAACTCTCCGGTTTTATACTGTTCGTTAAACCGCCACACATCTGTGGTGCCGATTTTTTTCCCCTTAAAATAACCTGTAAGCATGGGTCCGCCCGATACCACAATCGCTGGTATATCCACGCTGCAGGCGCCCATAACCAGAGCTGGAGTCGTTTTGTCACACCCAACTAAAAGCACTACCCCATCCAGGGGATTGGCCCGGATTGATTCTTCCACATCCATACTTGCCAAGTTTCGATAGAGCATGGCGGTGGGGCGCATCAGCGTTTCTCCCAATGATGTGACCGGAAATTCTAGCGGGAAACCTCCGGCTTCCCAAACACCGCGTTTTACTGCTTCAGCCAAACCCCGAAGGTGAGCATTACAGGGTGTCAGCTCCGACCAGGTATTGCAAATTCCAATTACCGGTTTCCCCTCAAACTCATCTGAAGGAAACCCCTGATTCTTCATCCAGCTTCTGTAAATAAATCCGTCCTTTCCGGTTTTCCCAAACCAGTCTTCGCTTCTCAGTTTTTTAGCCATACTATTTATATAAAGTTATTCTTATTCGAATGCAAAATAGATTAATCTGCAAATACCAATAAAAAACCTGACAGGTTTTGAAAATCCTGCCAGGTTGATATACAATCAATACTGTTTACGATTGCCGCTCCTTATCCTCTTCCACGTAATCTCGGAGCACCTTGTGCAGAATACCGCCATTTCGAAAATAATCGATCTCCACGGGTGTGTCGATCCGGCAAACCGTATCGAACTCAACCACGGTTCCATCAGCTTTCTTTGCTTCAGCTTTCACAGTCTGACGCGGCTTAAGGTTGTCATCAATATGGATAGTGAATTCCTCTGATCCATCGAACCCGAGTGATTCATGGCTTTCACCATCTGCAAATTGCAGCGGAAGAACTCCCATTCCAACCAGGTTGGAACGGTGAATTCTTTCGTAGGACGTAGCAATAACAGCTTTTACGCCAAGTAGAATAGTGCCTTTTGCTGCCCAGTCTCGCGAGGAGCCTGTTCCGTACTCTTTTCCAGCAATTGCCACGAGAGGAGTACCCTCTTTTTTGTAACGCTCTGCGGCGTCATATATCGTGGTGATCTCGCCTGTTGGATGATACTTCGTATAACCACCCTCAGTTCCTGGTGCCAGCTGGTTTTTAAACCGCACATTGGCAAATGTTCCACGGGTCATCACACGGTCATTGCCTCGGCGTGAACCGTAGGAATTGAAATCGCGCACTTCCACACCATTTTCAATTAGGTATTTACCAGCAGGACTATCCGTTTTAATATTTCCGGCTGGTGAAATGTGGTCAGTTGTGATGGAATCACCAACTTTCACAAGCACTTTAGCTCCTGTAATGGGTTTGATTGGTTCCGGTTTTTCCCCCATTCCCTGGAAGAACGGCGGTTCCTGAATGTAGGTGGATTCCGGTTTCCATTCATAAAGTTCGCCGCCGCCAACGGGAATCTTATCCCATGTCTCGGATTCAAAAATATCGGCGTACATTTTGTCGAAAAGTTCAGGACGAATGGCCTGATCAAGAAACTCGGTAATCTCATCGGATGTAGGCCATACATCTTTCAGATAAACATCATTTCCATCCCTGTCCTTTCCCAGTGGTTCAGCCGACAGATCGATATCTACTGTTCCTGCAAGCGCATAAGCAACCACAAGAGGGGGTGACGCCAGGTAATTGGCTTTCACATATGGATGAATGCGCCCTTCAAAGTTCCGGTTTCCGGAGAGTACGCCGGCTACTACCAGATCGCCCTCTTTCACGGCGTCTTCAACAGCCTGTGGCAGCGGCCCGGAATTTCCGATACAGGTTGTGCAGCCATATCCCACAAGGTTAAATCCAAGCTGATCCATGTAATCTGTCAGGCCGGCTTCATTCAAATATTCGGTTACCACGCGCGATCCCGGAGCCAGCGATGTCTTCACAAACGCTGGAACTTTCATTCCTTTTTCAACAGCTTTCTTGGCGATAATACCCGCTCCCAGCATCACACTCGGGTTTGATGTGTTGGTGCAGCTCGTAATCGCCGCAATTACTACATCGCCATGTTTCATCTCAATGGGTTGTCCATTTTTAAAGATTCCTTTACTGGCAAGTTTCTCCTGAGTTAGGTTAAAGCCCATTGTCGGATCGTTACTTGTCAGGGAAGACTCAAATGTTTTCTTCATATTTGGCAGAGTGATTCTATCCTGCGGACGTTTCGGTCCTGCAAGAGAGGTTTCTACATCACCAAGATCAAGCTCAAGTGTTTCGGTAAACTCGGGATCGGGTGTTTCATCGGTTCTGAACAGCCCCTGCTCTTTCGTGTACGCTTCCACCAGTTTAACAAGCTCTTCATCCCGGCCGGTTCGTCGCATATAGCGCAGCGCCTCACTGTCGATGGGGAAAAAGCCCATCGTAGCTCCATATTCAGGCGACATGTTTGCAATTGTTGCGCGATCGGGCAAACTCATGTTACTGAGACCGGGACCGAAGAACTCCACAAATTTACTTACCACGCCGTGGCGGCGAAGCATTTCGGTGACAGTTAGCGTGAGGTCGGTTGCGGTGATTCCTTCACGTAGTTTGCCGGTCAGCTTCATACCCACAACTTCAGGCACGAGCATGTAAATCGGCTGACCGAGCATTGCGGCTTCCGCTTCAATTCCGCCAACCCCCCAGCCCAGGATTCCGAGTCCATTAATCATAGTGGTGTGCGAATCCGTACCCACCAGCGTATCGGGATAAGCTATAGTCGTATCGTCATCCTCCTTACGGGTAAACACTCCCTTCGCCAGATACTCAAGGTTCACCTGGTGAACAATACCGCGGCCCGGAGGCACCACACGGAAGTTATCAAACGCTTTCTGTCCCCATTTCAAAAACTCGTAGCGTTCATTATTGCGCTCCATTTCTCGCTCTACATTAAACATAAAAGCGGCATCCTGGCCAAACATATCGACTTGTACAGAGTGATCAATTACAAGGTCCACAGGTACCTGTGGGTTGATGGATTGAGGATTTCCGCCCATCCGCTTCATTGCTGAACGTAGTGCGGCGAGGTCGACTACGGCGGGGACCCCCGTAAAATCCTGTAGTACAACACGAGATGGTTTAAAGGGTATTTCACCCGTCGGATTTTTTGCGTTATAATCGGCCAGAATTTTCACATCATCTTCAGTTACGGTGTAGCCGTCATATTCCCGCAAAACTGCTTCAAGAAGAACTTTAATGGTAAACGGAAGTTTGCTGATCGGGCCGTATCCAAGCTCTTCGAGCTTTTTTAGACTATAGGCGTGAACATTACCTTCAGCTCCGGGAATCGGAATTCTTGTTGTTAAAAGTGGATTTTTTTCGGCCATGATTGAACCTCAGTATCAATTTTGATTTATAAATCTGATGCAATGCCGGGGCGGCTGTTCGCTCTGAATGTTTCAACTATTCAGACCTCAATCATTCATGAGAAGTGCACATCAATAATACGATGTGAAGTCAGTCTGCAGCCGTAGCAGCAATAAATAATTCTAAAACTTTTTCGATCATTGAAAATACAGGTTTTTTTGGATAATATCTTTTGGAATTTAGGTGCCATCGCCAGATCCGCAATGTCTCAGTAAGACATTGCGGATCTCTTTTGCCTGGTAACTGCAACAGGTTCACTAGAAATGGTATTTCTTAAGCCGGCACAAAATTAACTGCTTTATCATCACCTCCGGTTTGTCTCTATACTAGTTGGTGTAATCAGAAATACCATTTCC
>CAYOLE010000018.1:0-8224 GCA_964404705.1 uncultured Rhodohalobacter sp. | reverse complement strand
TCATCACCTCCGGTTTGTCTCTATACTAGTTGGTGTAATCAGAAATACCATTTCCTCACTCGGGCCACTCAGCTCAAAACTTTCCGCAGGTTTGGTATTGCAATCATAAATAATTACCCCTATTTTTATCGACTTGTCAATTTTGCAAAACAAAAAGAGAATCTTGTGAACACGATTAGTAACAAAACATTTACGGCAACGCCATCTACCATTGAAAAAAAATGGGTGCTTGTTGATGCTGAAAATCAGCCTTTAGGCCGGCTAAGCAGTAAGATTGCATCTATACTGCGAGGAAAGCACAAGCCGGAGTTTACTCCACATATGGATACAGGCGATAATGTAGTTGTAATAAACGCAGAAAAAGTTGCATTGAGCGGCAATAAAATGACGGACAAACAGTATTTCCGTCATACCGGCTATCCCGGAGGAGAGATTTTTACCAGTGCAAGTGAAATGCTGGAAAAAGATCCAACATCTTTGGTTCGGAATGCTGTTAAGGGAATGCTGCCAAAAAATAAACTCGGCAATCAGCTGCTGAAAAACATTCGAATTTTTGCCGGTCCGGTGCACACATTGACCGCTCAAAAACCTGAAAAAATAGAGATCGATTAAACTGTATCATGGCGAAAGAAAATTATATTGGACGACGAAAAACATCCACGGCCCGTCTTTACATCAAGCCTGGAACCGGAAATTTTATTGTAAATGGCCAGTCTATAGATGATTACCTGAGTACCCAGGCCCGCATCAATGTAGCAAAAATGCCGCTTGATATCACTGAACTTGACGGCCAGTACGATATCAAAGTTACCGTTCGCGGTGGTGGCGTAACAGGACAGGCAGGAGCAATCTCTCTTGCACTTGCACGGGCCATTGACGATCTCAATGAGGATCTTCATTCCAAACTGAAGGAACTGAACCTGCTTACCCGGGATGATCGTATGGTTGAGCGTAAAAAGTACGGCCAGCCAAAAGCCCGGAAGAAATTCCAGTTCAGTAAGCGATAACAACCGTTATTGGTTATTGGTTATTCGTTGTCTGGGTAGCAATATCTATGCATTTCAACACCTAACCGATAACCATTAACAGATTTCGAAATAAAAACACATACACAGCGACCCTTCGCCGAGTGTTCCGGTATCGAAAATTTCGAACCGGAATTAGCGCATCGGGGATGACCTGTGTAGAGGACTAACTCAAAAACATATATACATATCATGCCTAAAGCAGCATCCGTAGAAGAATTATTGAAATCAGGCGCCCATTTTGGTCATCTGACCCGCCGCTGGAATCCTAAGATGAAAGAATTCATCTTTATGCCCAGAAACGGTATCCACATCATCGACCTTAAAAAATCTCACAAATACCTGCAGGAAGCACTCGACGAAGTCACCAAATTGGCAAGAGCAGGTAAGACCATTCTTTTTGTAGGAACAAAAAAGCAAGCCCAGGAAATTGTAAAAACAGAAGCTATCCGCTGTGGTATGCCTTACATTACTCACAGATGGCTTGGTGGAATGATTACCAATTTCAGTACCGTTCGCAAAAGCATCTCTCGCATGGAGGAGATCGAGCAGATGAAAAATGACGGCACATTCGATGAACTCACCAAGAAAGAAGGATTAATGCTTGAACGAGAGCAGGAAAAGCTGGAGCAAACTCTCGGCGGTATTGCAAACATGACTCGTTTGCCAGGTGCCATTTTTGTCATCGATACTATCAAGGAAAGTATCGCGATGAATGAAGCAATTAAGCTGAACATACCCATTGTTGCAATGATCGATACAAACAGTGATCCTGACACCCCGGATCATATTATTCCCGCCAATGATGATTCAGCCCGAACCATTCAGCTCGTTACCGGCCAGGTGGCAGATGCTATTATTGAAGGTAATGCCGAACGCGAAGCGCTCAAGGAAGAAGAACTTATGGAAGAAGCCGCGCAGGAAGCAAGATCTGAATCAGCAACTGATGCTTCAGCTGAAAAAGATATATCAGTCAAAGATGCTGCTGCCCCTTCTAAACGTCGCAAACGTCGCCGACGAAAAGAAGATTCTGAATCAGAGACAGAATCACCGTCTGATTCCGAAGAAGAATCTAAAGAGAAAGAAGGCAGTAATGAAAATGGTGAGCAAGCCACTTCTGAAAAAGAAAGCAGTGCTGAAAAACCATCTGAAAATGAAGATGACACTACCGAAAAAGAATCGAAATAACTCTAACAGATTAATTTTCAAAACCAATGAGCATTAGTGCAAAAGATGTGAAATTGTTGCGTGATAAGACCGGCGCAGGCATGATGGACTGTAAAAAAGCTCTAAAAGAGTCTGATGGCGACATGGATAAAGCCATAGAATTTCTGCGTAAGAAAGGACAGAAAGTCTCCGAAAAACGTGCTGACAGAGAAGCCGATCAGGGACTTATTCTTTCAAAAATAAGCAGCGACAAATCCAAGGCTGTTTTACTTGAAATAAACTGCGAAACTGATTTTGTTGCGCGAAATGAAGATTTTCAAAGCCAGGCGCAGTCTTTTATTGATGTGGCGTTTGAAAAAGAGATCGCCAGTGTACCAGATCTCCTTCAGGAAAAAGTGGATGACATTACCATCGAACAACATCTTGAGTCGATGGTAGGGAAAATTGGCGAGAAGATCGAGATTAACCGGGTTGTTCTTGTGAAAACAGACGGGGCTATTGTAGATTACATTCATCCGGGCAACCAACTTGGAGTTCTCGTGGAATTCGAAGGCGATGTTGATGATGAACAGATCGGAAAAGATATAGCAATGCAGATTGCCGCCATGAATCCGATTGCAGTTATCCGGGACAATGTTGATGCTTCTGTTGTGGAAAAAGAACTCGAGATTGCCAAAGAACAATTAATTAATGAAGGCAAACCTGCAGAAATTGCGGAAAAAGCAGCAAAAGGCAAGCTTCGAAGATTTTATGAAGAGCGCGTACTTCTGGAACAAAAATTTGTGAAAGACAATGGTATTACTGTAAAAGAATACCTGAATCAAAATGATGCTCCGCTGGTTAAGTCGTTCCATCGGCTTCAGCTTGGTGAATCGTAGTTCACTAATCTATTTTAAGGCTGCCTTTTTTGGCGGCCTTTTTTTTGAGCTTGTAATTTTAAAACCTCATATCTTACACACGTGGCAAATCAATATAAGCGTATACTTTTAAAATTAAGCGGAGAAGCCCTGCTGGGCGAACAGGGACACGGAATTGATGGTGATATTCTAAGCTTGTATGCTGAAGAAATAAAAGCGGTACACGAGGAAGGAGTGGAAGTGTCCATCGTAATTGGCGGCGGTAATATATTCAGAGGAGTAAAAGGTGCCACTTTAGGGATGGACCGCGTACAGGGCGATTATATGGGAATGCTGGCTACAATGATCAATAGCATGGCCTTGCAAGATGCGCTCGAACGAAAAGGTGTGCACACACGCCTGATGAGTGCTATACGAATGGAAGAGATTGCAGAACCCTATATCCGTCGCCGGGCTATACGTCACCTCGAAAAAGGGCGGGTCATCATATTCGGGGCCGGTACTGGAAATCCATATTTCACCACGGATACTGCTGCCGCTTTGAGAGCGATCGAAATTGAATCGGACGTTATCCTGAAAGGAACCCGTGTAGATGGCATTTATGATTCAGACCCTGAAAAAAATAGCGGGGCCAGGAAGTTTGATGTCATTTCAGGCGACAAAGTTTTGGATATGAGACTCGACGTGATGGATCTCACCGCATTTACACTGTGCAGGGAAAACAAGACACCCATAATCGTTTTTGATATGAATAGGCCAAACAACTTTAAAAAAGTAGTGTGTTCTGAAGACCCTGTTGGTACAACGGTAGTTTGGGATGAACCCGATAATTCGTAAATTTCGGATTGTGAATTTAAGTCAATAATTCACCTATAACCCTTTAAATACGGCTATATGATTCCCGAAGATCTGCAACTCATTATCGATACCGCCAAAGAAAGTATGACTGAAGCTGTGGTATTCGCAAAAAAAGAATTTTCCCATATCCGTGCCGGCAAAGCAAACCCGGCTCTTCTCGACAACATTAAAGTAAATTATTTCGGATCGCAAACACCTCTGAACCAACTTGCCAATGTAAGCGCTCCTGAAGCCCGCCTGCTAATGGTTCAGCCATACGATAAATCGATTCTTGGTGATATTGAGAAAGCGATAATGTCCAGCGGATTAGGACTAAATCCAAGTAATGATGGCACCATAATCCGGATTCCTCTGCCAATATTATCAGAGGAACGCCGCAAAGACCTTGTTAAACTTGCCAGAGATGTTGCAGAAAAAGCCCGCATTAGTATTCGTAACACCCGCAGAGATGCCAATGATGAAATAAAACGCACGGTAGAAAGTGAATCACTCCCCGAAGATTCACGTTTTGAGGCTGAAGAGGAAGTTCAGAAGCACACTGATAACCATATCAAAAAAGTTGATGAACTGCTTAATAAAAAAGAAGAAGATATTATGACTGTTTGAGGCAGATCGTTTAATGCGGAGCAACTTCGTCCGCAGAGTTTTCCAACTTCTTTCTGTTGTACTTTGCCAAAGCTAAACATTCTCTTTTTTACACACATCTGTTTTAATTTTCACTGAATGTATATATCTGAGCTTGAATTACATGGTTTCAAGAGTTTTGCCCATAAAACTCACGTTAAATTTGATAGTGGAATTACAGCCATTGTAGGACCAAATGGCTGTGGAAAGTCAAATATAGTGGATGCACTTCGATGGGTTTTAGGCGAACAGCGGCCCTCGCTCCTTCGCTCAAGTTCAATGAGTAATGTTATCTTTAACGGTACGGCAAAGAAAAAAGCCTTAGGCCTTGCAGATGTATCTCTCACCTTTGTAAATAATAAAGGAATACTTCCTACAGAATATAACGAAATCACTATTACCCGGCGGCTGTACCGGTCAGGCGACAGCGAATATCTGATTAACAATACTCCATGCCGTCTGAAAGACATCATGGAGATGTTTATGGATACCGGGATGAGCTCCGATGCTTACTCGGTTATTGAATTGAAAATGGTTGAAGAGATTTTGAATGATCGCAATAATGATCGCCGCCGTCTCTTTGAGGAAGCCGCCGGTGTTACCCGCTATAAAGATCAGCGGAAACGAACTATTCGTAAACTTGATCAGACACTAAAAGATCTTCAGCGGCTTGAGGATATCCTGGTTGAGGTTCGCAAAAAAACACGTTCTCTTGAGATACAGGCTGAAAAGGCGGCCAAAGCAAAAAAATATCAGAGCGAACTTATTTCACTGGATAAAGCCTACAACCGGCAACAATTTCAATCAATCCAGGATGAACTGAAACCGCTGAAAGAAAGAATTGAAAATGCGGAAAAGGAGAAAAGGGAGATCTCATCTAAACTTGAAAAACTGGAGGAGTCGGAAGAAAAAGCGAACAATCAGCTGATCGAAAAAGAGAACGTGCAGGCAGAGGCACAGCGACGGGTTAGCCAGCTACACAACTCAATTAAGGAGATGGAAACCAATCTCCGGATCGTTCGTGAAAAGATTAATAATGAGGCCGGTGTAATCTCGGGTTATGAGAAGGATATAAACCAAAGTCTGACCGATCTGAAAGAGCTGCAACAACTTAAAGCAACTAACGAGAAGCAGCTGGAAAACTTTTCTGATACACAGGATCAATCAGAAAAGAGCCTGAAAGAATCAAAAGAAAAATTTAATGAACTCCAGCAACAATACACCCGGATCCGGCATGAACTTTACGAATTGGAAATTGCCGTAAGTGATACTAATAAAAAATTGCGTGAGCTGCAGTCTGATCGTATCAAACTGGAATCGAAACTTGAAAACAGTGAAGATGACCGCGTCCGAATCAACCGGGATATTGAAGATCTTGAAGACGAAATAGAAAATGCCAAAGGCGAACTGACTATCAGCAGCGGCAAACTGGAGAAGGTGAACCGCTCACTCAGCGATAAAGAGGCTTATCTTCAGCAGGTTTCAGATAAGCGTGATCAGCTTCAGACAAAACGGGAAGATCTCAGGGAAGCCATACGATCGGCAAAGAGCAAAATGGAATCGGCAAAATCAGAAATCTCTCTGATGGAAAGTCTTGCAGAATCGAGTGAAGGTCTGCCCGGTTCAGTAGCTTTTTTACTGGATAAACAAGCAGCTCATTTCAATACCCTGCAGTCTGTAGGAGATCTGCTGCAGACGGACGAAGATAAAGCAGCTGCACTCGAAGCCGCCCTGGGCGATGCGATCCACTATTTAGTGGTAGATACGATGCAGGATGCCGTGAATGCTTCCTCAATTCTGAAAGAACAAAAAAAAGGACGCGCCACCTTTATTCCACTGGCTGAACTCTCGGCTTCATATAGTACTGCACCGGAATCGATTTATCAACATATCCGTACAGAAAAAAAATTCAAGGTCGTCGCACAGCTGCTAACCGGCTCCGTGATGCTTACCGATTCCGTAGAGGATGCCACTCCCCTTCCGGATCAGATTACAAGCGCCGTAACACCCGGCGGGGATCTGATTACATCCAATCGTTTCTATAAAAGCGGAAGCCGGAATAAACAGGCGGGAATCAGGCTCGGGATAAAAGATAAGATTAAGAAGCTCCAAAACCGTCTTGATGAGCATACCAAGGTTTATCAAAATGCTGAACAGGAACTTCAGAAAATTGAAGATCAGCTAAAGCAACTGAATCCTGAAAATATACGGCGATTGATAAAAAATACACAGAAAGAGGTTCGGGAGCTGGAACAGGAGATCAGCCGCTACCAGTCGGGAATCCAGGTATATCAAAAAAATATCAACGATCTCACCCATCGAAAAGAAAGCATTTCCAAGAATGAAGACCAGGCTGCTAAACAGCTCGATAACTTGCAGCCGCTTCAAAAGGAGCTTCAGGAAAAAATTATTAGTCTTACTGATCAACAGGATGATAAAAAGGAGCTGCTTGAATCTCTTGAGGAAGAACGGGCCATTGCGCAAAATCGATATAACGACGCGCAGCTGAAGCATCAGGATGTAAAAAACCGGGCCGGTAATCTTGAAAAAGAAATTGAGCGTGCCGAACGGGGAATAAATTCAGTTGAAAGCCGCTTAGAGTCGCGAAAATCAATGATGCAGGAGAGCAGAGCTAAAATTCAATCATATAAAGATTCTATTGAACAAACCGAAAAACAGCTTAAGCAATCGAGGGAACTTAAACTTATCGCTGATGAAAAATTGAGTGAAGCGGAGAAATCTGCTGCCATTCAACGGGGTGAAATCAAGGAAATTAATGATGATCTTAAAGAGCTACGCCGTAAAAAAGAGGTGAATACTGAGCTGGTTCATCACCTGTCGATGGCTAAAGAAAAGTTCGACCTCCAGGCGCAGTCGCTTTCGGATTATGTATGGGAAACTTATGGCAATTTGATGGACCAGCTTTCGGAAAAATTGCCGGAAGATACCAGACCTGAAGATGCCAAAGAGAGAATCGGCTGGCTGAAACAGAAACTGAACCGGATAGGCGAGGTTAATCATCTTGCTATTGATGAGTATGAGGAGGAAAAGGAACGGCTCGATTTTTATGAAGAACAGATCGATGATCTTCAGAACGCCGAAAAAGAGATGCGACAGACGATTGATGAGATCAATCAAACCGCTACCGAACGATTTAACAACACTTTTGAGCAAATCCGGATCAATTTTCAGTCGGTGTTTCATACTCTATTTGAAGAGGACGACAACTGCGATCTGCTGATTGAAAAGGATGTGGAAGATCCGCTGGAGGCCAGGATCGAAATTATAGCCAATCCGCGTGGAAAACGACCCTCCAGTATCAGTCAGCTCTCGGGCGGAGAAAAAACGTTAACGGCCATCGCCCTGCTTTTTGCCATTTACCTGGTAAAACCTTCGCCCTTCTGCGTGCTGGACGAGGTAGATGCTCCGTTGGATGACGCCAATATTGAACGATTTGCTTCCATGATTCGCTCATTCAGTAAAGAAACCCAGTTTATTATCATCACTCATAACAAAAAAACGATGTCGAAAGCAGAGATGATGTACGGCGTAACCATGCCGGAAACCGGCGTGAGCCGACTGGTGGGTGTTAGACTTGATGAAGCGGCTGAAGTGTAATTTTAAAGACGGAAACATGAAACTTCGTAATGGCCGGTGATTCTGAATCCTTACTGACTCTGGATCGTAGCCTCT
>CAYOLE010000017.1:23827-29371 GCA_964404705.1 uncultured Rhodohalobacter sp. | reverse complement strand
CATAACCGGACGCGTAAAATAGTTCTAATTATTACATGGTTTGATTAAAAGCTACGAAGACAAACCTTGCAACAACATTGCAAAGATCAGGAAGAACTGGAGGGGCAGCGCCCGATAATTTTATTTGCCTAATCTAAAGCCAACCCTTAAAGCAGGAGCACCGGTAATATTTGATCTATTTATGTGACCATAAAATATATTGGCACCCAGATTTATTTTTAATATATCTGCTGCCTGGTATCGAATACCAGCTTCTGGCCTTACTCCGACTAAAAACCCTCCTTTTGTGGATAAATCAAACTCAGTCTCTTGATAGTCAGTTGTACCCAATCCAAAAGTAGTTCCACCATAAAATGAGAAGCTTGTATTCAATTCAGAGCTATATTGCAATCTGGGACCTGCATACCATAAAGAGTTCATGCTTTCATTCAAATTGCCAGAAGTTCTGTTAATGTCGGAGACTAAAAAGTGAACGACCGCTCCGAATGAAAAACCTCCGGAAAGCTGTTTTCCTGCCTCAATTTCGATAAAACTGCCGGCACCACCAGGCAAAGGTGTTAATTGATATCCGGGTTCAAAATAAGTTGATGAAGAAGTTTGACTTTGAGCAACGAAAGGCTGCCAAATAATTAAAAATACTGAGATTAAAAGAATGGGTAAATTTTTCATGACATGTAAATCCAACTAACGTGAATGTTCCACGGATAAACAGGTTGGGTACTTTGATTAAAGCTTTGGCTGGTAATATGCATTTAAACACTGTTATACCCAAGTGGAATATTGACGTAGATTCAAATAGGCTAAACAATTTTTTCTCATCTTTAGCATTCATTTATTAGATTACACCTAAACATTATTACCATGAGTGAATCAACGGTTTCAAAAAAAATTAAAAAGCTACCTCCTGAGGCTAAACAACAAGCCCAAGATTTCGTGGATTTTCTTTATGAGCGGTATGTAAAGGATGAGACAAAAAAATCAGGGAAGAAAAGCATTTTAGATAGTTCGTTTTTTGGATTGTGGAAAGATCGCAAAGATATGCAGGATAGTACTGAGTGGGTCAGGAAGGTTCGTAAATCACAGTGGTCAAATCCATAACCATGGCTATCGGATTGTTGCTTATCGATACGAGTTCAATTCAATACTACGAAGAAAAGTCTATTGGACTTGGGGCTGAATTTCTTGATGAGATAGAAAGAGCCATCGCTCAGGCATTAGCACATCCTTAATCTGGATCTTTACCGTTGCTTTATGCCAAGATCTTTATAGTTGCAGCATTTTCCAGCTTTTTATCACTTTAATAGCTCATAATGGTCATGTCGGTTTAGCGCCAAGCCTTATTTTTGAGCATGCGCTATAACGCTAATCATCGATTGCCTGGAAAACCAGTTGACGAAACTTCCAGCCTGACTGATCGCCGGTTGGCCCCTGCGTTTGTTTGAAAATCAGACCGATGATTCTTTCTTGCGGATCGGCAAAATAGGAGGTATTGAAATAACCGCCCCAGTCGAATGTTCCGGCGCTTCCCTGACCTCCCATCGCTTCACCTTCCGCATCGATCAAGCCGAATGCCAGTCCGTAATCCTTCCCGCTGTCACCGAGCAGATTGCCGACCTGGTTCTGCATCATAAAGTTCACGGTCGTTCTGCTGAGAAGACGGGTTCCGGCATACTCGCCGTGATTCAGATACATTTGCAGGAATTTTGCATAATCCTCTGTTGTACCCGACAGCCCGGCACCTCCTGAAAAAAAGGTCATCGCGCCCGTCCGGGGGTAGTCTGGGTCGTAAAAAGTGACCGGGTAGGGTTCCCATTCACCGGCATCATTTTTTTGCTGTACGGAGACCAACCGGTCATGTTTGGATTCGGGCAGGTAAAACCGCGTATCATCCATCCCCAGCGGATCAAAAATGCGGGTTTGTAAAAACTGATCGAATGGCATTCCGGAGATCACTTCAATAAAATATCCCAGCACGTCCAGCCCCTCGCTGTACGTAAATGCTTCCCCCGGTTCGTGATGAAGAGGCAATGCTGCCAGTTTCGAAACACTTTCTTCAATGGTGATCAATTCCGTGGTAAACAGATCGGTGACGCCCGCTTTTTCATAGATCATTTTGAATCGTTCATCACTGTCAATAACACCGTACCCGATCCCTGAAGTATGCGTGAGAAGATGCCGTATCGTGATCTGGTTTTCTGCAGAGACGGTGGTGTATGTTGTATCTCTCTCATTGAATGTGTCCAGTATCAGAGCCTCACCGAATACAGGCAGATAGTCCGAAACAGGATCATCAAGCCTAAAATGGCCCTCCTCCCAGAGCATCATTACAGCTGTGGCCGTGATTGCTTTGGTTTGGGAGGCAATCCGAAATATATCATCCCGTTTCAGCTCCCGGCCGGTTTGGTTATCTGCCATGCCAAATGCTTTGTGATATACAATCGCTCCATCCCTCGCGACAAGGGCAACGGCGCCGGGTATCCGGTTTTCATCAATCGCATTAATCAGCATATCATCAATCCTTGAAAGCCGCTCGGCCGACAATCCATGATCTTCGGCAATTCCCTCAGATATAGGCGGTGTGTAAAGCACAGATTCTGTTTGGCCGAAGCATGTTATAGAGGTAAGAGTGAAGAAGGCGACAAGTAAAGTTTTCATAGTACCTGTGATTTGGAATTGATTATTTTTTTGCTCTAATATAACGATCCAGCGCTTAACCGGCGCAAGGATTCAGATAGTACTATTGCCACTTGACGTTGGAGGCAAATAGAAGCCGATTATTTGTGAAGTTGGACTATTCAGGTACTGTAAATCTGTGATTGTCGATTTTAATCGTAAAATAAACCTGCATTCCATGCACTATTTGATCATGATTTTATTTTAAAGATAATATTTGGCTAAGACAATGATTTTAGAATAGATTTATCCATTTTATTGAGTATTGCTTGAACTTAAAACTATCTGCAAAATTATAATGAAGTGAAAGAGCTAATTTCTAAGCCTTTATTGATAAGAAGTTTGGAACTTTCGTTGCTTCTCTTCACCAGGATTGTACTTTTGCTTTTTTTTAGTTTTCTGTTCTTTTCAAGTCTTCACCTGATCAGATTCTGACTTTATAACAAATCTATTCCTTTGGGTTCTTATACAATACCCGGATTATTTAGTAAGCTCTAAAAGCACTCGGGGATGGTGTGAACAAGGCGAAGTGGGAATCGTGAGGGATGGGTAATCCAATTTTTCTTACGTACCCATGGCGAACGCAGTTCACAGTGAAATCTCATTACGTGAGGATTGCTGTCGCTCGGAGCGCCACAAAAATCAGCATCCAAATTTCGAGGGATTCATTAAAGTTCGTAGATGAAACAATATCAAAAAGATAACTTCGTATCTTACACTTCTTCGTGAATAATCCGGATATAACCATAGTGGATTAATCCTTGGAGGTATTTCTCAAAAGGGTAATGCATTAACGGTTTCACTAAAAGATTAAGCGAAGGATTCTAAGTAGTAATGAACTCGTATTTTTATAATGAACATTCCAGCAATAGCAGTTCACGGTGGATCGGGAACTATTCCTGCATCAATCCAGGATTCAAAAGTAAAAAAAACATACCTCCATGCAATGCGGGAGGCGCTGGATGCGGGGTTCAGTTTATTAATGGATGATAGTTCAGCTCTGGAAGCTGTAACGAAATCGGTTTGCATACTTGAAGATTGTGAGCTGTTTAATGCCGGAAAGGGATCTGTCTTCACTGCCAAAGGAAATCATGAAATGGACGCAGCAGTGATGGAAGGTAAAAACCTTAATGCCGGCGCAATTGCAGGAATTCAGGGTATAAAAAATCCTGTGCTGCTCGCGAATGATGTAATGAAAAAAACGGACTTTGTGTTTTTAGCCGGAAACGAAGCCATGGAATTTGCGCGTCATCAAAACTATGAACTATTGCCTGACTCCTATTTTTTTACGCAGCTTCGATATGACCAGTGGACTAACGTACGGGGTAGCGGGGAGGTAAAACTGGATCATTCTGCCGACGAAGATCCACACTTTGGAACAGTTGGAGCAGTGGCAGTAGATAGTGAAGGTAATGTGGCTGCGGCAACCTCAACCGGGGGAATGACGAACAAAGCATGGGGCCGGATAGGAGATAGCCCCTTGATAGGAGTGGGCACCTATGCCAACAATAAAACCTGTGCAGTCTCATGTACAGGCTATGGAGAATATTTTATCCGTGGAGTGGTTGCCTACGATGTGTCATGCCTGATGGAATATAAAGGTATGAGCCTTGAACAGGCTGCCAAAGAGGTGATATTTAAGCGATTAAAGAAATTGGGAGGAGAAGGAGGCCTCATTGCTGTCGACGCATTTGGCAATATTTGCATGCCATTTAATACCGAAGGCATGTACCGGGGAATGAAAAATCAGCAACACACTTTTACTCAGATTTTGTAAGCTCTTTCTTATAGTTTTGTGGATTGTAATGGATCTCAGCTTTTTTCTCCCTGATGTAATATTTGTCTTTGGGAGCAAGTACATGAACTTTTAGATTGGCAAGCGAGATGGGTACATGCCTTTTCAGGTTCCGGGATTGATTATAATCAAAATTGCTACCGTCAAAGAGAATTACCATTCCTGAGCCAGTAATTTCGCATACATTTCCTTCTGTAATAATTAAACCGGTATCTTCACCCAGGCCAATGCCTAATTTATCGGGATACAGGGCCACGGCTTCTGCCAGCCTGCCGAAACGGCCACGATGAATAAAATGACTGTCGATGATAGCTTCTTTCAACAGACCGAGGCCTTTATTCATTTTGAGATCATTTTTTTTCAAAACGTTCCCATTTCTTCCACCCGCTATCATTTCATCGGCCATTACCATGGCTCCGGCACTGGTGCCTGCTATAACAAATTCTTCATTCAGATATCGATCCTCAAGCAATTCATGTGACCTTGTATTTTTTATAATGCGGCTGATTTTGCTTTGGTCACCCCCGGAAAACAATACTGCATCGGCATCTTTTATTACCTGGAGAGTTTTGGGATTGTTTGCCATATCGCGATCGCGAATATCTAAAATACCTACATTTTTTACTCCCAGTTTTCTGAATGTATCCCGGTATTTTTTCCCTACTTCATCCGGTATGGCAGAGGCACTTGTAATTACTTCAATACGGCTTTCCAGTCCCCCGGCGTGCTGGTTGATGTCGTGGAGAATAACTCCTTCCCCAAAATCAGTTTGAAATCTTTCATCTAAATTTGTGAATTTTTTTCTTTCATTCCCGCCAATGGCAATTAAAGTACCTTTAGGATTATTCATTTGTATAATTAGACACTATAACAGTTTTATTTAAAATTTAATCACATTAGATATATTAAAATCAATAACTTAACTGGTTAAAATATTTACAGAAAGATATATAAAAATTTAGTTAATATAACGAAACGTATCTCAATAAATTCTACACTTACCAGGTAGCTGTAGCGCGGTGTCGCCGACCCGCGTTCCAAATGATTTCTCACCACAGATTCAGGCGTAAGACTAT
>CAYOLE010000017.1:0-23727 GCA_964404705.1 uncultured Rhodohalobacter sp. | reverse complement strand
GTCGCCGACCCGCGTTCCAAATGATTTCTCACCACAGATTCAGGCGTAAGACTATCTGATTCTTTCCAACTAACTATTCTTCTTTTCCCGTTTCCCAGACCTCAACCAGATTAATTACTCGCAGATCAGGCGATTTGCGCTACGTAGCGCGGCGTCGCCGACCCGCGTTTCTGTTTACAGGCCTCAATCAGGTCCTGGTAATTATTATCGGTAGGAAAATATAAGGATTAAACAGACCTATTATTTTTCTTACATGCGATAAGAACAGAACGTCCGGCATACATCTTCTGGTAGATAAAACTCAGCTCAGAAATAAATATCATTAATTTTTTTAAGTGCTTAATTATCATAAAATAACAGGATACTTTTGTTCTTTCATAAAAGTATTATCAAATAAAAGCAAGTGATTATTATAGCCTTCAATGGAACTTTTTTATGGTTTGTTACTATAGTGACATAGTATTTACTTGATATTTTTGATATCATAGGATCACAGCATCTTAAATAGAAAGAGAGAGTTATAAAACCAGAGTGAGCACATGAATATCCTGAACATTAAGGTAACCTGCGGTCCTAACTATTGGTCAGTAAATAAGAAAAGACTGGTTGTTATGGAACTCGATATTGAGAGTTTAGAAGACCAGCCCACCAACGAGATTGAGGGTTTTTATGATCGTATAAGAAAAGCGCTTCCAGGACTTTATGATCATCATTGTTCAGAAGGTGTACCCGGAGGTTTTTTCAGCCGGGTAAAACGCGGCACCTGGATGGGACATGTCATAGAACACATAGCCATCGAGTTACAAGTGCTTGCAGGACTAAATGTTGGCTTTGGCAGGGCGCGAGGTACCGGAACAAAGGGACATTATAATGTGGTTTTTGAATGTATCGATGAAGAATCGGGACGTCTAACTGCAGAAAAGGCTGTTTCAATTGCGCAGAATCTGATTGATGGAATTACTGTTGATGTAACTACACACGTGAAAGAGATCCGGGACATGAATGCTGCAAACATGCCCGGTCCCAGTACTTCTTCGCTTCTTCATGAAGCCGCATCACGCGACATTCCGTATATCAAGCTGGGAGAAAGATCTACCTATCAACTGGGTTATGGCTGCAATCAGAAAAGAATTTCCGCTACTATTACTTCCTCTACAAGCAGTATTGCAGTAGACCTGGCCTGCGATAAAGAAGCCTGCCGTAAGCTTTTGAAAGAGATGATTGTACCTGTTGCCGATGGGGATGTAATCAAGAGTGTTGAAGAACTGAAACAATCTGTGGAATCATTAGGATTTCCTTTAGTCGTGAAACCTGTTGGGGGTAATCAGGGTCGTGGTGTTACAACCAATATTAATAAACTTAACGAAGCAGTAGCAGCATTTGAGTCAGCCACTGAAATTTCTGAGGGAGTGATTGTAGAACGTCATATTTCTGGCCAGGATTATCGCCTGCTGACAATTGACGGGAAATTTGTTGCGGCCGCAAAAAGAACGCCTGCACATGTAATTGGCGACGGACATTCTACTGTACAACAGTTGATCGACATTGTAAACGAGGATTCATGCCGTGGAGAATGTCATGATAATATCCTCACAAAGATTAAAGTCGGACCTAGTGCCAGATCTATTCTTTCGCAAAAAGGTTACTCACTGAATACCGTCTTAACCGAAGGCGAGACCCTCTATTTAGATCACGCGGCAAATCTTAGCAAGGGAGGCACTGCAGAAGATGTAACCGGCGAAGTTCATCCTGAGATTGCCAGTATGGCCGAAAGAATAAGCCGAATGGTAGGCCTTGATATTTGTGGGATTGATGTAATGGCTTCTACCTTAGAAAAACCATTGCATGAGTCGGGCGGAGTTGTTTTGGAAGTGAATGCCGCCCCGGGATTTCGCATGCATTTGTCACCTTCGAAAGGAGAACCACGAAATGTGGCAGTCCCCGTATTGGATATGCTCTTTCCCCCGGGCGAAAAAAGCCGGATACCTGTTATCGCGGTAACGGGTACAAACGGCAAAACAACTACCACCCGCCTGATTTCACATATACTAAAAGGTTGTGGGCGAAAGGTCGGTTATACCACCACAGATGGAATTTATATAAATGATGAACGAATAATGAAAGGTGATTGCGGCGGCCCGAAGAGCGCACAAATTGTGCTGCAAGATCCGGATGTAGATACAGCTGTTCTGGAGTGTGCGCGTGGCGGAATTTTACGGGCAGGTCTGGGTTTCGATCATTGTGATGTTGCAGTGGTAACAAATGTAGCTTCCGATCACCTGGGCATGCAGGGAATAAATACCCTTGACCAAATGGCCAGGCTAAAATCTGTAGTACCCGAAAGCGCGCATTCATCGGGTTATGCCGTATTAAATGCTGATGATGAACGTGTTTATTCGATGCGAAATAATCTTCGCTGCAATGTGGTTCTTTTTTCACAGCAGGCAGATAATAATTCGAAAATACAATCTCATCGCAAAGAGGGTGGTATTTGTGTCGTACTAAACGACCGGCACATCACCATCTGGGATGGTGCAGCCACGCATGTTATTGATCAGGTTGAGAATATACCCATAAGTTTTGGCGGGCGGGCCGGTTTTATGATTGAAAACGTACTGGCTGCTGTTGCGGTGGCTTATACACAAAATATTAAACCTGCCGGGATACGAGAGATGCTGAAAAGCTTTGAACCCTCACCTGAACAAACACCTGGCCGGATGAACCTCTTTAGTTTCAAAGACTATGATGTTTTGGTTGATTATGCTCATAACCCTGCCGGTTTGATGGCCATTCAGGATTATTTGAAAAATTCCTCCTACCAACACAAAATTGGTATTGTATGTGGCATCGGAGATAGGAGAGATGAAGACAGCATTGAATTAGGGCGGCTTGCCGCGGAAATGTTCGATAAAGTAATTATCAAAGAAGATGCCGACCTAAGAGGCCGTTCTGCCGGTGAAGCAACTGAAATCGTGAAAAAAGGAATTGCCAGTTCTTCAAAGAAGCCTCCGGTAATTGCAATTGCCAACGAAAAACAGGCACTGCAATTTGCCATGAAGAATGCGATGCCAGGCTCCCTGATTATTCATTGCGTAGAGAATATAGATGAAGTAATTGCTATGATGCAGCATCAACTGAAAGAACAGCCAAATGGCAGGATTAAACATCTTAAACTCCCTTTGCAAAAAATGCGAAAAGAGACTGAGATGTCTGTTGGAATGAACCTTTAACAACTTAACTCAAATTCAGGCTTGAGTCATAGGTTTTTAAAAGTAACTATAATCGTTTTTCCTTGCCCGGTTCGTACTGACGAACCGGGCTTTTTTATAATCGTCAGTATCATCAATCTGAAAAATTCAATCTTAATAAAATTTGATTCCAAGTCGATAAGTCCTTAGTTATGACACGTGAATTATCTTAGCTTAAATTAAGCACATACGATGCATCCGATCGATCTTTCGATCTTCGTAATCTACATTGCCGGCCTGCTTGCCTTCGGGTTTTTCTTTTTTAAACGGAATAAGGGAGGAGATGACTACTATGTAGGCGGACGTAAGATGAACAGTCTGCATATCGGACTTTCTGTAGTGGCGACTGATGTTGGAGGCGGCTTTTCCATTGGGCTTGGAGGCCTTGGGTTCATAATGGGTCTCTCAGGTTCCTGGATGTTGTTTACAGGATTAATCGGAGCATGGATGGCTGCTGTATTTCTCATCCCAAAAGTAAAACAAAATCCGGCTTTTGATAAAGCTTATACATTTCCGCAGGTTTTTGATCATTATTACAGCGCTAACGTTGCCTTTGTGGCGGCGATAATCTCCGCTATTGGTTACGCCGGCTTTACCAGTTCACAAATGCTTGCAGGAGCAAAGCTTGCCAGTGGTACATTTGCCAATTTAGACCTTCAGATGGCGCTCTATATAATGGGTATTGTGGCGATCATTTATACTGTGATGGGAGGCCTTAAGGCAGTAATCTACACCGATACCATTCAATGGGCACTGTTAATGTTCGGGCTGATTTTTGTGGGAGTACCGTTTGCATATATAGAAATCGGCGGGCTTGAGGCTATACGTACCACCGTAGATCCCGCAATGCTGACATTGACAAATATTAGCTGGCAGAATATAGTTTACTGGAGTGTAACTATTATTCCAATATGGTTTGTAGGGATGACCCTCTACCAGCGAATTTATGCCTGCCGCGATGAAAAAACGGCCAAAAAAGCATGGTACCTGGCAGGTTTGTTTGAGTGGCCCGTAATGGCATTTCTGGGAGTTCTTCTCGGCTTGTTTGCTCGTGTTGCGGCAGATCAGGGTATGTTTGACTATTTAGGAGCTGCAGATATTTCAGCTACAGATCCGGAAACCGGCTTACCTATGCTGCTGAGAACGGTGCTGCCGGTTGGTTTTTTGGGAATTATGATGGCGGCTTACTTTTCAGCTATACTGTCCACTGCAGATAGTTGCCTGATGGCATCTTCCGGCAATGTAGTCACCGACCTGATTGGGAGATTTAAGAAATTTAATCCGGACAGCAGCAGGTTTGTCAGAACATCACAGGTTGCAACGCTGGTTATCGGAACATTTGCTCTTGTATTGGCTTCTACAATGGAAAATGTTCTCGAGTTGATGCTCGATTCCTACGCATTTATGGTATCAGGTTTATTTGTACCTGTAATAGGCGCTCTTTATTGGAAAAAAAGCACTCCGTCGGGAGCCATGGCCGCTATGATAATCGGTGGAAGCACAACGATTAGTTTGCGATATTCAGGAGTTAATCTGCCATACGATCTTGATCCGAACCTGTTTGGAATTACTGCTTCGGCAATTGCATTTATATCAATTAGTTTGATGACAATAAAATCAAAAAAAATTAAATAAATGGAAATTAGCTACAGTATTATTGAATCAGACGAGATTAATCCCACATCTTTCGGCCGGGATGATATTGCTGACTTTCTTTTCAATCACCTGGATCAATATGGAGATAAAAAAGAGGCGATACTGAAATGTATTTCATACGCATATTCCGACGGCCCAGGTCAGGACGGATTTGTACTGGTAGCTCATAGCGGCGGCGATATTTTAGGGGTGGTCATTATTAATAAAACCAATATGAGTGGCTATATTCCTGAAAATATTTTGGTCTATATTGCGGTACACGAAAAAACGAGAGGCAGGGGTGTGGGAAAGGCATTAATGAAAAAGGTTATAGATAATACAGAAGGTGATATTGCCCTTCATGTCGAACCGGATAATCCGGCAAAATTTCTTTATGAAAAATTTGGATTCACAAATAAATATCTCGAAATGAGGCTATATAAATAAAATGGCATACGTTAAACTTTATCGAAGCGAACTGCGCCATAATTTTGAATATTTGGATTCACTGTTTAAAAAGAACGGCATCAAATGGGGGATCACCACAAAGCTTCTTTGTGGCAACAAAGATTTTATCAATGAGGTGATAAATCTTGGTGTGGGCGAAGTCCACGATTCACGAATCAGCAATCTTCGGGTGGTAAAAAATATCGATCCCGAAACGGTTACAATCTACATCAAACCGCCCCCGAAAGACACAATTCCGGAGCTGATAAAATATGCGGATATCAGCCTCAATACTGAGCTTTCCACGATGCATGAATTATCTGAAGAGGCTGTCCGGCAGAATAAAATTCACAAAGTGATCATAATGATTGAGATGGGTGATCTGCGCGAAGGTGTGATGCGCGATGACCTGGTCGATTTTTATGAGAAAGTATTCAGGCTTCCTGGTCTTGAAGTTGTTGGTCTGGGAACCAACTTAAACTGTCTTCATGGTGTAATGCCCGACGGCGATAAACTGATTCAGCTTGCCCTGTACAAACAAATTATTGAATTACGATTTAAGAAAGAGATTCCTCTGGTTTCGGGAGGTACCACAGTCACTATACCGCTTCTTTTGAAAAATCAGCTTCCGACAGGAGTGAACCATTTCAGGATTGGGGAGGCACTATTTTTCGGGAAAGACCTGTTTTCAGACGGAGTAATTGAAGGAATGAGTGACCAGGTGCTGGAGCTTTACACACAAATTATTGAGATATCGGAAAAACCTATGGTGCCGACCGGGGAACTGGGAGTAAATCCCCAGGGGAAAACCACACAGGTTATAGAAGAAGATGTAGGAAAAACGGCTTATCGTGCAATCGTGGATATCGGAACGCTCGATATACAGCCAAACTATCTTATTCCGGTAAATGATAGCGTCACTATTACCGATGCAAGCTCCGATATGTTAATCCTCGATGTAGGTGAAAATCCAAGTAAATACAAAGTAGGAGACAAAATCAGATTTAAATTGAAATATATGGGGGCGCTTGGTTTGATGAGTTCAGATTATATTGAAAAAAAAGTGGCGGATTGATTTTTAGCTCAGAAGATGGATAAGGATACTATAACCGTCAGACCGGTAATGAAACCTCCTTTTGAAGATGTTCCCCGGATTGATTTATCGAAGGGTTTTGAAAAATCATTCTTAAAAGAAGGGTGGGGCTTTGGGGGATACAAGGAGAAAAGGCCAAATATGTATATCGCCCCGCAATATAAAAATGAGAGAAATATTCATATGGGAATAGACATTTGGGCCCCGGCTGGTGAGCCGGTATTTGCCCCGCTGGATGGAATTGTAGCTTATACCGAAAATCATAATGAGGAAGGAAATTATGGCGGTACCATCGTACTAAAGCATTCAAAATCCGGCAAGGACTTATATGCTCTGTACGGCCATCTGTCGCTAAGGTCGTTACAAAAATGTAAACCGGGACTACAGGTGAAGGCCGGTGAGATTATCGGCTGGCTGGGTGATGAAAGTGAAAATGGTAACTGGTTGCCCCACCTGCATTACCAGTTAAGCTGGAACGATCCCGAAGAAGCGGATATGCCGGGTGTTGTTAGTGAAAAAGAAAGAAACAGAGCCCTGCTGATCTATCCTGATCCTGAGCGTGTGATCGGTAAACTGGTTTAATTTCTGTCAAATTAAAACGTACTATTAGCCCTGACAGATATTAAATGTGATGAGGTTACATTTTTAGTACATTTATCTCTTCTGAAATTAATAAAAGCATAATAACAAGCATGCTGACCAGGGAACAGATTGAAGAACTCAGACGTATCAGGCAGAAGCTGCATACTATGCCTGAAGTTGCCGGTGAAGAAAATAAAACAGCTGCATTTATAAAGGAGAAACTTCAGGAATCAGGTGCTGATACAATTATGGATGGTGTTGGCGGCAACGGTCTCGTAGCCGTGTATGAAGGGAAAAATCCTGAAAAGGGTATCTCTTTAATGATAAGGGCAGAACTCGACGCCCTGGCCATTAATGAGCAAAACAACATTCCATATAAATCGGAAATATCAAACAGAATGCACGCCTGTGGTCACGATGGACACATGACGATTGTTTTAGGTGTTGCGGAATGGCTGAAAGATAACAGGCCCGATAATGGCCGCGTTCTTCTGCTTTTTCAACCCGCGGAAGAAACAGGGGAAGGATCCGTGCAAATGCTGAATGATAACGAGTTTGAAAAGCTGAAGATTGACCGCGGTATTGCTCTGCACAATTTGCCGGGATACAAGAAGAACACTATATATATAAGGACTAAAACGTTTGCACTGGCTTCGGTGGGAGTTCAGATTACGTTCAGGGGAAAATCAAGTCACGCGGCACATCCTGAAGAGGGAATTAATCCATCCATCGCAATTTCGAATCTTATACGCGCACTGGAGAGTTTGAAAGAGAAACTGGCTGAAAGTAATCAGTCCAGGATACTCACCATCACATATATAAAGATGGGTGAGCCTTCATTTGGGATGAATCCAGGTTATGGTGAAATCGGAGTGACGATTCGTGCTGAAAGCAGCAATGCAATTGAAGATCTGTATGTTAAATTAGAGAAAGCTATCCAAAAAGTGTCCGATCATTTTTCAGGTGAAATTCAATATGAAAAAAAAGAACCATTTGCGCCGACAATAAACGATAAAGAAGGAGTTGACAAGCTTGGTAAAATTGCGAATGATCTTGATTTGCCAATAGAGACATTAAGTAATCCAATAGGCTGGAGCGAGGATTTCGGTGAATTTAGAAAAAAATGTCCTATTACTTTATTTGGTCTGGGAGCAGGAGAAGGTATCCCATCACTTCATTCTGATCGATATGATTTTGATGATGACTTGATACCCACAGGTGTATCAATATTTTGTGAATGGATAAACAATGAGCTAAATGGAAAATAAATTTTTAAGTCCCTCATATATTGAGCTTAACCACGATGCTCTTATTAATAACTTGAATTTTTTAAAAAATCAGGGGAAAAAAGATCTAAAATTTTCTTCAGTTATTAAAGGAAATGCCTATGGCCATGGAATATCTACCTATTTACCGCTGGCTGAAGAGTATGGAATCGGCCATTTTTCTGTTTTTAGTGCCGATGAAGCGTACGGTGCCCTGAAGTTCAGGAAAAAAGAATCAACCGATATCATGATTATGGGGATGATTCGAGATGACGAGACCGAATGGGCTATCGAAAACGAAATTGAATTCTATGTATTCGAAAACGAAAGACTACAGGCTGCAATTCAAACAGCGGGCCGGTTAGGTAAAAAAGCAAAAATACATCTGCAAATCGAAACCGGAATGCATCGTACCGGTTTTGAAGAGGAACAATGGGGAGAGTTATTCAACCAGGTAAAAAATAATTCGGACAAACTTGAGCTGATGGGAATTTGCACTCATTACGCCGGGGCAGAAAGTGTGGCGAACTACTATCGCATACAAAATCAGGATAAACAATTCAGTAAAGCCCTGAAAGTGGCCGGCAGTGTACTTCATAAACTCCCTTTGGTTCATGCGGCCAGTTCTGCTGCATTCCTTACCTATCCCGAAATGCATTATGATATGGTTCGTATCGGAATAGCGCAGTTTGGATTCTGGCCCAGCAGAGAGACCTATATGCATTATTTAAAACAGAATAAATTGACTGCTAAAGATCCGTTAGTACGTGTTCTGAGCTGGAAAAGCGAGATTATGAGTACTAAGTGGGTGGGAGAAGGTGAATTTGTTGGTTATGGAAATGTATTCTTGACAAGCCGCAAAATAAGAATAGCAACAGTTCCGATAGGATACACTCATGGTTTTGGAAGAAATTTAACAAATGCCGGATATGTATTAATTAAAGGCCAAAGAGCGAGGGTTGTCGGAATTGTGAATATGAATATGCTTACAGTAGAGGTGACCGACATGCCGGAAGCTAAAAAAGGTGACGAAGTGGTGATGATAGGATCACAAGAAGGGCAGGAAATTACAGTAGCGTCTTTCGGTGAAATGAGCAATCATCTGAATTACGAAGTTTTAACCAGGTTGCCCACCGGTATTCCAAGAGCGGTAAAAAAAGGTGAGGTGTAATTAGACGTAGATATTTAAAAATAATTGGCAAAGAAATATTTATCCTGCATGTGGATGTGATAAAACTATTTAACCTCAGTTCGACATAAGAACTTGTTATTGAGTGCACCCTTTCCACTTTGAACAAGAAAATACTTCTGACTTTATTTCGAAGGTTTGTTTTTAGGGGGTTATCACTTTTTCCTTTTTAAAAAGAATGAATCAGGCTCATTTTATTTTGATTACAAAATATAATACCTTTCCCGTTATTACTTGGGTTCCCTAAATTCAAAGTATCTTGCTTTGGGAAAGACGTTTTTTAGAGTTTTAATTTAGGAAGCAAACTAAAAATCAATAATTGAGAGGCTATTTATGATTAATAAGCTAATATCATCTTTGATTACATTATTACTTGTCTTTGCATTCGGTGCTTTTTCAAGCACGATTATGGCTCAGACAAGTATTATATCAGGAACGGTTACTGATGCAGAAAATGATGAGCCTATTCCACAAGTGAATGTGTTTATTGTGGATCTCCAAATAGGTGATGCTACTGATTTCGACGGCCAGTATGAAATTTCAAATGTAACTCACGGTACATATACATTTCGAATCAGTTCTGTAGGTTACAGAACTATAGAGCGTGAAATTACAGTAGATGAGAATAACACAACGTTTGATTTTGAGTTAGAAGCAGATGTTAGCATGCTTGATGATATGGTTGTAACTGCTTTTGGAGTTCAGCGTGAGCAGCGTTCCCTGGGTTACTCCTCACAAAGTATAAGTGCTGATCAGGTAAGCAATACTCGCGAAACCAATTTTGTGAATACTCTTCAGGGTAAAGTGGCCGGTGTAGAGATCACAAATGCAAGTAGTCAATTAGGAAGTTCGTCCCGGATCGTTTTGCGTGGTATAAGTTCACTTTCAGGTGAGAATCAACCTCTGTTTATTATAGACGGGGTTTATATTGACAATAGTAACTTCGATCCGGGAGGAGAATTTGGCGGCATCGATTTTGGTAATGCAGCAATGGATGTCAATCCAAACGACATTGAATCTATCTCAGTTCTGAAAGGACCAAATGCGGCTGCACTTTATGGCTCCCGGGCAGCGAACGGTGCTATTGTTATTACTACAAAAGATGGCCGCGGACAAGGCCAGGACGGAATCGGTATATCCGTTAATTCAATGGTAACATTTGAAGATGTCTCACTGCTTCCTGATATGCAGAACGAATACGGACAGGGACTGGGCGGTGAATTTGCCTTTGTAGATGGCCGGGGTGGTGGTGTTAACGACGGTGGTGATGAAAGCTGGGGTCCTCCACTTGACGGCCGGATGATTCCGCAATGGCCGGATGGTACCGAACGTGAATGGGTTGCACGGCCGGATAATGTTCGTGACTATTTCGATACAGGAGTATCATTAAATAATAATATTTCTCTTGCCGGTAACTATGACAATGCAAATTTCCGTTTCTCTTTTACCGATCTTCGTCAGGATGGAATGTTTCCTTCGGAGTCTCTTGACAGGAATACATTGAGTTTAAATGCAGGTATTCAACTATCAGATGATCTTCGAATAGATGCAAGAGCAAATTATTTCAAACTGATTGGAAGAAACAGACCGGGTGTGGGATATAATGATGCCAATCCTATGCAACAATTAACTCAGTGGTACGGTCGGCAGCTGGACACCGAACGGCTCCGGGAAAACTATATAAACGAGGAGGGCAGACCCGTAAACTGGAATTATAATTATTTCGATAATCCCTTCTGGATTCAGTATATGAATGGTAATCGTCAGGAAAGAGATCGATTTATTGGAAATATTACATCCAGTTATGATGTAAATGACTGGTTGTCGTTTTCAGGGTTACTTGGCACTGATTTTTATTCTGAAAGACGCGAAGATTGGACTGCAGTTTATACATTACAAGATCCGGATGGGGAATATGGTGAAAATGTCAGATATGTGAATGAACTGACAGCTAACTTTATGGTCAATGCTGAACGGGATTTAACACAGGATTTTTATCTGTCAGCAAGATTGGGAACAGAGGTTCAAACCAGAACATTCAGGTTTAATGAAGCTGAGGCCCCTGGCTTAAATGTTCCACTTGTATATTCAATTTCCAATACATCGGTTCGGCCGATTGTAGATGATTATAAATCTAATAAGCGTATTAATAGCTTTTTTGGTGCAGCAACACTGGGGTATAGGGATTATCTGTATCTTGATGTTACCGGACGTAACGACTGGTCATCTACCTTGCCGGCTGCCAATAATTCCTATTTTTATCCATCCGCAAGCCTGAGTTTTATTTTTACGGATGCATTTGATATGAATTTGGATTGGTGGACGTATGGTAAGATCAGAGGCGGCTGGACTCAGGTTGGAAATGATACGGATCCATATCAATTACAGTCTACATTTAATTCAGCTTCACCATTTGGTGATGTACCTTCCTATTCATTGTCAAATACAATTCCAAATACTGATCTTAAACCGGAATCGATTACTTCTGTGGAATTTGGTGCAGAATTACGATTTCTGAATGATCGACTGGGTTTTGATCTAACATACTATGATCAAACATCAGAAGATCAAATTCTCCCTGTAGAAATTTCCAGAGCTTCCGGATTTGTAGAGCAAGTGATTAATGCCGGGGAAGTAAAGAATACAGGTATCGAATTGGCATTGAATGCCACACCTGTACAGACTGGAAACTTCTTATGGAATATGAACCTTAATTGGTCAAAAAATAATAACGAGGTGATTGAACTCATAGAGGGATTGGATGCATTAATTCTCGGTTCCTCGTGGGATACCACAGTGGAAGCACGTCCAGGTGAAGAATTCGGCACACTTTATGGTCGTGGATTTCTTCGTGATGATGAAGGAAATATAATTGTGGGTGACAACGGTATTCCATTAGTGGATTCAGAAATCCGCCCCTTTGGTAGCTACCAGGCCGACTGGAAAGGTGGAATCTCCAATACGTTTAATTACCGCGGATTGGAACTTGGGTTTTTGGTTGACATGAAGTATGGAGGAAAACTTACTTCCACTACCTATATGTTCGGCAGATATACCGGAGTTCTGGAAGAAACTCTCGCAGGCCGTGATGGTGATTACGTGTTTGACGGGGGAAGATGGGCTGATGGTGCTGTAAAGCAGGATGGCACGCCTAATGATATTGAAGTTGGTGCCCAGGCCTTCAATAGAGGCACTTTCTTTGGTAATTCTGAGTCCCATATTTTTGATGCGACATATGTGAAACTGCGGGAGCTTAGATTGGGCTATACATTACCGGTAAACTGGTTGGATAATCTGCCATTTAATTCAGTAGATGTGGCAGTTATAGGACGTAATCTATGGATCATTCACAAAGAAGCACCTCATATTGATCCGGAAACTGCATTTAACACCGGCAACGTACAAGGTCTGGAATCTAATCAGTTCCCTGCTTCCAGAAGTGTTGGATTCAATGTACGATTCACACTATAAGAATCTAAAAAAAAGGATATAATCATGATATTTGATAATAAATTGTATAAATATTTAGCAGCCTTTATAATTGCAGGCGTATTTTTTACTTCATGTGATACAGGTCTGGATGGAGTCAATGATAATCCAAATGCTCCCACTGATGTGCCTTTAGAGTTGATTTTGCCACAGGCAATTGAAAATTCTGTAGACCGCTTATATAGTATGAGTGGTTTGAATGGCTATGTTGGTGCCGTTTGGGCTCAAAGCTATGCCAAAATTCAGTATACAGATGAAGACCGGTACGACTTTTCCGGTCGGGTATCTCTCATCAATAATATTTGGGAGTCTTTCTATTCAACCACATTAAAAGATCTTTATCAGATCAGAAATAAGGCGATAGAAACGGAGGATCCAAACGGCCAGGCAATTGCTGAGATCCTGATCGCATGGAATTACCAGCAGTTGACTGATATTTGGGGAGATGTACCTTTTTCAGAAGCTATACAGGGATTGGCTGATGATCCTGAAAACCGAATTATCAGTCCTGCTTACGATCCACAAGCAGATATTTACAGTGGAATTCTTTCAATGCTGGAAGAAGCTGTGAATAGAATTGATCCTGATGGCGGATCAGTAGGCCAGGCTGATTTAATTTATGGCGGAGATATGTTGAAATGGCAAAAGTTTGGAAATTCACTTCGTTTGAGGGTATTGCTACGAATGTCTGAAGTAAATGAGTCTGAAGCATCTGCCGGTATCAGCAATATCATAGATAATAATTTACCTATATTTGAAAGCCATGATGATAATGCACAACTGGACTATTTGCCCTATCCGAATAATAATCCGGTTAATGATTTTGCCCGTACCAGGGAAGATCATAAAATAAGCCATACCACTTTAACCTGGCTGAATGAACTGGATGACCCAAGAATGCGTATCTATGCAGTTCCAATGCGCACTCAAGACCCGGAAGGTGGAGCTTCTACAGAAATCTATACAGACTCCAGGGGATACAATTACCAGGGAGTTATCAATGCTGACGAAGATAACAGCATCCCATTAGGACAGGCTTCTACGATGGGTCATTATTTTGTAGCTCCCACTTCTCCTGGAAGAATTATGACATATAATGAAGTTCTTTTTATCCGGGCTGAAGCAGCTGCAAAGGGATGGACAAATGAGAGTGCCGAGGAACAATATAATTCAGCAGTTGAAGCTTCATTGAGTCTCTATTCTCAGGAGCGAATTGAACCTGTATTGAGCGGATTTCCCGGAGATGCAGCATTCAACCATCAGGGATTTGATGAAAGTGAGTTCCCCGAGGGCATAACCGAGCAGGAGATTAATGATTACCTGGCCCAACCAGAGGTTCAATGGAATGCCGGCCAGGGATGGAGCCAGGAAAACAAGGAGAAACTGGCTCTTCAGAAGTGGCTTGGATTGTATAGCCAGGGACTTGAAACCTGGTTTGAATGGCGACGGCTTGAATTCCCTGAATTAACTCCCGGTCCACTGGCAGTGCTTGATGAAGTACCTCGGAGGCTATCATATCCAGCTATAGAACAGTCTCTGAACAATTCGAACCGGATGGAAGCCATTGAAAGACAAGGTGACGACAATTTCCTTACAAGAGTATGGTGGGATGTGAATTAAAATAATAACACCTTCGGAAAATATGCGAAGCCTCTCCAATATTGGGGAGGCTTTTTTCTTTTGATCTATATCTCAATCAGCGATAAAAAAGTGTATCTGGGATTTAAATTCCCTTCTCAGTTTTGCTGTTTAGTCCATCTGCAAATAATCTCTCTATATATATCTATATAATAGTATAATGATAAAAAGGAGGCTCAAATACAGTGGGGATTAATATTAGCGATGTTAAAAATACGTTGCCACATTCAATAACTATTCAAGGAAAAAGAGCGGAAAACAATGCGTTAAGATCTCATCTGAAATTGAACTTTTCGTTTCTCTGATTAATCAGTTTAAAATAAAATAGCAGAGTGAATGTTTATAATTATATCAGTATCTATATATTAGAGAAAGAAGACAGGTTTAGAATTTTCACGGTTTGCTCAACCATATACCTGATTGATTGCTTATGGACCACAGTAACTATTCTTTCTACTATCTTATCCCGTTCATCAGCGTCCTTTTTCTGATGCTGGCACCCCCTGTAATTTCTGGCAACAATGCTATAGACAGAGATCTGTTAAAAGATGGGCTCGTAGAACTTGAAAAAGGAAATTATGAAAAAGCCGTTTCGATTTGGGCAGAGGCAAAAAATTTGCTATCAGAACCCGATTATAAAATCGGGCATCATTTAATTAAGACGGTAATTACCCACAACCTGAGAGATTACTATGAACTGGCAAGCGAACTTTATTATTGGGGCCTGGCATCTTATGAGGTAACTGAAGAGGATAAAAAATTATTACTGGCTGATCTCGAATATATCCGACCCTTACTGGGAAGACGCGAAGCCAACAGCCTGGAAAGACTGGTTGAAGAAGGCAATCCCGAAATTTACCGAAAACTCTCTGAGTTTTGGAATTCTATGAAGGTTACCCTTACAGGTGAATACAATGAGCGACTTTTGGAGCATTGGGAAAGGAGCAATTATGTGGCAAAGAAATTCAAAACCAGCCGCCGTCATGCATATGATGACCGAGGTGAAATATATATTAAATACGGTGCACCTGACAGGATAAGGGAAGGGATGCTGGTATATGACCCGGGTTTCGCTGAATATCTTCTGACCGCAAGGTTGAGTGACGGCGGGGGCGGAGGCACTCTTGAGGATGCTATTAACGCCAGTGCAATCGAAAACACAATGCATTTGGTACGAAATCATCACGAATATCCCAATTACGAGGTTTGGGTTTATTCAGATCTGGTGGATAATCATGAAAATGTGATTTATCTGTTCGGTAATTCCAGCGGATCTGAGGTAATGAGACTTGTTCAGTCGGTTGATGATTTCGTGCCAACCGCGGCGTATAATATCTCCGGGCGAAATAAACCCACATCGGTTTCATTCACCAACCGCAGTGATAGGCTGTCGTCCATTGCCAGTGATGAGCGTTCAGATATTGCAGCAGCAGGCGAAGATGTAAGTATGGGTGGTGGAGAAATAATTCCTCCCGCACTTGTATTACAACTTATGTACTATCGCCAGCTTTCTACCGTAGATGACTATTTCGGAATGCAATACGATGATATGATGAACAGGTATATGAGCACTTCCAACAGGCTCAGCCAGTCTATTGCCCGTGAATTTCAGCATTTGAATACTGCGCGTATAATCATGCGCCAAGCCAGGGCCCCTTCGGAGCGATCTTCGTATTCCGGCAGAATTTTTTCAATCGATTCTTATATGTATGTATACAGATTTCTTAATGATGAGATGAAACCTGTATTGCGCGTCTACCTGGATGTGGATCCGGAAGAAGCGATACAATATGATGAGCTCAGACGGCATAACAGCGTGGATAATATTGAATTTGAAAATTTCGAAATCATAAACCGTGTAAGTGTATTCAATGATTCTGACGAACGCCTGGATTCATATATTGATACGTTACAATTAATCACCGACCTGACAAATATAAAGGATCCACTTGATCTGACTATGATTCAGATACCGCATATAAATGAGATCAACAGACTGGGAAGTAATTTTGAATTACATAATCGAATAGAATACGAAGATCCATCTGTTGATGAACAATCTACATTCAAAAAACATCTAAAAGGGATAGGGTCAGCAGAATCAAACGTGAAACCGGCACTGGATTCCGATACTTTTATTTCATCAGATATTGTATTAGGGTACTCCTATATAGATGATGATGGAGAAAGTACATTAACGGTTGCCCATACAGGTGAAATTCCACAAAAGAGTAATCTGAATTTTTATTACGAAGCTTACAATATTCCGCAAAATGAAAAGGGATTATATTCATTTAGCCTTACATATGAAATCGAACGAAAACGAAGCTGGTTAGGCAGAGCCATTAGGTTTGGCAGAAGCAGCGGCCCATCCATTACAATAGAAAATACAGAAGAGAAACCTCGGTTCGCCCAGATATTAGAGATTATTTCTGATGAGCTTGATAAAGGAAATTATAAACTAAATCTGACATTTATGAATTCCGCAGATGATGTGTTGCATCGTCAGGAGTTAGATTTTGTAATTAAGTGATAGGGCAGTTGGGTTTTTCTTCAACTTATTCAAGTTACATCTTGGGGAAGGTTGAAATAGCTGACCCTATCTCAAAGAAAGCCATATTATTAATTTTAGCTCAAAATTTCCACAGCTCTAAATTAAATCTGTGATTATGAAAGCGTTTTCAATAATTCGTATCGCCTGTTTAAGTAAGAACGGCAAATAAGGAACCTAATGTTATTTATTCTGAAAGATAAATATTATCAATCAGATAGACGAAATCCTTACTCTTGCTCTAAAATCTACTGGATTATGATGAATACACCACTATTGGTATATTAAAAAACGTTAAATTTGTATTTCATTTGAGTTAAAATATTGGTTAATTAAGGAAAATTTTCGTCCAATGGTCGAAATAATACTTCTACAATGAATAATCATTAATAATAATTGAGGTTACGTATGTTTAAAAAGTTACTAACCATATTAACTATGGTGCTGCTTACGTCCCAGGTTGCTCTCGCCCAGGTGGGTTCAATCACAGGTGTAGTAACAGATGCCGAATCAGGCGAAACGGTGCCTGGTGCAAACATCTTACTTACTGAGCTGGAACGTGGTTCAGTATCCGATGTTGATGGTAATTATGAAATAAGAAATATTCCTACAGGTACTTATACATTAACAGCTACTTTTGTGGGTTACCGAACCTTCAGGCAAACTGTTAACATAGAAGCCGGACAGGAATTAGAGGTAGATATATCATTAGAAGCAGGTGCAGTAGGGCTCGATGAAGTAGTAGTGTCAGGGTATGCTGTTACTACGAAACGTGAATTAACTGGCTCTATCGCAAGTGTTCGGTCGCAGGATATAGAAAATGTTCCGCTACAAAACACAGAATCACTGCTTCAGGGTCGAGCCGCAGGTGTAAATGTTACCTCTACATCAGGTAATCCTGGTGCTGCTTTTAGAGTGAATATACGTGGAAATGGTTCTATAAATGCTGCATCTGAGCCTCTCTATATTGTTGATGGTGTTCAAATCTCATTTGCTCAGCAATCCACACAGTCAAGTACTTCACCACTAAATGCGATCAATCCAAGTGATATTGAATCGATTGAAGTATTGAAAGATGCATCTTCTGCAGCTATTTACGGTGCTGAAGCCGCTTCAGGTGTCGTGATTATTACCACCAAGCGGGGCCAGGCAGGCAGAACCCAGGTGACAGCAAGTGCTGAATCCGGAGTTCGAATGATTGCTCAGAATGTGGATTATATCACTCCTGATCAGTATATAGACTACATGGCAGAAGGTTTGCAATATGCATTCCCAGGTGCTCTTCCTGATTTTGAAGCCTACAGAACCAACAGATATAATGCTATGCTCGACTTCTTCCGATCTCCGGATTGGACTGAAGAAGACCGCCAGGCTTATGCATTTGCAAGATCTCCAAATGGCCTGGATCTGCCTATCGCAGCGGCCCTGGAAGAAACCGGTGTATCTACAAACCTTGCAAACACCGACTGGCAGGATTTCATATTTAGTGATGGTGTGACTCAAAAGTACAATATTGCCGTTTCAGGTGGGGATGAAACCACTACATTCCGTATTGCCGGTGGATATGAAGATACTGAGGGTACAGCGTTCAACAGTGATTTTACCCGTTTGAACCTGAGATCAAATATTGATCACCAGATCAGTGACCGATTCAGAACGTCTCTGGGATTGAATGTTTCCAATTCTACTCAATTTGGTGTATGCCAGGATGGAAATTTTATCAACTGCCCACCCTCTCAGGCGATGTTCGAGGCACCTATGAGTTTTCCATTTTATCCGGAAGGCGACTATAATGCTTTCACAAGATTTGGTTTGGCAAACAACCCGGCGGTACAGGAAGAAGAAGTTAGCCGGGAAAATTCTGTTACCCAAATTATCAGTAACGTAAATCTGATTTTCAGAGCCAACGATTGGCTCACTTTTAACGGACTGGTGGGTGTGGACTATAGAAGTACAGAAGATGAGCAATGGAGATCTGCGATTGCAGCTCCCGGAGAAGGTGGTTTTGCGTTTTTTGCTAACAGAAGCGTTCGAAACCTCAATACAAACGTTGTTGCCAATCTTCGTCAAACCTTTGGTGATGTACACAATGTTTCCGGATTAGTCGGTACTGAGTACAGGCGTGATTTTTCCGAAAGCCGATTAGTGCAGGGTGATGGATTTCCGGCGCCGTTTTTCAGAGTTTTAAGTGCGACTGCTAACCCGACAACAGCGTCTGGTGTACAGAACGAATGGAGGCGTGGCAGTTATTTTGCCAATGCCAAATACAACTACGATGAGCGTTATTTTCTCAATGTGGTTGCCCGTTATGACGGTCATTCGCGCTTTGGTGATGAAACCCGCTGGGGTTTCTTCCCATCTGTTTCAGGTGCGTGGAGAATCAGTGAAGAGGATTTCTTTGATGTTGATTTCTTTGATGAATTGAAATTACGAGCAGGTTATGGTGTTACAGGTAACTCCAATATTGGTAACTTTGCTGCAAGAGGCCTTTATTCAGCACTGGGTTCTTATCAGGGCAATACCGGGCTTCGTCCGAACCAGCTTGCTAACCCTCTGCTTGGCTGGGAAGAAGCAAGAGAAATTAATCTTGGACTGGATTATGAGATTCTACAGGGTCGGGTGTTCGGTGCCTTTGATATCTATCAAAAAGACAATGCTGAACTTCTCTTCGACCGACCATTACCGTCCGATAGTGGTTTTACTGAATTCACAGAAAACATTGGAAAAGTTCGCAACCAAGGCATCGAATTTGAAATCAGTACTGTAAATGTGGCTACCAGGCAGTTCAGTTGGAGTAGTCGTTTGAACATTGCATTTATAGATAATGAGATCCTGGAACTGCCCGACAGAACCGATATAGATGCGGATGATCAATTTGAATCATTGCGAGAGGGACAACCTATTGGTCTGATTCAAGTACCGCGATACGCCGGTGTTAATCCCGCTGACGGCCGCCCGATGTGGTACGATGGTGATGGAAATATCACCTATAATCCAAACCAGGCTGATGACGCCGTTGAATATAAAGATGGTGTTGCAAACACAGTTGGAGGATTTGGAAATACTTTGAGCTACCGAGGACTTACTCTGGATGCATTCTTCCAATTTAGTATAGGGCAGTGGGCATTTGCAAACACTGACTTCTATTTTACGCGGACACCGGACTTTCTCATGAATATGACTACTGAAGTTGAAGACAGATGGAGAGAACCGGGTGATGTTACTTCATATCCGCGTGCAATGCTGGCAGGAACTGATTTTGCTGAAACTGCAAACTACAGAACACAGCTAAGCACACAGGCTATTAACAATGCCAGCTACATTCGATTGAAAAATGTAACCCTTAGCTACCAGCTTCCGCAGAGTCTGACACAACAAGCAGGTCTCAATAATGTGAGGGTATTTGCCACAGGGTTAAATCTTTTAACATGGACTGCATGGCCATATTATGATCCTGAAGTGGCTTTTGATCCGCGTGATATATTTAACAACCTCACTGCGGCATCTTATCCGACCGAACGTCAGATCAATGCTGGTATTGAAATCAGGTTTTAATTAAAATTATTTACAGGGTATAAAATGAATAGACTTAAACTAATAAAATATACGGTAGTTGGAGTTCTGCTTTTCTCGTTTGCAGGCTGCAGTGAAATACTGGAAGATGTAGAACCGTCCACGTCAGTAGAACCGGATTTGGTGTTATCATCTCCTGATGGTGTTGCCGGTCTTCGTTCTTCTATGTACGCAAAACTTCATCAAAGTTTTGCGTACCGAACAGAGTATTTTGTGGCACCGAGTGCGTTTACGGATGAAACACGTAACCGTCCCGGATCCACACGATACCAGGGATTAACTCAAGCTGTGGGTACAAGTGGTACTGCGCACATCGCCAGTTGGGCAGCGCATTATGATGTTATTCAGGATGCAAACCTGATTATAGGTGCTGTAGAGGATGGTGTATTACCCGATGCAACCTATAACCAATACAGGGGTGAGGCTCTTGGACTCAGAGCGTTTGCATTGCACAATCTTGTTAAAGTGTATGGCTACAATCCCAGCATGTTCGACATGGGCCCGGAAAGCAATTGGGATGAAGGAGTTGTTATCAGAACAGAACCTGTATTTACGCGCGAGGATGCAGATCTTCGCCCCAGAAGTTCCGTAAATGATGTGTATGCTCAAATTCTACAGGACTTATCGGAGGCAAAAGACCTGCTTAGTGTTAATGATGCTCCTAATAATACATTTGTTACTGAGGCATTTATAGACGGCCTTAGAGCCCGGGTTCATCTTTATGCAAGTAACTGGGGTGAGGCTGCCCAAGCTGCCCAGGATGCTATAACAAACAGCGGCAGAAATCTGGTAGATACACCCGAAGGCGTGGCAAACATGTTCGATGAAAACATTGGCAATCATCCGGAAGCACTTTTTAAGGTGGTTGTAAACCCGGATACTGAGGGCGGTGGTTTTAATAACGATGGTCCTGCTACATATACCTCGGATGGTTTCCTGGCTCAATTGCCAACCCAGCATCTTGTAGATAAATATGAGGAAGACGATTATAGAATGGGCTGGTATAGAGATTGTGCTGAAGCTCAGCGAATAGCACTTAATCAGCCGACAGGTTGTTCAGAGGTTAATGAACAAGGATTTTCGCTTGTTAAGTTTAACGGAGCAAAGGGCAATAACGTGGATGATCTTCCTTTTATGAGGCTTTCGGAAATGTACTTGATCTGGGCCGAAGCTGCGGCAAAAGACGGTAACAATCCTGCTGCCGGAGTCGAGCCACTTCAAACATTGCTTGATGCCCGTAATGCAGGAACAGTACCCGCAACTGCACTTACTGACATTACAGCTTTTGAAGATTTCATTCTGGATGAACGAATGAGAGAACTTGCGCTGGAAGGCCACCGGTTTTATGATCTGAAACGCATGGGAAGAGACATCAGAAACCCTGATGGATCAATTAAGATGAGAGCGGATTCTTACAGAATATTGCCTCAACTCGGAACCAGTCTCCTAAATGTAAACCCTGAACTGGTTGAAAACCCCGGTTACTAATGGGTCTCAACTCAATAAAGATAATCTCTAAATATTTTATCCAATGAAAAGTAAATTATTAATATTAGCATTATTGCCGCTCTTTTTTATCGGGTGTAATGACCTGTTCGACAAAGGTGACGCTGAGAAAGTGTATGACGGACCCCCCGTAGTGGGATTCTTTCCACTGGAACAGGAAGTAGCTGTAGGCGCCGGTGGAACAGCTGTTGAAATTCAGTTGATAGGTGCACAGCGTGACAGCGACTTGTCTGTGAATTTTAGTGTTGATGGCAGCTCAACCGCCGAAGCGGGTACACACTACAATCTTGTATCATCATCTCCGGTAACGCTGGAGTCGGGTTCAAGTACTGTAAATGTTCAAATTGAAGTGATTGCTGACAGTGTGCCTGAAGGAAGTGAAGTACGGTTAACATTAAACCTTGATGGTGCTTCTGATGGCGTAGATGCTGCAGAAAACCTTAGCACAACAAATATATTTATTCGCGGTTAGAGTCGTGTTTAATATTTATTGACAGAAAAGCCATACCGGAGAGGGTATGGCTTTTTTGTGTTTATATAGTTACGCCATCAGATAAAAGAATATTTAAAGTTTGAAATTCATCTTTTTTAGATGATATGCACTTACAAACCGTTAACCTTTAAATTTGTGAATCGTTACCTGGGACAATAATTTTCTGACTATCGTGAAATGCTAAAAAATTAAGATTTATACTATTTCGACAGATATGCTGTTGGTTACGTTCTCTATTTAAACCTTTATATAATGATCAAATATACCCCAATACTACTGTGTGCACTTTTCATATTTGCATCATGTTTATCGAGTGATCCTCCACCTGCTGAAAAACATGTTGCGATGTTTTTTAAAGCAGATAATATCGCTGAAACAATCGAGATAGATGATAACGAAATTGTTATAGAAGAATTCAAATTCGCAATTGACAGGTTCAGTCTTTTTGGAGCGGATGATCTTGAACTTGAAACGAGTGGCATTTTAACGGCAATGATATTTGCCTATACTGAAGAAATAACTGATTTCAGACTTATTATTGACGTTGGTCTTGGTTTTAGCGATGATTTCCATTTTGATGGGTATAAAATGCACCTGGAGCCTATTCAAAACAGAACCGGTATTATGGATGACGACTTTTTTAGTGAAGAGGTTAATTACTCAGTTGTCATAAAAGGCGTGGTAAATGAAATGAGTTTTGAATTTAAATCCTCGGAAATATTCGAAAAGAGATTTGATTATTCTCCTGTGCAGTTAAGCGATGAGAATGAAACGATAGCGATAAGAAAAAATATTGACGTGGCCACTGTATTTATCAATGATGAAGGGGAATTTCTGGATCCGAGAGATGAAGAAAATGAGCAGGATATTATAAACAATATCCAAAATCACTTGCAGATTGCGGCATCCGCAGAAGACTTAGGTCAATAATCAAACTCCTGACTCCTGACTCCTGGCTCCTGACTCTAAAATTTACAAATTCGCTTCCAGTATCCGGCCGCTTCTCCACAATTCCGTC